>PABE01000125.1 GCA_002702725.1 Porticoccaceae bacterium
AGCTGCCGTCGAAACGGAGAAAAGAAATACCTGCCGACCGATGCGCGCGCGAAAATACCGATCTTTGGCGCAGACTCCGCCTGTGATTAAATAGCCCCGTCGCATTCGACAAACCCTGGCCCGAACGACGGACACAAATCACCATAACAATAAGCGGTAGTCATATCCATGGTTAACACCCTGCTCAACTTTTGTCTGCGCTGGCGCTGGCCGGTGGTTCTGCTCTCGCTGATCCTGGTCATCCTCGCCGCCCTCGGTGTGCCCCGCATTGCGGTTCTGTCGGACTACAAGGCCTTTGTCGATCCGGAATACCCCGCCCTGCTGCGGCTCGACGAGATCGAAGCCATCTTCAGTGAAAACCACAACCTGCTGATTGCCATCGCCCCGAAGGACGAGGTGGTATTCAAACCGAAGACCCTGGCGCTGGTTCAGCGGGTCACCGACGACGCCTGGCTGCTGCCCCATACCTCGCGGGTCGATTCCGTCACCAACTTTCAGCACACCGAGGCCCGGGGGGACGACCTTTTTGTCGGGGATCTTGTACCCACGGATGACCCGATTAGCAATGCCCTCAGCACCAAAGCCAGCCGCGTGGCAGCCAATGAACCCAGCCTGAACGGTGTGCTGGTCTCGGAAAAGCAGCACGTGGCGGTGGTCAGCATCACCTTTGAAATTCCCGACGACCTGGGCTCCGCCGCCGCCCACGAACAGATCATCGACGCTGTCAACGACATGGTCGACCAGTACAAGGCAGACCATCCCGACACCCACTTTGAAGTTACCGGCATGGTCACCGTCAACCATGCCCTGGGCAAATACGCCATCCAGGACAGCACAACACTGATTCCCGGCATGCTGCTGGTGATGGGGCTTATTCTCGGCTTTGTTACCCGCTCCGGCGCGGCCATCGTCGCCACCGGCGCCGTCGTGCTGTTCACGGTGATCGGCACCATGGGCATGCTCGGCTGGTGGGGTTGGGTCATCGATTCCTGCAGCGCCATCTCGCCGGTGGTGATCATGACTCTGGCTGTCGCCGATTCCATTCACATTATCGAAGGCATGCAGATCGCCATGGCCCGGGGCATGGCCAAGATGGATGCCTTGCGGCTCAGCCTCAGGGACAACCTGGCGCCGGTGTTTCTCACCTCGCTCACCACCGTGCTCGGGGTGATGACCTTTGCCTTCTCCACCTTCCCCTCCCTGCGCCGGATCGGGATCTCCGTGGCCATTGGCGTTGCAGTTGCCTTTATCCTCTCCGTCACACTGCTGCCGGCCCTGTTATCGATGATGCCCATGAAAGCGAGGCCGGCGCGGGCCCAATCCCGGTTTCTTTCCGCGATACCGGGCTTTGTTTTCCGAAACCCGAAAAAAATCGTGCTGGTTGCCATTCTGATATGCGGTTCGCTGCTGCCGCTGATACCCATGAACGCCTTTAACGACGCCCCCAATGCCATGCTCTCCGCCTTCACGCCGGAGCGCAAGGCGGTGGAGTTTTTTGAGGAAAATGTTTCCGGCATCCTGCGGGTGGATGTCGCCGTGTTCAGTAACGAGCCGGGTGGCGTCAACAATCCCGACTTTCTGCGCACCGTCGACAACTTTGCCCAGTGGCTGCGCGGGCAACCGGAAATCGACCGGGTGAACAGCCTGACCGACACCTTCAAACGCCTGAACAAAAACATGCACGGCGACGACCCCGACTGGTACCGGCTGCCGGAGCAGCAGGACCTCGCCGCGCAATACCTGCTGCTGTACGAAATGTCCCTGCCCTACGGCCTGGCGCTCAACAACCAGCTCGACATCGACCAGTCCGCGGTGCGCCTCACCGCCATTTACAACGAAGGCGACAGCCAGAAAATCTGGGAGGGCAAAGCCAAGATCGAAGACTGGTTCGCGGCCAATGCCCCGGCACTGAATGTGGAAGTTACCGGCACCATTCCATTGATGGCGGAGCTGTCCTACATCCACTTTATTCCCAGCATGGTCAAGGGCGGCTCCATCGCCGTACTGATGGTATCCCTGGTGCTGTTCTTTGCCCTGCGCAGCTGGAAGCTCGGCTTCCTGGGCATGCTCGCCAACATCCTGCCCATCGCCAGTGGCTACGGGCTGTGGTATTTGATGAATGGTAAGGTCAGCTTTGCCGTCGCCAGCGTCGCCGGCGTCTGCCTGGGTGTGGTAGTGGATTTCGCCGTGCATTTCCTGAGCAAATACCAGCGCGGCCGCAGGGAGGGCAAAGACACGGAAAGCGCCATCGAATTCGCCTTCGGCAAAACCGCCCGCCCCCTGCGCACCACACTGATCGTGCTGGTCGCCGGTTTCTGGCTGCTGATGCTCTCGCCGGTTTCCTTCAACGCAGATATGGGTCGCCTGACCGGGATAATCCTGATCGGGGCCCTGGCCTTTGATTTTCTGGTTCTGCCCGCGCTGCTGGTGTTAATGGCGCGGCCAGCACTCGAGACTCAGAGGGTTAATGCCCCATCACCTTCATAGAATTGACGGGTCACCCCCTTAGCGTGCACGGCCGAAATCCAGACAGCCATGATTGCAGCGAACAATTGAGACTGTTTTCGCAGTAATCCCGACAGGCTTATTTGTAATTTCTGATCACAGTGCGACAAACCAAAGAGTAATAACTGCCTGGTTTCCCGAAACCAAAAAAGCCCCGAATGAGGGGCAAAAAGGGACAAGCCCTTTGGAGGAAGCAAGCAATCAAAACTGCAACAATGCCTAGCGCGGCGATCGCCGCGCACTTATTTGAGTATCGTATCCGATTTTTCCTCGGCGACTTTTCTATCCAGGATTTGCACAGCCAGCTGGCGAGCTGAGGCAACCGGCGGGAAGCCGACGTACCCGGTCAGGTGATAAAGCAACTCTTCAAGCTCTTCGCGGGTAACGCCGTTCTTGATCGCAATGGGAAAATGGTACTGAAGTTCATGGGTGGCGCGGGTAGCCACCAGGGCAGCAACCGTGATCAGGCTCCGGTCACGTCGGGACAGGCCTTCACGGGTCCACAGGGGGCCGAAAACATTATTAATGGAAAGAATGCCAATCTCTCTGGCGAATTCATCCGCGGGCATGTTGACCATTGCTTCGGCGGCTTCCGGCGAGAGCATGTCTTTGACAAGTTCCAGCCCTTCGGGATCAATTTTATCGTTCACAGGTAACGGCTCCTATTCAACAGAAAGTAAAAGCGAGCAGCCTTTACACCAGACTGCTGCGCGCTCGAGGCGAGTGGACATCGAATCAGGCTATCACCGGCACTTTCAGACGATGCCGTGACCGGGGAGTGGTTTCCCATTCACCCTGGGCTTCCGGATTGAGGTGCAGATTCGGGAGCCGTTTTGCAGCTTCGACCACCAATTTTGGCAAAATCATGCGGGTAATGGCGTTTCCGATACAAACATGGGTGCTATTGCCAAAGGCGAGGTGCCGCATATTCTTGCGATCGACACTGAACTCAAGGGGGTTCTCATAAATATCGGGATCGCGGTTGGCCACTGAGATCATAGTGTAGACCGGCATTCCCTTGAGAATGGTTCGAGGTCCAACATCCACGTCCTGGGTAGCGAAGCGCATCACCAGAGTAACCGGTGCGTCAAGACGGAAAGTTTCCTCACAGAAAGGTCTGGCCACGGATTCATCCTGGCGAATGCGTTCAGCTATTTCGGGATTCGCAGCGAGGTAATGCAACGCTGACGCGCCCATGGCCGACACTGTCGGCACCCCACCTGTGAAGAGCACGCAGACCATCGCCATCATCTCTGCGTCAGACATGGTGCCACTCTCGCTGGCGGCTGCGATAAGGCTCAAAACATTATCCGTGTTGTTCTTCCCCGCCTCTGCCAGAACGCCGCGCAGGTACTTTTCGCCTTTCGCCCAGCCGTCCAGGTATTCCTTCGGCTTGGGGTCACCCGGCTTCAACTTATCGAGCAGGAAGAATGTCGCACCAAACTCGAAGAAGATATGCTGGTCCTCCGGCGGAATACCCAGAAATTCGTCGAAAAGCACCTTGACCGCCAGGGGTTTGGCTATGTCCTGCATACCGTCGAAGGGCTGCCCCGGTTCGATGTTGCCCAATAACTGGTCGATGATGGTATCCGTGGCTTCGGCCAGCTTTCTGACACGCCCCGGGGAAAAAGCCACATTCACCACCCGGCGCAGCCGGTCGTGTTGCGGCGGATCGGAATAGTTCATCACCGGCATGCCGTTGAAAAAGTCCACCCGCTGCATGCCCGGCAGATTCTTTGGTTTCACGCTGGAAAACAACTCCCAGTTGCCCAGAACCTGCATGCACTGCTCGAATTTGGCGACGTAAGCGGAGGCAACATCGCCTTCCATTTTCATAAAGGCCGGGGAGTTTTCCAGTAACGTGGAATGGTAGGCAGTGGGGTCATTGCGAAACTCCACAGAGAATGGATCGAAATCTTCAAAGTTCAGGTTTTCGACAGCGCGAGCGGTCATAGATTACTCCTCGAATTCGCGAAAATTCAGATTGAATGCCAATACGCTTGTTAACATTTGGCGGACAGTTTGTTCTGTTGTCATGATCAAAAGGGTCACCACTCAGCGGGACGTCGCTCATTGCGCGAACTTCAATGCTGCGTTAATGCCCCCATCGACCAGTAGATCCGTGCCGGAGATAAAGGACGCTTTTGGGGACAATAAAAATTCCACGGCATCACAGATTTCGTGGACATTCCCCTGACGTTTTATCGGCGTCTTTTCCAGCAGGTCAAATTTTGATGGCTGATTCTCGAACTCAAGTGCCCCCATGGGGGTAGCAATAAGCCCGGGCGACACCGAATTGATACGGGCGGCTTCGCGTCCCCAGGACGCGGCGAGGCGCTGGCAGAGATTGATTAATGCCTTCTTTGACAATAGATAGCTGAGGGTGGAATTCATCTCCGCGCCCAACGCCCTGTCAAGCTGTTCAATCAGATCGTCGGCGAGCGGATCAGCAAGGATTTTCCCCACTTCCGGGTTAAACGTCGCCATATGACCGGCCAGTGACGAGATAAACACAGCGGCGCTTCCCCTGTTGGCGTGGGGCAATAACTTCTCAGCCATCAGGGCCGGGCCCCGAAGGTTGACAGACATCACCGTCTGCCAATTCGCCATACTCGGAGAAAGACCAGCCACATGGGCGAGGGAATCAAAGCCGCCCATTTGTTCTACGGTACTTGCAAACGACGTTACCGAGGCCTGATCAGTAACGTCCACAGGGGCGGTTTGTATCCAGTACCCCCCGGCTTCAAGGTCGCTTTTCACCGATTCGAGCCGTTCAGCATCGAGATCGGCGATTAACAGGCGTGCATGCTGCCCGAGCCTTTTGGCCACGGCCAACCCCATACCGCCAGCACCGATTACCACCGCGAGGGGCAGGTCTGGCCACGAGTACAACCGCGGATCGTCCACTTTCACCTCCATCATTAGTTATAAAATCAGGCACGGCGGTTCACCCCCGCCGCGCCTGTGTCTTAGCGGGATTAGAAACTGTACCGCAGTTCGGCGCCGTAGAGTCTGGGCGGCCCCATAATCGCAGCATTGAATCCGTACAGCGATCCGGCAATGGATCCTGCCGCTGCGTACTCCTTATCAAAGGCATTGCGGAGCCAAAATGCCAGCTCCAGATTTGGTGTCCCCAGGCCGATAAAATCCACACGAGCATTGGTGACGCTGTACCCCGGCATCATCCAGGCGCCGGCGAAGGAAATGTCGTCTGTCCAGTAGTTGTCGGCATGGGAATTGATGGACTCCAGCATGGGGCTGTCGATGGGCAACTCGTAATTGATCGCTACGGTGGCGGTCTTACGGGCCACAAATTCAAAACGTATGCCGTCTACCGCCGCAAGCCAGGGTGCCAGGTCAGGGTTACTGGTAATCTTTTTGGTCTCGGTATCCAGATAACTCGCACCAACAGACACAGTCAGGTTTTCAATCGGCGCGACAACCAGCTCCAGGTCCATCCCGGTGACCTCGGTTTCGCCCTGGTTGGCCATCAGTGTATTACCGGAGGGGTCATCCGACGGTGTACAGGAACCATCTGGCGACAGAATTGCGCCGGTTACAGGGTCAGTCGGAGGCACTTCGACACCGGGATTGGCAGCCTGGAACGCCAGACAGCCAGCCTGATTTGTTGACACACCGCTGATCGGCGCCTGAACATCTTTGTACATGGCCTTGAAGGCTGACACATTGGTACGAACATCCACGGGACCGACGGCCCAGTCAGCGCGTAAACCGACCTCGAAATTGGTAACGGTTTCAGGCTCCGTGGCCTGATATTTCGCCAGGCGACCACTGAACGTCGGACCGTTGATGGTACCGGCTCGATAGCCATGCTGCGCCACAATATAGGTGAACAGATCATCGTTGACCTGCCAGTTCAAACCGGCCGACCAGGTCAACTCCTGTGAGTCACCCACGTTGGTGGTGGCCGCCGCGATAACATCGGCATTGGCCTTGTCACAGTCAGCGGGCTCGACGTCCAGGCCGCCGGCCCCGGGACCCGCACCTATACCGGTACACGCGGTCAGTTCATCCTCGGTATAGCGGACGCCGAGATCAACGGAGACACCCTCAACGAAATCACTCAGATCGTAGGAGCCATTGACAAAGATGGCCTTGCTTTCTTCTGTAAAGAACGTGTACGAAGTCGGACGGGGAGCGATAAACGACACCGCTGTGCCATCGGGCCCGGTGGGCTTGTACTCCGACCAGAAGGCGCCCACCCGCCAGTTCAACCGGTCATCGAACGATTGTCCGAGCAGCTGAGTTTCGTTGCTGTATTGCTCAAGGTAGTGGCGCCCCGCACTCTTGATAAAACTGATCTCGCCCATGCCGCTATCGAGGGGGATCCTCGGCAAGCCATCGGAGTTGTTGTGGAACTCCACTTCGATGTCCCGGTAGCCAAAAATGTTCACCAGGGACAGGCTGTCGGTCAGTTCGATTTCAGTGCGGTTATTGATCAGGGTCTTTTCGGTGCGATCCGAGGTGTCCGTGACATTAATGACCTTGCGGGGACCCCGGTCGTCCTGCGCCTCAATCAAGTCGCGCAGGCTGTTTGTAAAACCGAAAAGCCCGGGCAGAACACCACCGGGAACGTACTCAAGAGGAACGATGGCGTCCTGGTTGGTGTTGCTTTCCATCATGTCAAAAATGAAGGTGTTACTGATCCTGTCAGTCGGGGTCCACAAAATCGACGCCCTGAACGCCTTGATATCGTCTTCGTCCAGTTCTTCGTTATTGCCAAGATCGTAACTGTAACCATCGCGACGGTTACTGAGGATGGCGATTCGGGCTGCCAACTTGTCCTCGATAATGGGAAAGTTCACCGCCGCCTCAACCTTCTGCTGATTCTCTTTACCAATACCCAGGGTCACATAGCCGCCGGGTTCGAATGTCGGCGCTGCCGGGGTAAAGAGAATCGCACCGCCGGTGGTGTTCTTGCCAAACAGGGTGCCCTGCGGCCCCTTCAGCACCTGGATATTTTCCAGGTCGTACTGGGGGATATAGCTGCCCCAGTTGGGCTCCGGCACCTCGCCGAAATAGGTCACAACGGCGGGAGCCATGTTTCCGCTCAACGCCTTGGACTGCCCCCGAATCATGAACACCGGGTTACTTCTCGCCCCGGAGCCCGACAGGTAAACCCCTGGCGTTGCCAGCTGAATATCCTCGATATTGAAAATCCCCTTACGGCGTATATCCACTTCATTGAACGCTGTAACGGTGACGGGCACGGACTGCAGGCTCTCCTCCGACCGCCGCGCGGTGACAACGATTTCCTCAAGGGCCGTTGAAGATGCCTGGGCAAACACGTCGCCACTCGCTGCAAGGGCAACCGCTGTCGGCAACACCGCGGAACCAATTGTTAACANTCTGATATTAAACATATTTCCTCTTCGCCAAGTGCGCTTTATAGTGTTTTGGTGTTTGGGACNTATAGTTNCATATGACACNGTTTTTGCAACTATTTGGCGACAATAGCACGCACNNCTTNAAAGTTGCAATATCTTATTTTNTGTAACNTTTTNNAGAGTTCAGACCTGAAGGCAATGTCAGGTCGCGGCAAGGAAGGAGTCGTTACGGGCGAGGCATGGGGCAACCCGGTGATTCAACGGTTATCAACCTTGAGTGCTTAAGGCTACTCGCCGATCACTGAAGGTCGCCGATCACCGGCGGCGTTGTTGTAGTGCCCGCCAACCGGTTTAGAGGCTACCCGCTGATCTGCCCCACCCCAGTCTGATAAGGTATCGGGCGTTGATACAAACAACGTTACAATGGCGAATACAAAACGAGGCTGTAAATAACTGTGGCAAAAGCCCCTGAAGAACTGGGCCCAAGGGCCAGGAAGACCCGGAAGAAAATAATCGATACGGCATTGGCGTTGATCGTCGAGCACGGCGAGAAAGGCGTCAAAATGACCGATATCTGCGAACGGACCGGCATTTCCCGTACCACCATGTACCGCCATTTCGGCCACCTGGACGAAATTGTCGAGGCAGTGTATCTGAAAGTCCGCGCCGATTTCGCAAAGGGGCTTGAAGATGCCATAAAGGCAAACCCGGCGAAGGAAGACAGGCTGGATGTGGTGGTCAACTACCTGGCGGAGTTCTTCCGGGGCGGACTGACCCAAAAGCTCAACCTCACCGATCCCGCCTTCCTGAGAAAGTTGAGCCTCAGGAATTTCGACTCCCGGGTCAAGCTCTATCAGAAAATACTCGAACCCTTTTTCGATGAGGTTGACGCGGCTAAAGGGTCAAAAGTGGATCGCGCACTGGTGGCGTATTTTATCACCCACTTTTACGCCTCCCTTTCTCTCTACGGCGAACATTCCCAGCCCTATCCCGTTGAGAGCCTGATCAGAAAACTGATTCGCGGAATTGCCTATTTACCTGATGAATAGCGTCCCATATAAACCGTTTGATTCGCTGGGTTGTCTGCCACCGCTGATTTACGGGCAACAAACGCTGGAAAACTCCGGTTTTGAATTGTCTACTTGGCGGGGAAGCTTACGCTGGTAAGCCCTTATCACTCATTAACGCGGCCATAAACGGCGGGAGCTTGCGAGCGTTCGGCGACCGAAGGGAGCGAATTTGATGGCCTTGTTATAGGGCTTCAGAATCACGCGCCGCATTACCGATAGCCTGCAAGCCTATATACCAACCACGCGGGTTAGCCACTTCGTTGGCGAGCTGTGTTGATAGCGTTTGAAATAGCATTGCTACGATAAATACAACTCCACAAAGTAAACCGCGCCATATTTCTATTGGCGCTACTTTGCTAACGGAGAAGCCCATTGATTTGTCATAGGTCGTTTCCCGCCCTGTTCTCGTGACGAAATACTGCACTAGCATTAGAAGCCAACCGAGGAATGGAACAGACCAACCAAAGCCTACAGTAGCAACGCCTACGTTACGCTTGAAACGCCTGCCTATTGTGAGAGATGTTCCATCTGGTTCCGTGACCCGAATCCGCATCAAGGCTTTCCCTGGGGTGTTACCGAACATTGCGCCAATGAACGTATCGATGGCCATTAAAAGGAAAAGAAAAATGGCACCAGATATAACGAAAGTAGTAAGTGTTGCCTTGCTTGCTTCGTTTACCAGCCCTCCTGCAACTGAATCTATCGCTAATAAGCAGGGGACAAAAACAAGAAGGGCTATAGGAGTCCATAGACCTAAATCTATGATACGAGCCGCCCAACGGTAAGATGGTTGCACGAATGGCGATTGTTCATTCTCAGACATTATCGGTACCTCGTAATCTTGGCAATGTGCCCTACACGACCGCGTAATAGGCGCGAGCTTGCGAGCGTCCTGATTGACGCGTTTGTTAGCACTTTACACCTTGAAACTTTGTTGTGGGTTTCCGCAATCCAATACATGAAAACCGATAGTTTCATTGTCTAGTCTCTTGTGGTCGACCACTGGACGAACTTTGAATATAACGCCTTCAATATCTGCCAACTTCTGCATTTTAGATCGTATTTGATCATCCCACGTTACGCTAAACCGCTCACCATCAGAAATGATGCTGCCACGATGCGCGGAAAATGCCACCATATCTAAGCGGCCAATAATATTAAGTGTTGTTGGCAACTCTTCTTTTTGTTTTCCGACGATGTTTCGTTGGTCAGGGGTAAATCTAAATTCGTCACTGACGCTATTAATATCTATGAATTCCACAAATTTACCATCAATCTGTGATAGCAAGCCGTTTACCGGTGATCTAGTTACTTGGGCCGCCCATAATATTTTGGGGTCGTTAATGAGAATTGTGCCTGTATTTTCATCGTAAGACACATTTGTATTGGTTATCTTATAGCCGATATTAAAGCTATTAGAAATATTTATATTTATAGGCAACCCTTTCTCAATACATTCAGATGCCTTCTCTCTGAGTTTTACGGCATCTCTGAGCAACGTAACAATAACTTTAGACAGGGCTGCTCCACCGTCTGCCGCGAAGGCAGCGATGTACTCTCTATGCTCAAGAGCAAAATTGATGAGTAATTCAATTGAACCCTGGTTTATACGAACATCGTAATCGAGCTGACTTTTTAGGTCAGGAGAAACCTGCTTTTTGCCAAGCTGTACGGCGACGAGTCGATCTAGGATTTTTCTATAATTGGTTATAAGGGCTTCTAGAGTACGTAGATCGTAGATACCATCTGAGAAAGCTAATCCCTTTGCATAAATCCTTAGATCTTGAGTCATTTTATATCCTTATTCTGAAGCTCAATTGGAAGCCTAACGCCCGGCTCTGCGGCAGGTAAAAATGGAGGCCGTTTTTCGGCCGGAGTTTTTGACTGTCCGATAGCAGCCGATTGTTATGTCAGATTTGACTCAATGAACATGGCACCTTCAGAGAAAAAGTGTAGTTATTTAATCTGCTTCTTTCTTGACTTTTGGCGTTTCTTTCAGATCCTTAGGGATTTCAGACAGCATTTTTTTACCAGTAAACATGGCGGTTATTAAAGTGCCGCCTTCGCGTATTTCGGTCACCACAACGGCGGCAATATGAATCACGATCAAACACAAAAGTGCATAAAAGCCAATCTCGTGAATCTCAATAAACGGCGCTCGAAAAGCTCGCATGGCCTCATAGGCCGCTGCATCATAAGTATCCCGCGCGTAGGGGAGGAGTGTGGCAGGATCAACCCCGGGTTTTGCAATCCAGTTTGCGATCCACGAGCCAAAGGGTGGGTAAAAGATGTCCGTCCCGGCCAGTACGAGCCCGGTGACGGCTTGGGTGAACATTAAAAAAAGCAGGAGGACAACGGCGATACGGCCAAGGGGATTGTGCCCTATGTATTGCCGTGGCTGCCCCGCTTTGAAAGCAGCGGTGTAGTCTTTGATTTCATTCAGATAACCTTTTCCGCCAGGTAAAATGGCTCGCCATCGCGCGCGATCACTGCCTATAAACGCCCAGATAAGACGCCACAATAAATTAAACGCGAACACATAACCTATCAATACGTGTACGGTCTTCAGCAGGATCTTTCCATTGTCCGAGACACCTAGCGCGCTGCTGTTCAAAATAACGATGCCAATGGCCATTAGCCCGATGATGCAAAGCAGATTGATCCAATGAAACCAACGAACACTTGCGTCCCAAGCTACATAGGATTTAATGTTCATATTTTTATCCTTAAGGTTAATTTCTCATTCTAGGCAGATTAAACGACGCTGGTATTGACCCGTATCAATCATCAGTGCTGTGACATAACGCCCGCAGAACCGGGCCTGCAAGCGTTTATTGGCCTGCTTTTCAAGGTCAATGCTTGCTGGGTCCGCGTTGCTGCGTTTGTTATGAATTTTTTGATTAATGTTGGTATCCCCACCTTGGAATATTGTGCTTTTTAACTCCGGCTATTTTTAGAACAAATTCCGCAAACTTAACAATTTCGTCGTTGTCTTCGGCGCCTACGTAATAGACAGCTTTAGTTTTCTCAGGGGTAACCGCCAAGAAAGATAGAGCCCCGCCGTCCATTTGGACTATTTCTATGCACTTACCGTCTTTATCGAAATATATAGTTTCGTCCTCATATGCCTTTTCCCAACAAGGCACATCCCATTTAAAGAAATCAATTTTTTCAAATGCACTTTTTATACTAGTCCATTCGGATTGAGAAATTTTTGAGTATTTTAAGGGATCTAATCCATATTCTTGCCAGTCATCAATAACCCAACCAATGTAATAGTCATCGTAAGATTTGCCCGTGACGACATATATAGAGTCTCTCCACGAACGGTGAATAGCAATCTGAAATTCATATCCCCTATCCGAAGACCTAACTGTGGGAAATTCAGGATGCGGTACATGGTAATCATATGAATCAAATGGTTTGTATTGTGTACAGCCCACCAATAGTAATACCGCAAGTGTTGAAAGTATTTTATTCATAACGCCGCGCTCACAGGCAATTTTGGAGCGCAGTGGAAAAATTGTCCGAGTGCAGCGCTTTGTTATGCGATTCTTGCTTGAATCACTTGCTCTCAAGTCTCTATCTCACCAAGGATTTCCTTCGCACGTTTCGGGTACTTGTTTAGCAACCACTTCAGCACTTCTTCTTGATCTATGCCTCTGGCTCTTCGCACCTGAATAAGTAATTTTTGGGACGTTGGCCGATCTAATGTCAGGTTCGAGGCTCCCTCGTTACATACTGAACACAATGCGCGGAGATTTGATGGGTCGTCAGTTCCGCCTTGGCTTTTATCTATGATGTGTCCGAGGTGTAACCGCGTCTTTCTTGTCGGATCATAAGGGTGCGGCTCACCGGCAACCGCACCACACATTTGACAGGTAAAACCGTTCCTATCCAAGACATAGGCGCGAGTTTCTTTTGAAATCGCTCGCTCGAACGCTGGGATTGGTTTTGGGTCTTCGAGGAGATATTGTCCAGCCTTTAGTTCGCTTCTGTCATTATGAGTAAGTATTCTATAGCCTTCCTCGTTACGAAGCTCTCGGACACGCCTTGCCCACTCAGTAATCCCTCCGGCAACTTCTCGCAGCTCATCCGAGTCCATTGTCTTTCCGATGTTTGCGAGAAAATGCGCTCTGAGTCTTGCTCGGGCACCCTGTTTCTTTGTCATACTCAAACCGCCATTGAGAATATTTTCTTGTGTGTTAGGCATCCGTATATTTTTTCAGCTACAGCATGTGCAACCGGAGGCGGGAATGCATTTCCAACCTGGCGATAAGACGGAGTTTTTTTACCGCTGAAAACCCAATCGTCGGGAAAGCCCTGGATTCGTGCCACCATCTCAACAGTTAGTCGAGGCATTCCAACAAAATCTTTCTCTGGCGGCTCATTAGCTATGCCCATGCCGTCAACGCCAAGAGTTGCCCAGGCGCGTTTCGCGCGAGTTGGCCCCAAGTCGGGTCCACCGTGTTTTTTGGAGCCACCTACAATAGTCGGTGCAATGTCATCTGCCTGCTTCACCCATTTCTTCGCGCCTCTCCACCCCTTTAAGGCCATTTGATCGTATAACAATTCCCCAACCGTTTTAGGGTTAGAGTTATGAGATGTCGGCCAAGAAAAATTCTCGGCCAGATCTTTTCGAATGCCAACAATAATGACGCGAGGCCTTAGTTGCGACACACCAAAATCGGAAGCATTAAGTAAGCGCCACTCTGTAATATACCCGAGCTTCTCAAGTTGCCGTTTGAGACTGCATCTATAGTCTTCAAATACCGCGTCCAGAAACCCGCGCACATTCTCAAGCATTACTGCTCTGGGTTTGCATTCAGCTACTAACCTTAGCGCCTCGGGAAATAAATCTCGGTCGTCGCCTTGCCCAAGCTGTTTCCCTGCTTTTGAGAAAGGTGGGCAAGGCACACCACCTGCCAGTAAGTCGATATTCTTGTATTTGTCAGCATGAAACTCACGTATATCAGCCTCAATGACACTCCAACTAGGCCGGTTATACCTTAGTGTTTCACAGCAATGCTTGTCGATTTCTACCAATGCTTCAGGTTCAAAACCGGCTTTCTCTAATCCTAATGCCTGCCCTCCGGCCCCGGCGCATATTTCAATGCAGCGTAGATTACTCATTGTTTTTCCTCATTTAGGTAAGCTTTTTGTGGCTCCGCCACAAATAAATCTGCCTGTCTAGCGAATCTGCATTTATTAACATACTCCCTCATAAATTCCCTAATAACCTGGGCGGCAGGCCTGTCTTCGGCTTTGCAGGTATCTAGGAATTGCTGATGGAGATCAGGTTCGACTCTTATTCGATAGTTTGCTGACTTGGACATTTGGGCACACATTGGTAACACAATTGTGTATCCATTATAGAGGGGATTGAGAGAAGGTCAAGACCGGAGGGAGGACCCTTGTGCTCTGGGCGCATAACGCCAACAGCACGCGCGGCTGCGGAATGGAGGCGAAGCCGCAATGTAGTAGACGTCGCCGTGCCTGTGATTGTTAGGAAATGCCGATGGTCCCGACATTACGTCAGATCCTGATAAGGGTTATAGGCTACTTCCCAGTAATGACCCTCCGGATCTTGAAAGTAACCGGAGTAACCGCCCCAGAAAACCTCCACCGCTGGTTTGATAAGTTGGGCACCTGCGGATACAGCCTGACTAAGAACAGCATCAACTTCTGACTTGCTTGCTACATTATGGGCCAATGTAATGCCGGAGAAGCCAGCCTGAGTGGAAATGGCTAACCCGATGTCCTTGGCTAACTCTTCCCGCGGGTAAAGTGCTAACCAGGTTCCCTCCAGGCTGAAAAAGGATATATTGCCACCTTCAAAGTCGTGCTTTGGCAGACCGAGCCCCTCGCCATAAAAACGGGTGGCCCTCTCCAGATTCTCCACACCAAGCGTGATGATGCTGATCTTCGGTTTCATGATTTCCTTCCTAACGCTGAGCACAGCGGCACCCTTGGAGTGGCGACGGAGGAGCCACGGAAAGGGTGTCCGGCGGCCGTAGGCCGCGTACTGATGCGACTTGTTAAGGGCCTGTTTACCCTTGGTTTTTGAACTGGCACCCAATACCGAATGCCTACTCCAGATACTGTGTACCAATCTAACCCATGGCGCCAGGAACCAGAACACCGAATGAGAGGCTGAACTCAGAATCCTGCGCCGGATTGCCCCGTGACCTCTACGCCAGACTGGCCGGCGAAACCGTTGCCAGACTGAGGGATGTTTTCTGTCTGCGGGCAACCGCTGAAGCCGATGTCAGCACCCAGCCAATGGACACCGAAGCCAAGGCCTTTAACGCTTAGGTAACCGGCGCCGGAGCGCAAGCGGAGGGAACCAAAAGCGCCACGCTTTTGGCGTCCGGTTGACCGACTGGTTAAGGGCCGGTTACCCGTTGTTTTGTTGGGGCATCCAGTTCCGAATGCCTATTGCCGATACTGTGTACTAACTAGACCCATAGCGCCAGGAACCAGAACACTGAATGAGCGGCAGGACTCAGAACATGGCGCCGAATGGCCCCGTGACCGGAGTGCCAGATTGGCCGGCAAGACCGCTACTAAACCGAGAGATGTTTTGGTTTGCTGCCTGCCGCTTTAGCCGGCGCCAAACACCCAACCCATGCACGCCGTAGCCAAGGCCTTTAACGCATAGCTAAGCGGCGGCTGAAAGCCGTCCGGTGGACGGCCGAAAGGCCGGGAACGAACTTAAGCGACTTGTTAAAAGGCATCAGGCCCGCCCCCTAAGTTTCTGGAATAGCTTCAGCCAAAAAGACGAGTTGGTTACAAGCCACAACCCAACTGCAAGCTGAAACGCCAGACCCACCGCCCAAAGCAAACTAGAAACTGAGATGTCTGCTGTATTTGGGATAAACCCCAAGGAACGCGGTAGGTAAACGATTGCATCAACAACGAAGTACAAGCCAACCAGTTGAAAAAGCACCTTTTGAGAATCCTTGCTCAAGGATTTTTCTGAGTCTGTCTTGGCCCGTGCAAGAACAGATGTGGCCGCTTTGTTGATCAGAAACACTGCAACAAAGCCAATTAAGAGAAATGCGGCAATAATCCCGACATACGCGCCCTGCGGAATTTCTTGTTGCTGATACTGCTCAATACTTGAGAACACCAGAACAAGGCTTGGCAAATTCAAGACAAGCTGAATGAGTAGCCAGATCGAGATTAGCCTTAGCGCGATTGCTGTCACTTGCTGTGAATTCATACTTTGCCTTTTAACGCCGCGCTCTGCGGCAAATTTGGAGCGCAGCGGAAAATTTGTCCGACAGCAGCGCCTTGTTATGCCATACGACTGACTTAATCATCTTTCTCCCAGCCAGCCCTTCCGTCACAATGACTACAACCAGCCCAAGAACTATGCTCCATATCGCCAGTATTGGGTTCGTTGCACCAACCACACCACTTCAAATGCTCTAATGATAGGAAGCAACTAGTGCATACGTAAGATTCGTCGTCAGTCCTAACAACTGTATGGTAGCCATCACAATCACTACAGTTTCCAAGATCCCATGAATCATCTCCATCTTGAAATGCTATATGAGCAGCGCCAGAATCTATTAATTCGCCTGCCAACTCTTCGGGTTCAAAATTCTTACCACAATTTTCACATCGCCCGAATCCCTCGTTTGTGAAAACAACCTCATGAGAACATTCTGGACACTCTAGTTTGAGCTTTTTCTCCGTCAGAGAGCAAACTAAACACTTAGCCTCATATACTACTTTTTTGTCCGATTCATCTTGTTGAGATTCAAATCCACAAGATGGACAGCTGCAGAAATTTTCGCCCTTTAACTTTCTTTTTTCTATTTCTGGCTGTATTTGCTCATATGTTATCTGCAAATAGGGGTGCAGACTTCTCAATTTTTTATCGATCTCCGCGATAGACTCAGACCATTTAGCAAATATCCCTTCCCAACGTCTGATTAGTAACTGATGAAGAAAATACCAGGCCGTTAGTTGCTGCTTCACAATCGATAAGAGCTTCCCTCGATTTTCCTCTTCTGAGTGCGCCTCGTGAAAAAAATGTACAGCTTTGTTTCTATGCTTTGTGACTTCTCGAAATGATTGGAGCTCCTGTTTAGTTAGGCCACTTCTAGCAACTTTCTCTAACCGCTCCGCTGCGCCATCAAGGGAAACCGACTGAAAGTTTCCAGATATGAACTTTTCCCAATCTGGCTCTTGTCGTTGAGAAATCACTAAAGACCAATGCTCATCCATAAGACGAGCTTTTAAGAATAACTCCACGGCTGCGTGGAAGTGTATGATCGAAAACTTTGGATAGTCGTTAAGGTCATCAACCGCTTTCCTGAGAAAATCGAAGCCATTCTCAACTAGCCTTTCCATCATCAGCTCTTTATTCATTGGTACTTCATCTCATTCGAGGCATAACGCCGCGCTCTGCGGCAAATTTTTAGCGCTGCGGAAAATTTGTCCGACAGCAGCGCCTTGTTAGACGCCAATCTCACGATGTCTCTAATTCCGCCACCACTTTCCCACAGTAAATGCAGATCTAACTCTGTTCAAATTCCTTAATCTAACCCTGTGGCCGTCCATTCATTGTGGATGGCGCACTAACTACGACACACCCGTTAATGCCGCTTATCTTCAACACACCCTCCTTGAATTTAGCGTGCTCCTCTGTCGCGCGCGTGCAATCCCACAGGAAACTGACGATATGCGCATCCTTGTATTTCGCGTCGGCGCGATAAAGCGAGGCGTCTTCGGCAATCTCACCGATAATCATCGGGAAAGATTTCTTCGTATCCTTACGGTACTTAACTTCTATTATCGTGTGCAGTGACGGAAGGTAGAGATCAATGCGCGGATTCTTCTGCCCAACGGGCTGGAGATTCACTTCATCCGCGATGTCGTTGAAGATCGGCCCGAGCAGAACATATAGAAGGTTCTGAACGTGGTATTCGTTCTCCACCGGCCACTTGACGGGTTCCGCGCCTCGCGTGCGTCCCGTACCCTCCCATGTCCACCGCTTGAGGCCGACGGGGATATGCTCCAGAAACCCCAGAAGATCATCGAGGCTCCAGCCCTTCGGCGGCACGACAACCACATCCTGATTGACCTGATCGAAGACGTAGACCATCAGGGACAAAAGCGCAGCTGAAGCGTCCCCATGCGCCTGCGCCTGGAACTCGCTCATGAAGCGGCCGATCAGGGACATGCGGTCCTGGTGATCCTTGATCCGTCGGAGCTTCCTGTAGTGAAGAAAGAGTGGCACGCATGCGCTGGCGCAGACGACAGACTCGCCGCTGCGGATATAGGCCGCGATGTCTTTCTCGAAGAGATTGAGATGATCGCCGCTGGCCTGTTGCGCCAGAAATCCTGAAATCCAGTTCTCGAACTCGCGGGCGATGCGGCTATCGTTCATCTGCTCGGCCAGCCACTTCACGGCCATGACACCGAACACGTCCGAGACCCAAGGGCGCGGAGTGGAGTCGATCTTGGCGGCTTGCCCGAGCAGGCGCAAGATATCGTGGCTGGAGACGGTTTCGTCCAGAACGCCGAGTCCCGCAATCGCACACCGCTGGTACAAGGAAAGCGAGGCGATATCGAAGGCCGGAACACCGTCATTCGACAATCCCAGAAAATACAAGAAGGTGGATTTAAAAGGGTCAGCGTGCGCGCACTCGATCACCTTGCGGTACAGATACTCGCGCAACTGGTACGCGTTCTCCCTCTCTATAGAAACCATTGGGATTGCCCGATCTTTCCGATCATCACAGAGTCGTTCCAGCCCGGAAGCTGATTGAGCCACCCGAGATTCCGCGCGATCAGGTCAGAATAGCTGATCGTCACCGGCATCGGATTAGGAAAGTAGCTACGCCAGGAGTGGGATGCGAAGCTGTAAAGCTGGGCGCTCAGATACTTGATATCCTTGAAGGTCGAGTCTCTATGGACATCAAGGATAACACCGCGCGGATGCCCGTCGGTGTCCTGCCGCAACTCACGCTGGCCGATCAGATAAATGAGCATTTCATGCTTGGAAAGCTTGAACGTCTTGCCGCGCGATGGCGCGAGACGTCCTTTCTGCACTCCGGCGGTTGCGGAGTCGAACATATGCAGCCCGTGATCTTCCGAGATTTTCAGGAACGCATACTCGATCTGATATTCGCGGTACTTGTCGATCACCGCGCGGACGGCTGCGATCTCGTCTTTGTTGAACTTCTTGACCTGCGCATGAAAGATCAGGCGGATCGTGTCGCCTTTCTGCCAGTTCATGCGTTTTTGGATCTTCTCGATGGTTTCACCGAGAACCGAAGTCAAAGCCTCGCAATAGGCGTCCGGTATGACGGCCTTGGACGTGTTCGAGACGATGTAGCTCCCGTCGCCGGAGAAGACGGTCGTGATGCCCATAATCCGCTGATTATCCGCTCCGCGCTCCTGCCCGATATTCGCGCTGCCGATGCCGATAACGAGTTCATGGGAAAGCGTCGGCGAGGATTTGAGCAGCCAAGGAACGCCCCCCATCTTTGCGTAGCAGGCCAGCGCCATGTTGTTGAGCGAGTAGCCGAGCGAGTAATCGGACTGGGCCAGAAGCTCGATGGTAAAATCCTGCACTGGGATCTGATGCAGGAAGAACAGGCTCTTGCCCAGATAGTACGGATTCGCCGTTACCTTGAGCTTCTTGAAGGACTGCCGGACCTGCACGAGGGCCAAGTCCCATCGTCCGCCGTCATCCGCCTTCTTCCGGATCGCAGCCTCGATGGCGCTCTTATATGCCTCCACGCTATCGGTGGTCGTGGTGAATACCTCCACGCAGCTCGTTCCGAGCGCGAACTTGCCTTCGAGGCCGTTGCTGAAGTACTTGCTTTTCGAGATACCCTTGAGGAGTTTGCGAACAAACTGTTCGACGCGGCCCTTGTCGTGCTGGCCGCATATCACGCAGATCGACGGATCGTTGCGGTCGAATGTGCGCTTCGTATAGGGGCCGCTCTGCGTCAGTCCCTTTTCGGCCCAATCCGCTTCGCCGTTGTCATTGAAGACAAATACGGGTTTCTGCATTTGCCCGGAATCCTTCTGGATATCGTGCGCATTCTGAATCTCGATGCGTGTTCCGTCGATCAGCGGAATATCCTTCGACTGGATGTACTTCTTGAGCGTGTCGATGCGAGCCTTCTTATTCTCGCCCCCATTGAATGTGGAGACTGTCTGTCGGATACGCTCGACAATGGCGTCCTTCTGCGCACCGTGCGTATGCAGAATGTAGTCGTCAAAGTTCTTCCGGCTCGCTTCAAGATAAACATCCTTTGCATCTGCCTGTACCATCTGACCGTCAGTCCTTCTGACGTGCAACGTCTCACCTTTGATCGCGCTTACCGAGCCCAAGAGCTTTCTGTAGCCATCCTCCTGTTCGGTGACCACGTAACGGCCCATAAGATCGAACCCGCCATTTAGAAAAAACAGGCCGTTCTCTTTAAGAACCCGGCGTGTTGAGCAATCAATAACAAGGCACGGATGGCCCTGCACATAGCGAGTGTTGATTGTATATTTGACGCGGACCTTAAACGGATAGTCGTCGCCCAGAATCGGGGACAGGAGATTGTCATCAGGCCTGGCGCTGACCAGTTCGATAGGGTTGAAGCCGGAGGGATTGCGGCCAAGCCCTGCAAAGTGCCGTGTGAGCCCGTCCTTCACCAGCGAGCAAAAGATGCCGAAATTCTCATTGAGCACAATGGCTTGGGACGTGCCGGAGACAGGGAAAGTGCCGTCTGCTGAAAAGATCAGAATATTATCGCCCTGCCGACGGAAGGAGTGCGTCAATCCGTGTTTCGCGCGAAGACCATCCAGCGCCTCCTTGTCATAGGGAACCTGGAGAGCTTCAAGCTCTGCATCGGGGATTTTGAATGGAAATGCGTTCAGGAAGACTGGCAAAACTCGATCCTTTCTTTGGTCAATGCGCGTACCTTTTGGTCGTCTAACGCCGCCAGCAGGGGAGGCAAACCCAGAGCGAAGCGGCGGGTTTGACTTCCCACTGGCTGGCCTTGTT
>PABE01000126.1 GCA_002702725.1 Porticoccaceae bacterium
TTCTTATCTGCAAGCCCGGCAGAGGCTACAAGCCGGTCCATTTCCACAGTAAACTCCTGATACACCGACTCGAATTTTCCCTTGTCCTGCCATATCTCGGCCTTGGCATCCGTTTCGAAACCGGATTCAGGGCCGGTGCCTTCCTCAAACCACTCCGGTAGATGACTGCCGAGTTCCTGCATGCGAAGGGCTGCCGCCTGAATTACGTCAAAGTCCGGATAGCGCTCTTTAAGTTGGTCGTCAATTACTTTGAAATCCCGGCCCATTTCCTTGAAATTTTGCTGGCGATCGTAAATTTTTCGAGCAACCGGGTCTGAGGGCGGGTCTTCGCCGCCAAAGCCGCACCCGGTTGTCAAAACGCAAGCTGAAAAAAGCCATCCAATCGCTTTTGGTGTCATATCAAAATCCCGGCATTACTTTCCCTTGCGAGTCAGACGAGAGCGGCTCGCAAAATATGGATTATGAGAAAAGGGAGGCACAACGGTATCCTTGCCGCAGCCCTCCCCGATTTACATTTTTATCGATTGAAGCTGTAGCGAACTTCTACACCATAGGTTCTCGGTTCGTTGTACAAAACACCCTTAAACCCGAAGGCAGCCCGATTATCCTGCAATTCCAGGGCATACTCCTCGTCAGTAAGGTTTTTTCCGTAGATGCTGACATCAAACGCGCTACCAGCGAGCTGATTCCAGCCAATGCGCGCATCGATCAGGTCATAGGCTTTCTGGAACTGATCGGGGTTGTTGATGTTGTTGTCGGAAAAAGCCACTTCGCTCTGATAGGTGTAACCCAGGTCAAAGAACAGGTCACCTCCGGCATTGACCGGAACGGTGTAATTGATGGAAGCATTAACCGTATTTTCCGGTGCCTGGGCAAATTCGTTACCCTCCGGAAATACTGTGGTGCCCTTAGTGTACTTGGCATCCAGGTAGCCATAGTTAAAGTTGATTTGCAGCCCCGGCAGTGGAATAAAGGAGGTTTCCAGCTGCAGACCCTGCACTGTCGCTTCTGCGCCATTGCCGGTTCCAACAAAGGGCACATTATTGATAATACCCGCCACACTGCGCTGGATATCTTCATAGTCTGCATAGAAATAGGCGATATTACTTCTTACCGGCATATCACCCAGGTGCCAATTGCCTTTGAAGCCGATTTCATAATCCTTGATGTACTCGGGATCATAAACCGGCTCCAGGCCTCCCTGACTGCCCTGGGATACAGGCACACCCGTGTTGAATCCGCCGGCATTGAAGCCCTCCCTGTGGGTCAGGTATACCAGCATATCGTCGGTAATCTTGTAGTCGACGGACAGGTTATAGGTAACGGCATTGTAGGTATCGCTCAGACGTCGAACGCAATTGACCAGGTCGACATCCGGTGATACGGGAAACCGACAGGTCTTGGGGCCAAAGAAGGTAAAACGTGGTGCGAAGGAAGTTGTTTCCAGGGTCGCATCTTCCTCCGTGTACCGCACACCTGCTGTTGCACTGAGTTTCTCGGTAAATCTATAGGTCAACTGGGCGTAGGCCGCTTCAGACTTCCGCTCATTCATATCGCCGGTGGTAATATTGCGTTCCGGATCAAACGGCAGATTCGGATCGCCGAACAGCGAATAGGAGCGATAGGGCTCATTCTCTTCCTTGTTATAGAAGACACCCAGTGTCCAATCGAGACGGTTCTCAAAAAGATTGCCATTCAACTGCACTTCGTGGGTCACGGTTTCGCCATCGTCAACACTTTGCCTGGCCACTTGGATCGGCAGGTCGAGGGAGGTCTGGCTCTTGAAATAGTCAGATTCGTAGAACCGATAGCCGATTATATACCGCAGGGCGACGCTGTCCGTGATGTCGTATGACAACACATTGGTCAACCCCCAGGCTTTACTCTCTGTCCAGCTCGGGAAACTGGACGCTATTTTCCGTCGCCCGAGCTGCTCCTGCCGTTGACCGTACTCAAACGGCAAGTCGCCATAGATACAACCAAGACCTGCGAAACACCCGGCTGTCTCTCTAACATCTTCGGCGAGCAGCGTCTGGGGGTTTTCGTCCCGTTCCGCATAGTCGAATACAGTATAATTGGATAGCTGTTCGTTCGGTTCGAACAATGCCGATACCCTGTACATACGCCTGTCCCTTGACTGCATATCCGAGTGCAGGATGTTTTCGACAACCCCGTCGCGCTTGACGTGCCGCGCGCCCAGCCTCAGCTTGAAGGCGTCGGAAAGGGGCAAATTAAGGACCGCTGTTACCTTGGTTTCGTTGTAGTTGCCGATCCCCAAATCGACAAAGCCTTCGAATTCCTCCGTGGGCTTTTGCGGGACAAACAGAATTGCGCCACCGGTGCTGTTCTTGCCGAACAGGGTGCCCTGTGGTCCGGAGAGCGCCTGAATCGAACCGAGATCCCATATCTGGTCATCCACCGAGAACGTTTGTGTGGGCACCTCATTGAAATAGGTTTCAACCCCGTTCCGGATACCGCGCAGGGCATAGGACTGGCCCGGCCCCGTGGAGGGCTGCTGTACGTTCAGCGTGGGTACGACACGAATCAGATCAGCACCGTTCTCGATTTGAGCGGCCTTGATCTGCTCGCTCGAAATCGCCGTAATAGTAATCGGCACGTCCAGGGCGCGCTCTTCAGTCCGACGGGCCACCACCACGATTTCTTCCAGGGTTTTCCTCGCGCTGTCCGTCTGTGCCATGGCCGCAGGAATAGGCACTATCGCAAAAGTGATTGGCAATGCAGTAGCAAGTTTTATAAAGGACCCAAAGCGACTTCTCTTCGTCGTGCTTATTTTTTTTAACATTTTAGTCTCCTAAGGTTTATCGTTATTTATCCCTATGGTGTTACTTTCTCCCAGTGAAAAGATTTTTCCATCACGTTATTTTTTGATCATCCAATACCCCCAATCTACCAGATGGCCCACTTTGTCGCCGGTGATATCACCGGGCATCTGATCCTTGCTGTAAGTAAACAGAGGGCGTCCCTTGTATGCCCAAACGTTCAGCGGCTCGGCATCCGGGTTGTCCGCTGCAAAAAGCGCTTTTCCGGATTTATCTACCTCGACGATCGTCCAGGTATTTCCTACCGGCTCGGCATTTTCGGATGCAGTCACCGGGCGCCAAAGTTCGGCGCATTTCTCCGGCCCGCCGCAGATACTCAGTCGGTACTGCTGTGGCGTTCCGGGGATATCGCAGGGCAGGTGATCGGGCGCTTCGTCAAAGCAGTAGAATGCGTACACGGTCATGCCATTTTTGTCAGCGTAAACTTCACCGTCGCTCGTCATCTGCACGGTGAGTTGGTCAGGAGGCTCAACCGCGGGGAATAGCACTACGGGCTCCCACCCCCCCCTGTTCAACACCCTTGATATCACCCGCCAGTAGGTCTCCTGAAAAGGTGTACAGCCCATTACCCTGATACTGCCATTGCCGTGCACCATCATCTCGGAAAGCAGTATTCCAGTCACGGCCTTCATCCAGAATCAGCGCGGCGGGGGCCAGTACCGGTTTCCAGTCTTCAAGGCATTGACCAGCGCAATCCCCCCCCGACCGGGAACTATAGAGAGTCATCCCCTCGGCGTTGGTCAGAACATATCCCGCCGCACTTTGACGGGTACTCAATCCCGGCGGCAGGTCTATGGGCGCATACAGCGGGGTTCGACCCAGGAAGGATGTGCGCCCGCCGTAGGAGCGACCTACGCCATTCATATCCCCAGGTTTGTCATCGTAGGAGGAGCGGTAAACCGGCTTGCCCTGGTAAGACCATTGCAAAGTGTCGTCGTGGCGCACCATTACCTGCCAGTCGCCAATGGCATCTCCCACGGAAAGCGTTGAGTCCACTGGCCGGAAAGGGGGCCAGGCCTCTTCACAGGTGGGCCTGGTCTCCGGGTCGGGAAGGTAATTGACCGCCTGTCCGCGGCCGAGTACGCGGTGGTACTCGTCGTTATTGCATTTGGAATGGTTGGCGCGATCATCGTCACGCCAGCTATAGAGCGTAAAGCCGTCCTCGGTGACGAATACAGGTCCGCTTTCATCCGTCATTGTCGTGCGGACTCCGTCGGGCATCTGAGCGGATCCGGATGCGAATCCACTCAACCAGCCAAATGCTAACAGGCCAAAGACGATATTTCTCAATGACCTTGTTTTGTTGTAGTTCGCCTTGTTCATTATTTTGATCACAATTGGGCCTATACCAGAATATCCGCGATGTCATTGGTTGCCCGATTAGCGCCACTGCCCCAGGCATCGATATCCAGATCCAATACCCGCATCAACGTAAACGGCAACCGGGTACCGGGGGAACGCTGACCGTCAATATGCAAACCGGTCTTGATCCGCCCACCGGCAGAACCGGCGGTAAACATTGGAATCCCCTCCAGGGAATGGACCTTGGCGAAACTCTGGTCGGAATGGGCATACACCAGCGCATTATCGAGCAAGGTGCCGTCGCCCTCGGGGAAATTGGCCAGCTGCTGAACAAAGTAGGACCACGCCTCCATGGAACGGCGGGTATACCAGGACACCATCGGCTGATAACCCAGTTCCGGGTCAACCAGTTCTTCGTGGGTCTCCGTGTGGTGGGATTTCTCGTGTCCCTTCTTGACAGTGGCGGCAAACGAGTTGGAGTAGGTCATATTGAACACCCGGGTCTGATCACAGGCGAGGGCCATCACCAGAATCTGGCTCATAAGCTTGTGGCGCTCGGCAATCAATTCGGCATCCAGACCCAGGGGCATTTCTTCGGTAATGGCTCCCGGAGCGTGGCAGGCGGGCCGCGGCTCCGGTTTCTCCAGGAAGTAGGCGAGCTGGTTTTCCATGTCACGGAGGCCTGTGAAATACTGGTCCAGTCGAGCCCGGTCGTCCGCGCCCAGGGCCTTGTTCAGGGACGCGGTCTGCTCAATAACCCCGGAAAGGACACTTTTCTCAGCCATGATTTTCGGATTTGGCGTAAAAGTCGGCGAATTTGGATCCTGAAACTGGGGCCCGAATATGCGCTGGTAAAACGCAACCGGCGAGGTTTCAGGCACGTTATAGGCGTTGCGACCCCGAAAGCTGTGGGTATCCCGGGCATCCCCTGTAGCATTTACGTCAATCTGCCGGAACGGCGTTCCCCGCCCGATCGCTTCAGCCATCATGACATCGACACTCTGTCCGGCCAGATCGGAACGGTCGCTGGGGGCAGTACCGCAACGCAGCACCACCCAGCCCGTGTAGTGGCAGATATTGGGGCGACCGTCGGTGGTGGTATCGAAGTTGGAAAAAACATTGATATGGTCCCGCACCGGCGCCAGAGACGCCATTTCCTCCGGCAGGTCGAACCCTGCGCCCACGGTTTTCGGGACAAAAATTTCCCTGTTCATCCCCAGGCCCCAGAACCAGGTGCCGAAGCGTTTGGGAATGGGCAGCCCGGAGGCAAGGGCGTTCCCGTTGGCATTCAGGAATATCTCCAGGAACGGCAAGCCGACGGTGACCGCCGCGCCTCCCAGGGTTCCCTTTAGAAATTTGCGCCTGCTGATGGGCTTTTTCATAGTCATCTCCTGGCGAAGCTCTTCGCCGGTCAGTCTGCTCTGGCCACGGTCGCAACGTCAGGGGAGGGCTCGGCGACCGCAAAAAAGGCTTCACTCAGAGCTATCGAACGCATCAAATCCGTAATCCGGTATCCGTGCTGAGCAAAATCGCCCAGCAGGTCGTCGATCACAGCCACATCCTCTGCCCGGTTCGGTCGATTTATGGCATTGGCCAGTAAACGGCTTACCACACATTCGGTGGTCCCCGGGTGCTGCTTGACTGCCTCCCCCAGCGCAGAGGCGTCGGCAAAGGGAATCCCGTCCAGTTCACCACTGGCATCGATCAGAGCACCCCCCTCCCTGGCACGGAACTGTCCGGCGCCATCAAAGTTTTCAAATCCCAGACCAATCGGGTCGGTGATCTTGTGGCAATTGGCACAGGCCGGGTCAGAGCTGTGGCGCACCAGACGCTCCCTGGCAGTCTTGAAGTCGCCGGCCGCATCCTCGAAATTACTGAAGTCGACATTGGGCGGAGGCCGAGGCACCTCCTGACAAAGAAGTGATTCCCGAAGCCCCTTGCCACGCAGGGTCGGCGAGCTTCGCCCGGGGTGCGAATGCAGGGACAGGAATGCCACCTGGGTGAGCAGGCCATCGCGATGGCTGTCTTCGGCGAACTCGTGAGGCACGAACTCCCGCGAAGGTTCCACCGGAACCCGGTACAGGGCGGCAAGGGTATTGGTCAGGAACGTCTCCCGGGTGGTGAACAGATCCCGGTAGTCACCCAGGTTGTCCACCAGATGGTGGGTGATGGTGCGCAGGCTTTGCTCGGCGGCATCCCCGGAGACCCCCGGCCCGTAGGCGGGATAGATAACGCTGTCCTTGGCCAGGTTCTCAAAGTGGTCAAACATGAGCATGTCCGCGAAGAAAGCCCTTATCGACTGCTTCAGCCGCGGCGAGCCAACCAGTCGTTCCACCTGCCTACGGACGCCTTCCTCGGTGTGTATCTGGCCGGTCTCCGCCGCATTTAGCAACTGATCGTCCGGGGTACTGTTCCAGAAGAAAAAGCTCAGCCTTGATGCCTTGGAGTAGGCGTCAAGGCGCACTTGTCCCGGGTTATCCGGATCGTCTTCGAGTCGATCCCAGATAAAAACAAACTCCGGAGAGGCCATCATCGCTGAAAGCACGTATGACAGCCCCTGGTAAAAATCCTGTAGCTGAGTCGCGGCTGTATTCGCCAGGTCGACATAGGCCGCCACTTCATCGCTACTCAATGTCCGCCGGTAGAGCAGGCGTCCAATCGGAACAATGAAGTCCCGGGCGCACTCCCCATCCGCTGTTTTCACGGATGCCGGGGTGCAGGGCACAAAATAACTCCGGCGATCAGGCCCCAGCACTTGCTCGGCTACGGACTGGCCGTAACGGTAAAATCTTTCCACTACCACCGGAGTAATGGCGGTATTGGCATAGCCCAGGGACAGAAGCCCATCCTCGCGGGCCACAGGCGGAAACTGCGGCGGCACCTCAATATCGTCGCCAAAAATATAAGCCACGGTATTGGCATACTGTGGCTGGCTTATCAGCTTGACAGTCGGCGGTCCCTGGTACACCGCTGGCGGACGATTGGAGTAATAGATCCCATACCCGACGACCGCCATCACGGCAATTAAACATACCGCCAAAGCGCCCCTGACAATAAATGCTCGACTAATCATGGCTACTCTCAGCGGCGACAGTCCGGCCAGTGTTTTCCTTGGCGGGATCGTGAATGACAAATGCCCTTACAAACTCCAGCTTGTAGGCGCCCGAAATAGCGGTATTACGGCCCTCGTCATCCGGGTAGGCATCGGCAAACCTGTATAGACCAGCATAGGTGGCCGGACCGCTCCAACCGGTCACATCGGCGTTAAAGTGGGCACCCCATATCTTGGCAAAACTGCCGTACCAGTTTTCGATATCGAAATACCCCCCCAGAAAACCTTCTGCACCGGTATCAGTCAGATTCAATTCAAAACGCGCATCCCTGAGTACGATATCCCGTTGAATATTGAACGGACCATACATTGGCACCATGACATCTTTCGGTTCCGTCTTAAGCACACCGTCTTCCAACCTGCCACTCAATTGGTGGATATACCGCTGCCCTTCCACGTAATCGATCCGCTGGCTGCGGAAGGGGACCAATGTGTTATCAGGCGCCACTTCGATACCGTCCAGACCGCGGTACATCGACACCGTGACCTGATCATCATTTTGAAAATCGTCAATACCGGTAATTTCAACCAGCATGCGCATTTTGTGGGAGGCGCGAATTTCCGTTTTCAGACTGCCGTCTATGGTCCCGCCATTGCGCAGGCCCGGGATACAACCCACAACCCGATAAATCTGGTTGTCGATACCCGTTTTTCCCGTCGGAGAGTTGAAGTCATCGCTGTCGACGCGACCATCCAGGTCAATGCCCAGCCCGGTCGAGCCCTGAATATCACGCAGGGGCAACGGATCCTGGATAACGGTCGGGTGGTAGAAGACATCCTCTCCGTTGGGGCCCCGGTGGGTGTAGTAGATGTACTTTTTGAGCATAGTTTCCCGTGCCTCTTCGGTGGGAAACTGGGCCATGAAGTTGTCGTTCTGGGTGTGATGGAACCCTTCCGGGCATTCTTCCTTGCCGTCCGGTGTCTGATAAAGGGCCAGGTTAAGGTAAGAAATCACCAGTCCGATAGACCCATTCACCTCCCCAGACTCGCCGGAGAGCGGCACGAGCCCGCAAAGCAGAAAAACGCCCAATGCTGCACCACCGGCTTTACCGAAAACCGTGGGTTCTGTTCGATTTTGCGCTGCCATCACTACCAATCCCGATCACATGACCCGTCAAACTTAAATCAGTTGACTTGGTCGGGACATGGATTATTCGTTTAATTTTTTGGACTTTTCTTCTCAGCCAGCAAAGCCGGCAGGATCTACTGGCAAATCGAGGGTGGCCTGATCAACCGCGACAGAATCAAAGGCAGAAGTACAACGAGACAAGAGAATGTTGGATAGAGGCGATCGCGCTGATCAATCCGTCTGGGAATGGGCCCGTCGGAAATCCCGTGGTGATTCATGGGTCTGGTTTTTAAAGAAGCGGCTGAAATAGGCGCTGTCCTCGAAACCCAGGGTGTAGGCCACCTCGCTTACCCGCTTCGTTGTCGTCAAAAGCTGTCGCTTGGCTTCCACCAGCAGCCGGGCGTGCAGAATCTCCAAAGGGGTCTTATCCAGCAGGTATCTGCAGGCATCGATCAACTTTACACGGGAAACAGCCAACATCTTGCAATAACAATCGATGGAAATATGGTCCCGGTAATGTTTTTCCACCAGCATCTGAAATTCGTAAACAAGGTCTGTGTACTCGGAGCTAGTCCGAATATCAAGATCGTCGTTGCCCAGCTCCTCGGGCAAGGCTCCATCCGCCAACAAGACAAAGATGTAGCCCATAACAGCAGCATCACATCCCATGCCCAACCGTGTCGCTGCGGCGGCGATTTCCCGGAACAGCTGGAGGCGCTTTTTCTCCTGCGCGTCACCGCCATATCGGTAGTACGCAGAGGGCTTGTAATAGCCTTCCTGGTATGAGCTGGCGGTGGTATAAAGACCGGTTGCAACCCTTGAACGCATAAACAGCTCCGAACCGCAGAACACCATCCCATCAGTGCCGGGCAACAAATGAAAGCGGTACATGGCGTTGGCGGGAATGGTCATCACGGTGCCCGGGCAGAGCTTGAACTCCTCGTGGTTAACCACGGCAAAGCCGCCACCCTGCTCGATAAACCAATAACCGCGCCTGGTGGTATCGCGGCGATCCTTGCTCAAATCAATGCAGTGATCAATATCCCGAATCCGTTGATAGCGAATCTGGGACAAACGACGCAGTGAGTCCGTGTCTGTATACGCTTCGGGAGGAACGAGCACCTGGTTCACTGTTATACCCCTGATTCGATCATTCTTATCATTATGGTTTATCGGTACATTACCGGCTTTCGCGCCATTGCCAGGAAATTTTCGCACACTTAATGCAATAATGTCCGGAAAAAACAAGCTGCGAATCTTGACATTTGCACTCGATACTAGTCACGACCTCGAATAGCTGTCAATAAAACTCCGAACAATACTTTTAGGGATGACTCCAGCTATAGGGCGGATAGGCACTTGACTTAGTGTTGCTTTCCATTGGGGCATTGGCCATTATTAGCCGTTTGCCTAACCGCCAGCCAATACCCTATGGATACCATCAGTATTCGGGGCGCCAAAACCCACAATCTGAAAAATGTGGACCTGGACCTGCCCCGCGATCAGCTTATTGTCATTACCGGCCTTTCCGGCTCCGGCAAGTCTTCCCTGGCCTTTGATACGCTCTATGCCGAAGGCCAGCGCCGGTACGTTGAATCCCTGTCGGCTTATGCACGCCAGTTTCTGTCGATGATGGAAAAGCCGGATGTCGAGCACATCGAGGGATTATCACCGGCTATCTCCATAGAACAGAAATCCACCTCGCACAACCCCCGCTCGACGGTGGGGACGATCACTGAGATCTACGATTACCTGCGCTTGCTTTACGCCCGGGTCGGCGAACCCCGCTGCCCGGAGCACGGCGAACCCCTGGCGGCCCAGACGGTCAGCCAGATGGTGGATCACGTGCTGGCGCTACCCGAGGAATCACGGCTGTTGCTGTTGGCGCCGATGATCCGCGACCGCAAGGGCGAACATGTCCACATTTTCGATCAACTGAAGGCCCAGGGCTTTGTGCGCGCAAGGGTCGACGGCAAGGTTTACGATCTGGACGAAGCGCCACCACTGGACAAGAAGCGCAAGCACACCATTGAGGCAGTAGTGGACCGCTTTAAGGTTCGCGAAGATATTGGGCTGCGCCTGGCGGAATCCTTCGAAACGGCACTCAACCTGTCCAGCGGCATCGCCATCATCGCGCCAATGGACAGCAGCGCGGATATGCCCGAACACCTGTTCTCATCCCGCTTTGCCTGCCCGGTGTGTGACTACAGCATCAGCGAGCTGGAACCCCGGCTGTTTTCCTTTAATAACCCCGCCGGCGCTTGCCCCTCCTGCGACGGCCTCGGCGTCAAACAGTTTTTTGANATCGACCGNATCATNCAGCACCCNGANGNNTCNNTGGCTGAGGGGGCCATTCGCGGCTGGGACAAGCGCAACTACTTTTATTTCAATATGCTTTCNTCCCTNGCCGATCACTACGGGTTTGACATCGACANACCGTTNGAAAAGCTCAAACCCGCCCACCANCAGATCATTTTATTTGGNACCGGCGACGAGGANATCACCTTCAACTACAGGAATGACCGGGGCACCGTNTTCAAGCGTCAGCACCGCTTNGAAGGGATCATTCCCAATCTGGAGCGCCGCTACCGGGANACCGACTCCCAATCCGTGCGCGACGATCTGATCAAGTACATCAGCACCCAGAACTGTCCGGAGTGCAACGGCGCCCGGCTGACCAAAGCCGCCCGTCATGTTTTCGTGGATGAAAAAAACCTTTCGGATATCACCGCCCATCCGGTGGGCGCCCTCGCCGACTACTATGCCGATCTGAAGCTAACCGGCCGCAAGGGTGAGATAGCAGACAAGATTCTCAAGGAAATCCGCGACCGGCTGCATTTTCTGGTCGACGTGGGCCTTAATTACCTGACCCTGGACCGCAGTGCCGAAACACTGTCCGGCGGCGAAGCCCAGCGCATCCGCCTGGCCAGCCAGATTGGCGCCGGGCTTGTCGGCGTCATGTATATCCTCGACGAGCCCTCCATCGGCCTGCACCAGCGGGACAACGCGCGGCTGCTCAACACCCTCACCCGGTTGCGGGATCTGGGCAACACGGTCATCGTCGTCGAACACGACGAGGACGCCATCCGCGCCGCTGATCACGTGGTGGACATCGGCCCCGGTGCCGGGGTGCACGGTGGACGCATCATCGCCCAGGGTTCGGTGAAAGATATTGTCGCCAGCAAGGAGTCCCTGACCGGGAAATACCTCTCCGGGCAACTTGTCATCGCCGTGCCGGACCAACGCCGCCCCGTGACAGCGGACAGGCTGGTCATCCGCGGCGCCAGCGGCAATAACCTGAAACAGGTGGACCTTGACATTCCCGTCGGGGTTTTCACCTGTATCACCGGCGTTTCCGGCTCCGGTAAATCGACCCTGATCAACGAAACCCTCTATCCGCTGGCGGCAACGGCTCTGAACAAGGCGACCACGTTGAAAGCCGCCCCCCACAAGGCTATCGAAGGGCTGGATCTGCTCGACAAGTGCGTAGACATCGACCAAAGCCCCATCGGACGCACCCCCCGCTCCAACCCCGCCACCTACACGGGTATTTTCACACCGATCCGGGAACTGTTTTCCGGCACCCAGGAAGCCCGTTCCCGGGGCTACAAGCCCGGCCGATTCTCCTTTAACGTCAAGGGCGGTCGTTGCGAGGCCTGCCAGGGGGATGGCGTTACCAAGGTGGAGATGCACTTCCTCCCGGACATCTACGTTTCCTGTGATGTCTGCAAGGGTAAGCGCTATAACCGGGAAACCCTGGAAATTCGCTACAAGGGCAAGAACATCCACGAGGTGCTGGAAATGACCGTCGAGGACGCCCGGCAGTTCTTCGATGCCATTCCCGCCATCGCCAACAAGCTGCAAACCCTGATGGACGTTGGCTTATCCTATATTCGCCTCGGTCAGGCGGCGACCACCCTGTCCGGCGGGGAGGCACAGCGGGTAAAATTGTCCCGGGAGCTGTCAAAGCGCGATACCGGCAAGACCCTGTATATCCTTGATGAGCCGACAACGGGACTACACTTTCACGATATCCAGCAATTGTTGACGGTCCTTCACCGGCTCGCCGACCACGGCAACACGGTGGTGGTCATCGAACACAACCTGGACGTTATAAAAACGGCGGACTGGATTGTCGATCTGGGTCCGGAAGGCGGCTCAGGCGGTGGCGAGATCATCGCCACCGGTACCCCGGAAGCCATTGCCGACGTCGGGGCCTCCCACACCGGTTACTTCCTGGCGCCAATTCTGGCAGCCCAATCAGCGCCGGCAAAGTCGAAACGCAAGCGCCGGGCCTGACCCGACCAGGGCGGCAGCGGAGGATAAACCATGGCGGCTAAACCGATTGTCGGTGGCGGTGGCAAAAAAATTCTCTACACTCTGAAAACGGTCCAGCGCATGGGCCTGCTCAACTCCGCCAAGGCCCTGAACAGCAAAAATGCCTGCAAGGCCTGTGGCCTGGGCATGGGCGGGCAGCGGGGCGGAATGACCGACGAGCTCGATACGTTCCCCTCCGTTTGCAACAAGAGTATTCAGGCCCAGAGTACCGATATCCAACCCCCCATTCCCGATGAGCTGTTCGCCCATCGACTGGCGGATTTCCGCGAGCTATCCGGCCACGAATTGGAGCACCTGGGTCGCCTGGATACACCGTTGTACAAGCCGGCCAACAGCGACAAATATCACCCCGTCGAGTGGGACTGGGCCATCGACCACGCCGTTTCACGGTTCGCTGCAGTGGATCCGAACAGGAGCTTTTTCTACTCTTCGGGCCGCTCCTCAAACGAGGCGGGGTTTGTTCTGCAACTGCTCGCCCGGCTGTACGGCACCAACAACGTCAATAACTGTTCCTACTACTGTCACCAGGCCACGGGCGTCGGCCTCGGCAACAGTATCGGCACCGGCACGGCAACGGTGGAGCTGGGGGATCTGGCCGACTGCGATTTTGTGATGGTAATAGGCGCCAACCCGGCTTCCAATCATCCCCGGTTCATTTACCAGCTGCGCGCCTGTACCGAGCGTGGCGGCGAGGTGGTTGTCGTCAACCCGGCCCGGGAACCCGGCCTGGTGCGTTTCGCCCTGCCGAAGAGCGCCAAATCCCTGATTGCCGGCGGCAGCCGGATAGCCACGCAATACCTGCAACCCAACATCGGCTCAGACCTGGCGCTCCTGAAGGGTATGGCCAAGGCTGTTATCGAATCAGGAGCCGCGGATAGTGCCTTTATTGACCGTTATGGCGAGCAGTTCGAACCCTACCTCCGTGATCTGGAGACGACAGACTGGTCGAGCATCGAAGCACTGTGTGGCATCGCACGGGAGGAGATAACCTCTATTGCCAGGCTGTACAGCCGGGCACGAAACGCCGTTTTTGCCTGGGGCATGGGCATTACTCACCACCGCCACGGCGTGGAAAACGTTGAGGCCATCGCCAACCTCGCGCTGTTGCGCGGAATGGTTGGCAAGCCCGGGGCCGGCCTGCTGCCCCTTCGCGGCCACAGTAATGTCCAGGGCATTGGCACTATCGGTGTCAAGCCGGTACTGGCTGCCGATGTCATCAAGCGCATGGAATCTGTTTTCAATCTCGCCCTGCCCAGGAAAACCGGACTGGACACCCTGGGCTGCCTTGAAGCCGCGCACCGGGGGGAGATCGACTGCGCACTGCTGATGGGGGGCAATCTCTACGAGGCGACACCAAACAGTACCTGGGCCGCGCAGGCCCTCGATAACATCGATTTCAAAGTCATGCTGACCACCACCCTGAACCGGGGGCATGTTTTCGGCCACGACCATAGCGAGGCGCTGATATTGCCGGTCACCGCCCGGGACGAGGAGTGGCAGCCCACCACCCAGGAATCGATGTTCAACTATGTGAGACTGAGCGACGGCGGTATACAGCGGCTGGCCAACCCAAGGCCCGAAGTCCACATCCTCGCTGAACTCGCCAGCCGACTCCTGCCGGAGAGTCCCGTCGACTTCGGCGCCTTCAAACAGCACAGCAAAGTGCGCGAAGCCATTGCCGCCACGGTCCCGGGCCTCGAGCCCCTCGCCGACATCGATATCGCCAAAAAGGAGTTTTACGTCCGCAACCGGATTCTCCACGAACCGGTCTTCAACACCGAAACTGGCAGAGCCCGGTTTCATTGTCACGACCTGTCAACGCTTCAGCGGGATAACCGCCAGTATCCGTTCACCCTCGCCTCTATCCGCAGCGAGGGGCAATTCAACAGCATCGTCTACGAAGAGAAAGACACCTATCGGGACACCGAACACCGCCGCACAGTGCTGATGAACCCGGAGGACATGTCCCGGCTGGGTTTGAAGCGGGATGATGTCGCAACCCTCGAATCCCCCTGGGGCGTCATGCCGAACGTCACGGTGCGGCCCTTTGATCTACCGCAGGGCAACCTGCTCGCCTACTACCCGGAAGCCAATGTGCTGACCGGCGCGGAAAGAGATCCTCGCAGCCAGACCCCGGCTTTTAAATCAGTGCCGATCAACATCGTCGTCGGCCGTCACTGATTTCAGCATTCCCCATCTATAACCAGCGTTTGACCTTGAACACCGCCAGCAGTGACACAATCATAGTCGCCATGGCGCCGAGCAGGGCAAAATACCCCCAGCGCCAGTGCAATTCGGGCATATAGTCGAAATTCATGCCATAGAGGCCGGCGAGAAAGCCAAGCGGTACGAAAATCGCTGTCAGTACCGTGAGGATACGCATGGTCTGGTTCAATTCGTGGGAACTGACCGAGATGTAGCCCTCGATCAAATCACCGGCCAACTCATAGTAGAGGGTACTCAATGACAGCAAGCGCTCGTATTTTTCGTAGACATCGAGAACCAGGTGTCGATTGGCCTTATCACCGGCATTGAAAAAATCCGTCTTGACGCCGCGCAGCACGTCAAATATCCGCGCATGGTAATTGAACATTCGGCGCAACTTGCGAAGTCGCGTGCGGTACTGGGTCAGGGCCCGCATGGCATCGTCGTCGGGCTTGTCCTGTAACAGATCCTCCAGCTCAGAGAGCCGCGGCTCGAATTCCAGCAGCATCTCGATATAGTGGCGAGCTGCGGTGATGGCCATCTCCAGCGCCAGTCGAATGCCACTGGCTGACAGCGCGGCCACAGTGTCCTCCCCGGCAAGCCAGTGACGAACCGTTTCCGAGGGTTGATTATGGCGGGTTAGCAGGTAGCGGGAACCGGCAAAACAGCTGAGCTGGACAACGGAGAAGTCCAGCTCCTCGCTACCTTCGTCCAGTTCACTGAGCAGAAAGAAAAAGTGATCGTCGAATTGCTCGAACTTGGGCGGATGACGGTGGCGACGGGCGTCGCGGAGCGCCAGATGGTGCAGACCGAAAGGCGCCATGACCGCGTCCTCCCTGACCGGTGCCAACCCCTGCATATCGACCCAGATATGGCTCGAGGGTTGCTCCTGCCAGCGGGCGATCAACTCTTCGCCACCACGGAACACATTGCCCTTGTCATCAATCAATACCGCTGTAACTGCGCCCACCTGTGCACCTCCTTTTTTAAAGCAATGTACCGTATATGGTGTTAACCGAACAGGATCGCGACTTTCGTTTGGCGTCTAGCATTCGGCAGAGAAAACGTACCTTCGCCGGGTCGCTTTGTTAAGATTTGTTTTCCCGACTGTTATGATTCGGTGCATGGACATCTATTTGGTCGGCGGAGCAGTCAGAGACGAGTTACTCCGGTTTCCGTTTAAAGAACGGGACTGGGTCGTCGTGGGCGCGGAACCGAATGCTCTTATCGACAAGGGCTTTCGACCCGTTGGCAAGGATTTTCCGGTTTTCCTCCACCCCGAAACCGGCGAAGAGTACGCACTCGCCCGAACGGAACGAAAAACCGGCAAGGGCTACAAGGAATTCCGTTTTTTCGCCGATGCCACGGTCACCCTCGAACAGGATCTGGCGCGCCGCGATCTGACCATCAATGCCATGGCCAAAGACGCCCAGGGCACCATTATCGATCCGTTCGGCGGTCGGGAGGACCTGAAGAAAAAGCGCCTGCGCCATGTCTCCCCGGCCTTTGCCGAGGATCCACTGCGGGTATTGCGGGTAGCCCGGTTCGC
>PABE01000127.1 GCA_002702725.1 Porticoccaceae bacterium
CACCTTATTAAGCCTTTCTTAAGATTTCCCCCATAGTCTGCACCCATGTCAGTTGCCATGATCCCGGATGGAGGGGTATGCAATGGAAGTTCAGGCTAACGTCTGTTCAACACGGCGGGTCAACGGAGAGGCACCGGTGATCAATCGTTCGCTCATCAAGCTCCTCAATCCGGCACCGAGTTTTCAGCTGATTGGCATCGACGCCCCCGCGCGCGGCAAGGTCAAGGCGTTTATCGCCGACCGGTTTCATCAAACCCACGGTGCCGCCCTGCGCGAATTTCTGCCCCATTTGCTCACCGTCGAATGTCGCGGCCATTATTGTGCCGCTCTGGGCATAAGGCCGGCGGGGCAAGGGCCGCTATTCCTCGAACACTACCTTGATTCAACCGCCGAACAAGCGGTTGCGGCCCATACTCGCGGGCCGGTATCCCGTCAGAGTATTGTCGAAGTGGGCAACCTCGTGTCCGGTCGAAATGGTGCCAGTGCGCTTATTTTTCTGATGCTTCTCTCCGTCGTCCAAAAGGCCGGCTTTCACTGGGTGATGTTCACCGGCACCCCGGAGGTTCAGCGGGGCATTTGCAAGCTCGGCTTTGTCATCGAGAGCATTGGCGAGGCTCGCCTGGAGGACCTTCCCGGTAACCACGGCGATTGGGGGAGCTACTACGAAGAGGGCCCACAGGTCGTCATTGGCGACGTTCAGGCCAGTATTGCCTCCGCCCGTCAGAGCCGGCTGATGCAAACCATTCTGACGCTGTTCTCGGCGGAGATCGAATCCATGGCAGCGTCTTTGCTAGCCCACTGAAGGGTTAACTATGTCTGCACCGGAGATGATCGCGCAACTTTCCCGGCTCGCGCAGAGTCAACCCGAGAAGCTCGCCCTGTACGATGGCCAGCAACCCATGACCTATCGCCAACTGATGGCCGCCGTCACCTCGACGGCAGCACAATTGGAAGAGCACAACGCACGGCGAATCGCACTGTCGGCGGAGAATGGTGTCGACTGGCTTGTCGCCGATCTGGCCTGCCAGTACGCAGATAAGCCCCTGTTGCCGCTTCCCCCGTTTTTTTCCGGGGAACAGATCCATCACGCCATTAGCGAGGTCGGCATCGATTCACTGATCGCCACCAGTGAAAGTCCGTCGCCGGTGAACGGCGGGTTCGATTTCGTTACAACACTTGCGGGAACCCGGTTGACCCTCTGGCAGCGCAGGGGATACTGCACTATCGAGCAGCCGGACGTCTTGCCGCCGGGAACCGGAAAAATCACCTACACGTCGGGCTCTACCGGTAAACCCAAGGGCGTCTGCCTGAGCAACAGCCAACTGGCTGCGCAAGCGGTACGCCTGTCCGACCTGATACCGATGCAGGACCGTCGCCACCTCTGTCTGCTGCCTCTGAGTGTGCTACTGGAAAATGTCGCAGGTGTTTACTCAACATTGCTATCCGGCGGCACCGTGCTGGCACCCGACCTGTCGAGCCTGGGCGAGACTGGCAGCTCATCGCTGCGCGGAAATTCATTTTTAGCTGCCCTGGACCAGTTTCGCCCCCACTCACTGATTCTGATTCCGGAAATGCTCAGGGCCCTGGTCAACGCCTGTGAAAAAGGCTGGCAGCCCCCATCCTGTCTGACCTTCATAGCGGTCGGAGGCAGTATGGTCGACGACAGTCTCATCCAGTGCGCGCGAACCCATGGCCTTCCGGTCTACCAGGGTTACGGCCTTTCGGAGTGCGCCTCGGTGGTAAGCCTTAATACCCCGACCGCGAACCACCCGGGCTCGGTGGGGAAGCCTTTGCCGGGCCTGCATGTCCTGATAGTCCAGGGTGAAGTTGTGGTCGCTGGCAACCCGTTTCTGGGTTACGTCGACCAGCCCGACAGCTGGGGGCACCTGATGATTCGCACCGGCGACCTCGGCTGGCTGGACGAAAGCCACTATCTCCATCTCACCGGCCGCAAAAAAAACCTTATTATCAATAGCTTCGGTCGAAACATCAGTCCCGAATGGGTCGAGGGCAAGCTTATGGCGTCACCCGCAGTGGCCGAATGCGTTGTCCTCGGGGACGGCCACCCCCATCTCTGTGCGCTGATATGGCCCGGACCCGGCACCAACAACGGGGAGTTGCAGGGATGGATTGATCAGTGTAACGGCGACCTGCCGGATTACGCCCGAATCCACCACTGGCACGTTCCCGATAAACCGTTATCCGCCCACCCTGATTTACTGACAGCCACCGGCAAACTGCGCCGGGAGGCCGTTGCCAATACCTTCGCCGCCGAGATCGCGGCGCTCTATGAACTGCCTCTGGAGATAACCCCATGACGTTCTATGCCCGCCTGGTGAAAGAAACCGGTACCGAACGCGCCCATTTATTGTCGTCACCCATTATCGATAAGGCGCTGAATAACGAAATCACCCTCGGGGAATATCGGGCGTTTCTCGAGCAGGCATACCACCACGTCAAGCACACTGTGCCGCTGCTGATGGCGACAGGGTCGCGCCTGGCGGAGCATCAGGAGTGGCTTCGCGAGGCCGTTGCCGAATATATCGAGGAAGAGGTGGGCCATCAGGAGTGGATTCTCAACGATATCGCAGCCTGTGGCGGCGACCGGGAAGCCGTGCGCCGTAGCGATCCAAACCTCGCCACCGAGCTGATGGTCGCCTACGCCTACGACATGGTTCAACGTGTCAATCCATTGGGATTCTTCGGTATGGTTTATGTGCTCGAAGGCACCAGCATCAGCGTCGCCAGTAATGCCGCAGACCAGATTCAGCAGCACCTGCGCCTGCCCGATAGCGCCTTCAGCTACCTGCGCTCCCACGGCGCCCTCGATATTTCGCACATGAAATTCTTCGAGACGCTGATGAACCGCATCGAAGACCTTGAAGAACAGAATCTGATCATCCACACCGCCAGGATGTTTTTTCGCCTTTACGGGAACATCTTCCGTTCCCTCACGGAGACCGGTGATACCCATTCTCCCCTCATTCGAAAGGAAACCCCTCGCCATGGACTTCGACAATAAGCGTATTCTGCTGACCGGCGCGACCGGCGGCATTGGCATAGCAATTGCCAAACAACTCGCCGCTCGGGGTGCATACTTGACTCTGGTTGGACGCGATCAGGGTAAGCTCCAGCGTTTAGCCGATGACTTAATCACCGACACTGAAAGCGGAAAAAGCCATTCACCCGTTATCGTGCCGGCCGACATCAATACCCAGGCCGGGCGGGCCCGTGTCGCGGCAGCGAGCGAGCTGCACGGAATTGACGCCCTTATCAACACGGCAGGGGTACAGGCCTTTGGACTATTTGAAAACCAGACTGAAACCCAAATCAGTGACGTGATAAACGTCAATCTGACCGCGACCATACTGCTCACCCAAACGCTGCTGCCGCTACTGTATAGGTCGGCGCAAGCGACCATAGTCAATATCGGATCCACCTTCGGCAGTATCGGCCACCCTGGCTTCGTCGCCTATTGCGCGAGTAAATTCGGTTTGCGGGGATTTACCGAAGCCCTGCGCCGTGAGCTCTCGGATAGCGACATTTGCGTGCATTATCTGGCACCCCGCGCGACCCGCACAACCATGAACAGCGACCGGGTCAACCTGATGAACGACGCCCTGGGCAACGCGATGGACGACCCGGACGAGGTGGCCAGGGCAGTCATCGCCGTACTTCAAAAACCTCATGGCCAACGCCGTTTTCTGGGCTGGCCGGAAAAATTGCTCGTTAAAATTAACGGCCTGTTCCCTGGAATCGTCGATCGCGCACTTGGCAAGCAGTTACCCACAATTCGTCAGTTCGCCTGCATGGACAAATAATGGAGATCATCATGAAAACCTTCCCCGCGTTTATTCAGCGCCTTCTTTGGATCCTCGCATTGGTCACTACCAACGCCCTCGCAGACCTGAGTGATGACATTCAGCGCCTGCAGACCCGGTGGGCCGAGGTGAACTACGAGCTGACCGGAAAAACACAACTGACGGCATTCGAATCGTTGATTGAGGATGCTGCATCGGTTACCCACAATTATCCTGACCGGGCAGAAGGCTGGATCTGGAGTGGCATTATTAAATCCACCTACGCCGGCGCCAGGGGCGGTTTAGGGGCCCTGAAGTTTGCCAAAGCCTCCAAAGCGGACCTGGAAACTGCCATGGAGCTCGACCCGAATGCCTTGAATGGCTCCGCCTACACCAGCCTGGGAACCCTTTACTACAACGTACCGGGCTGGCCAGTGGGCTTCGGCAATGACGACAAGGCTGAAGAGCTGTTGAAAAAGGCCCTGACCATCAATCCCGATGGTATCGACAGCAACTATTTCTACGGGGATTTTCTTTGCGGGGAAAGACGCTACGAAGAAGCCAGGGAATATCTCATCAAGGCACAACATGCGTCGCCGCGTCCTGGCCGGGAACTGGCCGATGCCGGCCGGCAGCGGGAAATTGCCGCGCGCCTGGCAGACGTTGAAAGCCACAGGTGATGCCGGCGAGCCCGCTGGCAAAGGCCGTTCCTGCATTGCTTCAAACGCGGGCTTAGCCGTAAGCTTTCCGGAAAAGACCCAGTAACAGACTTGTAAGGGGTCCTATCGATGATTGACTGCGACCCGGGCAACCTATGCATATACTTCTGATAGAAGACGACCAGGCCCTTGCGGAAAACCTCGCAAGGGCACTGCGGGGCCGTGGCTATGTGGTGAATCAGGTTTCGCGGGGGCAGCATGGCCTGAACGCACTCAAAACCGATGCACCCGATATCATTATCCTTGACCTGGGCTTGCCCGACATGGACGGCCTGGCCGTGTTGAAAAAAGTGAGGGAACATAATCGGGAGATGCCGGTCCTGCTGCTGACAGCCAGAGACAGCATGGATGACAAAGTCGCAGGGCTCGACACCGGCGCGGACGATTATCTGGCCAAACCCTTCGATATGCCGGAATTGTTGGCCAGACTGAGGGTTCTGGAACGGCGCCTGTCGACCACCAAATCGAGCGAAATCCAAATTGGCGACGTGGCACTGGATACCGCCCAGGTGAGGGTAACCCGCGACAACCAGCCAGTGGAACTTTCACGCCGGGAATACATGCTGCTAAAGGTGCTGATGGAAAATGCCGGCCGGGTGATGACCCGCGCGAGCCTTGAATCCCGACTTTACAGCTGGGGAGAGGAGGTGGCCAGCAACACCGTCGAAGTCCACGTACATCACCTGCGCAAAAAACTCGGCAACAGCTTCATACAAACCGTTCGGGGTGTCGGTTATAAAATTCCCGAAAACCCGGGAGTCCATTGACCTTGAGATCGATTCGGGTCTTCCTGATTGTTGCAACCCTGGCGACCTTGATACTCGTCATGTTTGTTGCGGCCGTCCAGGGTTACAAGGACAGCATGGCAGAGGCAGAAAGTCTTTTCGACAGCCAGCTACAGGAGCTGGCGCAGATAACCGTGCAATTGCCCTCTGACAATGGCACAACGCCGTCGGATCAACCCAGTCATATCGCGTTTCAGCTATGGCGAGTCCAAAGTGACGGCCTGCCCGCTCTGGCAAAGCGCAGTGCCAATGCGCCTTCTGTACGTTTGTCGGATTTATCCCCGGGGTTTGACTACGCCAACTTCCAGGGCTACCGCTGGCGGACCTACACCCACTATTCAGGCCACAGCGGGCTGATTGCAATTGTTGCGGCGCGTTCTGACATCCGGTTCCAGCTGGCCGACAATATCATTCTCGATGCCATTCTGCCCATGGTTATCGGTCTGCCGTTATCAGGCCTGCTGGTCTGGCTGCTGGTGGGGCGCGGGCTCTGGCCCCTCAAGGAACTCGCAGAGAGATTGAAGGAAAAGGAGTTCCGGGACCTCAGCCCGGTAGAGCTGCCCGCACATCCGGTGGAGCTCGATCAGGTACTCAACTCCGTCAATGCCTTGCTGAAACGCCTGAGCGATGCCTTTAAACGGGAACAGCGCTTTGCTTCCGACGCCGCCCATGAACTGCGCACCCCCATCAGTGCTCTCAAGCTCCAGATCCACAACCTGAGGGAACGGTATCCGGACCAGAATGCGGAATTGGCCCCGCTGGACGACGGTATCCGCCGCATGCAGCATTTGGTGGAGCAAATTCTCGCCCTCTATCGTTCAACCCCGGAGCAGGTCGCGCAAAGGTTCACGTCGGTAAATCTTTATGACCTTGCCGCTGAAGTGATTGCCGATCTCTATCCGGCAATTGAACGCCGTCATCAGGAGATTGAACTGACCGGCGTCCGCGAAGAGACCCTGATCAAAGGGGACCGGTTTTCCCTGGCTACACTGTTACAAAATCTCATCGCCAACGCGCACAATTATACCCAGCAGGGGGGGCACATTGACGTATCCCTGGAAAGGCGGTCGGATGGCGTGGTACTGCGTGTCGAAGACGACGGGCCCGGTATCCCGGATGATGAAAAAGCGCTTGTTTTCGAGCGTTTTCACCGGATCAGCGGTGATCGCCATGACTCGGGGCAGTCCGGCTGTGGCCTCGGGCTCGCAATCGTACGCAATATCGTCGAGCTACACGGCGCCTCTGTGACAGTGTCCGACGGTGATCAAGGTAAAGGCACCTGTTTCACCATAAGCTTTCCTCCATCCGCGTTATGGTTTCGGTCCACAGTAAGTCGAAACAACGATCAGGGAAAAGCGAGCCAACCGCCATGAAATATATTGTACCCAGACTCATCCTGTTACTGCTATTTGCGGTGCCGCTCTCAGCCCGGTCAGGCCCACCGGTGATAACCCTTGAGATTCGCGACCATTTATTTTTCCCGGACACCATTGAGATTCCCGCCAACCAGAAGGTAAAACTGCTGGTCATCAACCGGGATGACACTGCCGAAGAGTTCGAAAGCTTCGAACTCAATCGCGAAAAAATTATTCCCGGTGGCGCCAAAGCCATTATTTTCATTGGTCCCCTGGCCCCCGGGGAGTACCCGTTTTTTGGCGAATTTTTCCCGAAAACGGCCCAGGGAAAGGTGATAGCAAGGTAACTGCCCATGCTGCTCTCTTCGGTAATTATAGTACTTCGGGAAATTCTCGAGGCTTCATTGATTATCAGTCTATTGCTGGTTTTCTCACGCCTTGAAGGACTGAAAATCCACTGGATTTTTGCGGCCCTGGTGCTCGGTATTACCGGCGCTATCGCCTATGCGATCAATTTCGCCCGGATTTCGGAATGGTTTGAATACACGGGCCAGGAAATAACCAACGCCGGGATTCAGACGGCCATTTTCCTGCTCCTGACCGCTTTCGTTGTGCTGATACGACGCCGACCAGGAGTGAATGCACTGTTATTCCTCGCCATGTCGTCCGTCGTAGCGCTATCCCTGACACACGAGGGCTCGGAAATACTCATCTATATGAGTGGCTTGGTAGGCAACCCGGAACTGGCCATGGCGCTGCTTCTCGGGGCCGCCCTGGGTACCGGTATTGGCATCAGTATCGGTGCCCTGTTTTATTTTGGCCTGCTGGCAATACCCCGGAAGGGCAGCCTGGTTATCAGCACTCTATTGCTGGCGCTGTTCGGCGGCAATATGCTCTCCCAGGCCACTGTTCTGCTCATCCAGGCCGATTATCTGAGCAGCGGCCAGCCCCTATGGGATACCAGCGCTCTGCTCTCCGAGGGATCCCTTGTCGGCGAACTGCTCTATGCACTTATCGGCTACGAAGCGTCGCCCTATCCGCTGCAAGTTGCAGCCTATAGTGGCGGCCTTGTCCTGCTGCTCGGTCTTACCCTTGTCGGCCGCCGTACTCCAGAGCCGTTCACAAACCCGGGAAACTGATCGACATGAAATTTGATGTTCGAAGCACACTCATCCCGATATTCGCGCTGATGGCATTGCTTCTCAATCATCCTGCCCACAGTGACGGCGTGGTGGTGGATAAAATCTATCACCCCTATATAGAGGCAATGGAACAGGAAATCGAGTGGCGTTCGGTCTGGCAGGACCAACAACCCGGCCAGGAAAATAATCGTGTTTTATCCAGGCTGGCGTATGGCCGATCATTTGGAGACCGGTGGTTTGGTGAGGCATACCTGGTTTTTGCAGAATCGACAGAGAGGAGCCTGGAACTGGAGGGTTATGAACTCGAGGTTCGCCACCAGCTCACGGAGCAGGGGCAATACTGGGCGGACTGGGGGGTCATAATGGAGCTGGAAAAGGAGGACGGCGCCGATATCTGGGAGTTCTCGAGCGGATTGATTGTAGAAAAGGAACTGGGTCGCTGGAGCGCCACTGCCAATGCCCTGGTCATTCAGGAGTGGGGTTCGGATATCGACGATGAACTGGAATCCACCCTGGCGCTCCAGACCCGCTACCGGTTCAAACCCTACCTTGAACCCGCACTCGAATTTCACAGCGGTCAGGATACCAAGGCATTCGGCCCCGCTATGCAGGGCAATCTTCGACTGGGCATTCGCCGCAATCTGCACTGGGAAATGGGCTTCCTGTTCGGGCTGGACAGCGAAAGTCCCGACACCAGCATACGTGCCGGGCTGGAGTACGAGTTTTAGGCCAGCGCTAAAAAAAGACGCTGTCCCGCGCACCGAGTCGTTGGCCTCTCGCTCGTGCCTACCCTAGCCACCGGACAGGTCCGGTAATTTCCCAAGCGCGCATCTCACTGCACCACTCGCGCGGGCTTTTTTTCTGCGGTTCCCTGATATCGTTTCAATTACACCGTGCGGCCCGTGGGACTGGCCATGAAATTGGCCAGGTTCTCGCCGGTATGGGGCATATGGGAAATATACCCACCGTCGATTGCCATGATTTGCCCAGTGACGAACTTGGCATCGTCGGACGCCAGATAGGCCACCGCGGCGGCGATATCCTCCGGCTGGCCCAGTTGCGGCGTCAGGGAGTGGGAGCGAATGCGGTCAAGCTGCTCCTGGGTATTCGCCGACTTGGCCTTGGCCGTCAGTATCAGCCCGGGGGACACCACATTGCAGCGTATGTTACGGGAACCATACTGGGTCGCCACATACTGGCTCAGGCAGTTGATCGCCGCCTTGGATGCAGCGTAGGCGGGTCCATAGAAGTCGCCCCTCAGCGAAGCCCCCGAGCTGGTATTGATAATGGAACCACCCCCGGCCTTGAGCATGCTGGGCAGCACATGCTTGATCATCAGCATGGTGCCGCGGGCATTGGCATGGAAAGCGCGATCCCAGACATCCGGGTCCATTGCCTCGATCGCCATGTCAGCGCCCATTTGCTCCAGGGAGGTGAATGCGGCGTTATTGTGCAGAATATCGACGCTGCCAAACACCTCTATCACCGAAGTAAAAAGGGCTTTGATGCTGTCCTCATCATTGAGGTCAACCCTACGGGAGACGGCCTGGCCGCCCATCTCGTTTATAGCCGTTGCCAGTCTTTCGGCGCCATCGGCGTCGATATCGGCGACGACCACGCGAGCGCCCTCCCGGGCCAGACGCAATGCCGTGGCGCCGCCGATATCCTCGAGATGGCAGGCACCGGAGACAACGGCGACGCGATTTTCAAGCCTGTTCATTGTATTACCCCCTGGGCTGTTATAGTTTCATCTTACTTTGGCGGCAATCCGCCGCCGCGGCAGCTAAAGCAATAATAATTGTACGGAGCGTTCCATGATCAAACTGATGACACTGGTAAAAACCCCTGTTTCGGTCGACGCCAACGCGTTTCGTGACTATTGGCGGTCGACGTTCTTCGCTGATTTTTTCGCCATCGAGTCAGTGGACGCCCATCTGATGAAAGCCGTTCACCACCATGTTCTGCCCAACGATATCCGCGATGAAGAAGGCATCGGCAATGACCAGTGGGCCGGTGTGGGAACCTACTATTTCAACAGCCGCGTCGGTGCCGAAAAAGTCCTCGCCGACCCGGCCTATCACCAGCTGCAAAAACAATGTGCAGAAATGTTGCCGGAAATCGTCCATCTTCTGGTGGATGAAGTGTGGATCCACAACCGGGACCGTTCACAACTGCCGCTGAAAATGTTCGCCTTTTTCAAGCGCCTTCCGCACCTGTCCCGCCTTGAAGCACTGCAATACTATCAGGGGCCGCACGCAACCCTGGGCGACGAGAAAGTCAATAAGGGCCGTACCGTCCGATACATTCAAAACCATGTTCTGCTCGATTACCAGCACCCGAACCCTAACTACAACTTCGACGGCGGGCCCGAAATCTGGTTCAAAAGCCTGGATATCGCCATGGATCTGTTCAACGACAAGGCCGGCATGGCGTTGCTTGCCGAAGACGAGGCCCGCTTTGTGGTCCGGGCAGATCTGGTACATTTTCTGACCGACGAGGTGGTGATTCTCGAACGGCCTGTTCCGGGGTGACAAGACCCGGATTCAACGATTACTGAGCCAATTTGTTCATATCTGCATACTGCGGCAAATGCGCCAGCAAACCACCATCACAGGAAACCGTTTGACCGGTGATGTAGCCCGATTCATCGGAGCATAAGAACGCCACCAGCGAAGCAATATCCTCCGGATATCCCAGTCGATTTGTCAGTGTGTGATTGGACAACATGTCGATCAACTCGGGGACGACTTTTGAATTGTTCGGGGTGTGGATATAACCGGGCGCAATGGCGTTGCAGCGAATACCCTGGCGGCCGTGCTGGGTGGCGATATATTTGGTCATGGTTACAATTGCCGCCTTCGATGTGCCATAGGCAATACGCACATTGTCGCCGGCGAGGCCAGAACCGGAGGCCATGTTAATAATCGCTCCGCCGCCCTGCTTGACCATGTGGGGAATGGCGTATTTGGCCCCCAAAAGATAACCGCGAACGTTCACCCCCATAATGCGATCCCAGACCTCAAGGGGAATATCGGTGGCCGTGGTGTCCCGGGCGAGATCCTCGGGGTCGTTCATTACCGCGTTGTTATGGAGAAAATCCAGTCGACCAAAATGGTCCACTGCCGTCTCGATCAGGTCGCGAATGGATTCGTCCTCCCCCGCATCCAGGTACAGGCCAATGGCCTGATCCCCGTGTTCGGCAGCAACCTGTTTGGCCCTGGTCCCGTCGATGTCGGCAACGGCAACCATTGCACCCTCGGATACCAGGCGCGCCGTAGTCACCGCACCAATGCCACCCGCACCCCCGGTAACGATCGCCACCTTGCCCTGTAACCCTTTCATGTCGTGCCTCCGCGCTGTTTCATTTATTTATCCGGTCAACGGGTGTGAATTCCAGCCTTTGGTGTGCGCTCAGTTAAAGGTTAAACGCCGATCGGAAACAAACGTCAGCATGTCTTCCGGCCGGCTGAATTTCTGTTCATCGGGGCGAATAATGGCCATGTACTGTTCGTTATCATAGGCGGCGAGTAACTGCTGTATTGTCGGTGCTCCCATATCGGCACTCATTGGATAGTACTGGTACGGACAGAGCCAGCTGACCAGCTCATCGCCGATAATATTTTTATTGTGAATCTGCTGATAGAGGGACAATCGCTCCCAGGTTTCCGGCACCTTCTGGGCGACAACGGGGTGCACCTCACTCCAATACCGGTGGGCATCGTCGATATTCCAGCCCTCCCGCACATGGCCTGCGACCGTCATGCGCACACCGCTCTTGCCATCATGATCGGGTTTCTTGGGTTTCACCTCACCCAGGAAGCAGACACTCGTAGAGGGATCAATCGCATCGTCGAGCCGCAACGCGTCCTCGCCGCCGGCAAATTGCGACAGTGTCGACAACGCGTCCTCCGAGCTATCGAACCATAGTTCGACAAGGGCATCGAACACCGGCGGGAAGAGGGACTCGAGACCAGTGCCCGACAGGTCCTGAGGCAGGCTAACCACCACCTGCTTCAAAGCGCCGCGTTGTTGCCCAAAGGATGCCGCGGACGGCGCCCATTGATCCACCAATCGGCTCAAAAACGCGTCCCGGGAGATATCGGGGTTACGGGCCAGAAAAGCACTGAGACGCCACATAGATCACCTTTTTTATCGTTTTCTGAGTAGGATCGAGGGGCAATACTCGCCGCACAACCCCGATAATGTATAGTCAAATATATTGTGCACAGCGCTCGCTGGTAAGTACATACTGATAGAGTGCCATTCCCCTTAAGGTCATCAATAGCGTTATAGACGCGTTCCAACTGACCGATGAGCTCAAGGCGGATCAAGCATCCGCGCCATCATCGCCGCGTCGCGGTGATAGATATCCGGCCTAAACCGCACATCGCCACTATCATCCGCAGTAACGGTCCAGTAATCCATCAAAATGCTGATTGGCTCGGGCAAAAGAACGTCCTTGGTATCACCGCTCTGCCGAATTGCGTCGACGCGTAGCCGGGTTTGCTCGTCTGCGCATGCAAACAATAAGTCCGCAAGGTCTACCGCGCCCTCAACTCTCACACAACCGGAGCTGAAAGTGCGCTGATAGTGTTCAAACAATTCCTGATTAGGCGTGTCGTGTAGATAGACCGCAAATGGATTCGAAAATCTGAACGCAACGACGCCCAGGGCACTCGCCGCCCCGGCGTCCTGGCGCAGGATAACTGCGCCAGGATCCTGCCAGTCTATGGCTTCAGGATCCAGCTCCCGACCCTCTTGATCAAAAACCCGAATATGGTTCTTCTTCAAGTAGTCGGTGTCTCGTCTAATCTTTGGCAGTTTATCCTTGCGGTAGATGGTTGGCGGTACCGTCCAGGTGGGATTAAAAGTGAGACGATTGATACGGGATTTCAAAGATGGCGTCGGCCGGGATCCGCGCCCCACCTGCACTCGTCCCTGCCAAATCACGGTGCCTTTGTTGTATAGGTAGGCATAAGCGCCGGCGATATCCACCAACAGTAAATCCGGCTCCCAATCCGCTGAAAGCCAGCGCAAACGCTCAAGATTTATTGCGATCTGTCGCATGCGGTAATCGGCCGACCGATTGAGAGCACCCAGGGTTTCCTGTCCCAGAATACCGTCGACCCGAATGCCATGCTGTTGCTGAAAATTCTTGAGCGCATTAACTATCTCAGGGTCGTATCGTTTATCGGCAGCCGGCGTGTTTGAAGCTGGCAGGTAGTTCTGAGCAGCAAGGCGCGCACGAAGTGCCGGCACTCGATCATCGGACATCCCGGGTTTGAGCACCACGCCTTCACGGACCAGGGGCCATTGGACGCCAGCATAGCGACGACGCCACTCCAGCATTCCGCGACGCAAGTCCGCATACATATCCAATGACGGGCGCGCCAAATCGAAAGCCACTGAAGGTTGGTCCAGGTGCTTTAGGCCCAACCTTGCCAGACTCGTTGAATCATGGATTATTGTTCCCGAGGCAACGCTTGGCTCCCGCCATATCGGTGCAATCTCCGAACGATCCCATCGACCGAATTGCAGTTGGTGCAGTGCAGACAGATAAGCCACTGTCGCGGCAAAGTCACTGCACTGATTGTCCGTCTCTGCACGCGATAAATAACGCTCACTGAACTCAGCCACGTCAAGCCCGTCATCGGCCAAACCAGGAAGCGCCAAGGCTAGACGACGTGTCCGCAGACGGTTCCAAACCGGGCGATAGTCGATCAGGCGATAAAACTCTTCGGCCGTATACCTGATGACCTCAGGCACATCCATCGAACCGGCGCAGCCCCCCAAGGTACTTTTCACCGATGCATCAACACTACCGGGGTCTGACTCGTTGCCATAGGAAACAGTCCCAACCAGCATACTGCACAGCAACGTAACTACAACACGCACCTTTGGCACTACTTTTGCCCCTTTAACCGATAGCCTGATAGAATCCACGGGCGGAACACCGAAGCACAGATCCTACTGTCGTTTGAGAATGACAAGGGAAGCCGACCGGTGTCAACGAAGACAAGGGGAATGGCTCTTTATGGCGACGTTCAAGCACACCTGGCTTGCCGGCATTATTTTGTTCGTTACCGTCTCGGCTTCCCCGCAGGCAGCACATGCCCTCCCCTCCTTGATGGACACTTTCGCTCAACAGGCCCCCAACCTTGACAAAAGCGTACTGGAGAAGGCCCTGAATGCCACCGAATGCGCCAGGCGCCAGGGGATTAGCAACCCGACGCGGCTGGCTATCATCGACTATTCACTGCCCTCATCCGACACCCGCCTCTGGATTTTTGATCTGGAAAAGAAAACGCTGGTACTTGAAAACCTGGTCGCCCATGGCAAACGCTCCGGAAACAGATTGGCGCATCAATTTTCCAACAGGGTCGGCAGCCACCAGTCCAGTATCGGCTTGTTTCGCAGCGAGGAAACCTATGTTGGCAAGCACGGCTATTCTCTGCGCATGGACGGCCTTGAACCCGGATTCAACGACCGTGCCCGGGACCGGGCCATCGTCATTCACGGTGCCGACTATGTGAATGAACAGTGGATCAACCGTTACGGGCGCATCGGGCGCAGTCTCGGCTGCCCCGCGGTCCCTAAAGCCGTCAGTAAAGCGGTGGTCGATAGTCTCAAGGAGGGGCAGCTGGTGTTTTCCTACTACCCTGACCCCGAGTGGCTCAACGGTTCCGAATTCCTCAATTGCAACCGCCAAAGAATGACCCAGCGGGCAGCCGGCAACCAAAACGTAAAGGGCTAATGGACCGTACCGCTCGTTTTCCTGCTTCTAAACGCCGAAAAGTCTGTTAATCTTTTCCATACCGTTTCCTGACATACCCCTGCACCCAATGGATTGCCTGAAATAAAACGAGGAGTAGCAACATGAACCAGGACCAGCCTTTCGATATCAACCGGGTCATCGCCGACGCAAAACAGATCATCTCCAATCCCCGCGGTTACTATCAGGCGATGCCCAAAAGCGGTGGCTTTGTCGAACCCCTGATTTTTATTGCCGTGATGGCGGCGGTCATGGGCCTGATCAGCGCCGTATTGTCACTGTTCAGCAGTAGCGTTGCCGGGCTCCTGGCGGCCGGGTTTGCTGCCATAATTCTTGCCCCCATTGGCGCCATCATCGGCGCATTCATAGGTGCGGCGATTCTGTTTGTAATCTGGAAACTCATGGGCTCAACCGAAACCTATGAGACGGCATTCCGCTGTCTCGCCGCGGCAACGGCGCTCTATCCCATTGTTGCTCTGCTGTCGATCATCCCCTATATCAGCACGATCGTCGGGATTGCCTGGGCCATGTACCTGATGATCGAAGCCAGTGTTATTGTCCACGGCCGCGAGCGCAAAACTGCCCAGATTGTGTTTGGCATCCTCGGTGTTTTACTGATTCTCAGCAATATCAGCAGCGAACGGGCGGCGCGCACCATGGAACACAAGACCCACGAAATGGGCAAGATGCTTGAAGAGTATCAAAAACTGCCCGCGGACGAGGCCGGCAAGAAAATGGGCGAATTCCTGAAAGGCCTGGAAAAAGGCATGGGAGAATCCGCCAAGTAATCGCCAACCCCGGGGTAATAAAAAAGGCAGGTTACCCTGCCTTTTTCATGCTCGGTCTGTGACTAACTCTGCTGTTGTTTTCGGTGCAATACATCGGCAACCGTCAACGCCGTGGTATTGAGAATGCCGCGCCCGGAAACGGAGGGGATCAGAATGTGCGCCGGCTTGTTAAGACCATAGAGGAACGGCCCCACCAGCCGCGCATTGGTCAGCGACCGGATCAGGCCAAGGGCGATACTGGCGGCATCCATGTTCGGCATCACCAATAAATTCGCCCGCCCCTTGAGGTTGGCATTCTCATAAATCGTATTGCGAAGCTCCTCATTGAGCGCCGACACGGCGTGCATCTCACCGTCAACCTGAATACCCGGCAGCTCTGCGCGAAGCCGTGCCGAGGCGTTCTTCATCTTCTCGGCGGAGCCATCCTCGTAGGTGCCAAAATTCGAATGGGAAAGCAGGGCAATCTTGGCCTCGATATCAAACCGGTTCTGAACAAAATCCACCGCATCCTTGGCAATGGTGACAATTTCGTCTTCGGTCGGATCGACATTGACGAAAGGATCTGCGATGAACAACGGACGGTCTTCCAGGAGCAGGGCACAAACGGACGACAGTCGCCCGTTGTCACGGCTGGTGCCAATAATCGGTGTGATGTCCTTGAGGTGCTCGTCAAAACGTCCCACCTTGCCGCAGATCATGCCATCCGCCTCACCAAGCGCGACCATGATCGCCGCCAGCACCGTGGTATTGGTGTGCACAGCGGTTTGCGCCGCCTCCACCGAGATACCTGAACGTCCCACTTGCTCGTGATAGTACTTCCAGTACTTGTCATCCTGGTCCGCACCCTTGGTATCGACAATGACGATATCGTCGCCGGCTTTGATACGCAGCCCCATTTTTTCGATTTTCGTCTCGATCACGGAAGCGCGACCAATCAGCATCGGTGTCGCGATCTTCTCGTCGACAACCGCCTGCATGGCCAACAAGACATCGTCATTCTCGCCCTCGGCATAGACAATACGCGCCGGGTTACGGCGGGCCAGTTCGATGGTCGGCTGCATGAACAGTCGGCTACCGCTGACATAGGAATGCAGGCGAGTCCGGTAGGCATCGAGATCCTCGATCGGGCGGGTCGCAACGCCGCTTTCCATCGCCGCTTTGACCACCGCCAGCGGCACCTCTTCAATCAGCCGGGGGTCGAAGGGTTTGGGAATCAGGTATTCCCGGCCAAACTTGAGCTCTTCTCCCGCGTAGGCCTGGGCCACCGTTTCGGTAATTTCCCTGTGTGCCAGATCCGCAATCGCGCGGACACAGGCCTTTTTCATTTCATCGTTAATCGTCGTGGCGCCGCAGTCGAGCGCACCCCTGAAGATAAACGGGAAACAGAGCACGTTATTCACCTGGTTCGGGTAATCCGAACGACCGGTGGCCAGAATCGCGTCGGGACGCGCGGCTTTTGCCTCCTCCGGCATAATCTCCGGAACCGGGTTGGACATCGCCAGGATAAGCGGATCCCGGGCCATTTTCTTGACCATGTCGCCGTTGAGGACGTTGGGCCCGGACAAGCCCAGAAAAAGATCGGCATCGACGATGGCATCATCGAGGGTTCGATCATCGGTTTCGACCGCGTACTTTTCCTTCCAGGGATTCATGCCCTCACCGCGACCGGCGTAAATGACGCCGTTGCGATCGATCATGCGCACATTTTCCCGCTTGAGGCCCATCACACAGAGCAGGTCAACACAGGCGATGCTGGCGGCACCGGCCCCCGATGCCACCAGCTTGATGTCTTCGATATTCTTGTTGACGATGCGCAAACCGTTGTATACCGCAGCGGCGGAGACAATCGCCGTACCGTGCTGATCGTCGTGGAAGACCGGGATGTTCATTCGCTCTTTGAGCTTGCGCTCCACTTCAAAGCACTCCGGCGCTTTGATGTCCTCCAGATTGATGCCGCCAAAGGTGGGCTCCAGTGCCGCCACCACATCGACAAGTTTATCGACGTCTTTTTCGTTGACCTCGATATCAAAAACGTCGATGTTGGCAAACTTTTTAAAAAGAACCGCTTTGCCCTCCATCACCGGTTTCGATGCCAGGGGTCCGATATCACCAAGTCCGAGCACAGCGGTACCGTTGGAAATTACCGCCACAAGGTTGCCCCTGGCGGTCAGATTGGCTGCTTCGGTGGGATCTGCCGCGATCGCTTCACAGGGGTAAGCAACACCGGGGGAGTAGGCGCGGGATAAATCCCGTTTGTTGGCGAGCGGTTTGGTGGGCCGGATGGCAAGCTTTCCCGGCGTCGGGTGCGTGTGATAGCGAAGTGAGCTCTCTTTGAACGAGTCGTCTTTCATGGGGCAGGTTTCCTGGATTTATTCTCGACAGCAATACGACGAAAAGCGTCGTATTCTATCCCTTTAACGGCTCTGATTGCCAATCTGGACAGGGCCTGTACGCCGATATCGTGCCTGTGGACAGTCGCCCCCCCGCCAGCGAAAGTGCACTGATGCCGTCAGGACGACAACCGTTGCTCCATGGCCTCGAATCTCTCCTGTTGCTCCAGCCAGCTGCCCTCAAGGGCCTCCTGTTCCTGGCGGAGTGCCCCCTGATCCTTGAGCAATTGCTGCAACTCGCCCCGTCGTTCGTCACTGTACAACGCCGGGTCGGCGAGCACTTGTTCAATTTCAGCTACTTTAGTGGCCAGTCGCTCCATCTGCCGCTCGGTTTTTTCGATCACTTTTTTTAACGGGGCCAACTGCTGGCGCAGCTGTGCAGCCTGCTGACGCTGGGTGCGCCGGTCACTCTGATCGGCTTTCGCGCTGTCCGCCCCGGGTACCGATTCAGCGCGATCAGTGCGCAACTGATTGAGCAACCAGCGACCGTAATCGTCCAGGTCCCCGTCGAACGGGGCTACACCTCCATTGCTTACCAACCAGAGTTCATCAACCGTGTTGCGCACGAGGTGCCGGTCATGGGAAACCAGCACCATTGCCCCCTGAAAGCCCTGCAGGGCCATCGTCAGGGCATGACGCATATCCAGGTCCAGATGGTTGGTGGGCTCATCGAGCAAGAGCAAATTGGGCTTTTGCCAGACAATAATCGCCAGGGCCAGGCGCGCCTTTTCACCACCGGAAAACAATTTCACCGGTTCAAGGGCCATATCGCCGCGAAAGTTAAAGCCACCCAGGAAGTTCTGCAGCTGCTGTTCTGTCGCGCCCGGACTGAGACGCTGCAAATGCAAAAGGGGGCTGGCATCGAGGTCGAGACTTTCCAGCTGATGCTGACTGAAGTAACCGAGGGCAAGATGCTCACCCCGGACAATCTCGCCGCCGGATATCTGGCGCTCTCCGGCCAGGCTTTTTATCAGCGTCGATTTACCGGCTCCGTTTGCCCCCAGCAAAGCGATCCTGGAGCCCGGGTGTAACGACAGACTGACCCCGGACAGCACCGGATGCTCGCCGTAACCCATCGCGGTCTCGGACACCGTGATCAACGGGTCGCTGAACCGCTCCGGGACCGGAAATTGAAAATCAAATGGCGAGTCCATGTGAGCCGGTTCCAGTAGCGCCATCCGCTCAAGTTCCTTGAGGCGGCTCTGGGCCTGCCTCGCCTTGGTGGCTTTGGCCCGAAACCGGCTGACGAAGCGATTGATCTCGGAAATCCGCTGTTGCTGCTTTTCATAGTCGAGCTGGACCTGTGCCAACCGCTCGGCCCTTTGGCGCTCGAAAGCCGAGTAATTTCCCCGATACGTGGACAGCTGACCCCGTTCGATATGGACGATACTGTCACAGACACTGTCGATGAAATCCCGGTCGTGGGAGATAAGTACCAGGGTGCCCGGATAACGCTTCAACCAGCTTTCCAGCCACAGGGTAGCGTCCATATCCAGGTGGTTGGTGGGCTCGTCGAGAAGCAGTAGATCCGAGGGGCACATCAATGCCTGGGCGAGATTCAGGCGAATGCGCCAGCCGCCGGAAAAACTGTCAACCGCCCTGCCTGTGTCCGACTGATCGAACCCGAGACCGCGAAGGAGCTTTTCGGCCCGGGGCCTGGCAGTGTAGCCCCCGAGGGTATCGAATGCTTCCTGGAGTGTCGCGAGCGCACCATTGTCGCCCTCGGCATCAGCCCTCGCCAGGGCCGATTCCACACGGCGCAATTCGCCATCGCCATCGAGCACATAGTCGATAGCCGAGCGATCAATCGCATGTACTTCCTGGGCCATATGGGCGATACGCCAGGCGGCAGGGACATCCACCTGCCCTTCATCCACTTCCAGCTTACCCAGAATGACTTGAAAAAGACTCGATTTACCGGCCCCGTTGCTGCCGATCAGGGCCACTTTCTGGCCCGGATGCACGACAGCACTTGCCCGGCTGAGCAGGGGCTTCAATCCCCGTTGGAGACGTATATTGTTAAAGGATATCATCGGTTAACAGCTGATGAGGTTGGAAAACATAGTGGCGTCTACAACAGTCAGGGTCTCCTATCCACCCTGCGTTGGCATCACACATTCGCGGCCCTTTGAGGCCCGCCCATGGTATCACCGCCGGCGGCGAATCGCTCGCTGTTCAAAACGATAATAGCTGGTGTGGCGAACCCAACGGCTTGAGAGCCGGGCGGTTAACACCGGTCACACCGCGGACAAAACACGCGACAAACAAGATATGGGTCCGGTTTTCGGAACAGAAAAACGTAGCGAATCAGGAGCCTAGCCCCTATCAGCCCCTTGCCGACTGCACCGGTACGGCAGCTCAGTGGCTTTGTGCCATCGTCGCTTCGTCACCTTCACCTTCGGGGCCGAAGACAAGACGATCGCGACCCTCCCGCTTGCCCTGGTAGAGCGCACGATCAGCGAGATAGATCAGATGGTCGCTATCCTTGACGGAACTACCCCGCCGGCTCACTCCCCCCAACGTCAGGGTGACCTGCTGTGGCTTGTCGGGGTCGTAGCATATCCTGCGGTCGTGCATTTTTTCGCGTATCCTTTCCGCGACTATTGCGGCACCGCTGGAATCCGTATCCGGCAGAATCACGACAAACTCCTCACCACCAAACCGCCCGACTGTATCCGTCTTCCTGTTGATACAGCTCCGGATCACATCCACGATTCCCACAAGGCACTTGTCTCCGGCCTGATGGCCATTGATATCGTTGTAGTATTTGAAATGGTCGACGTCGATCAGGAGTACGGATAACCAGGAATTCGTCCGATGCGCCCGCGCCACCTCCCGGGAGAGCATCAACTCGATGCCCCGCCGATTTAATGTCTCGGTCAGGTAATCCGTTTTGGATAACCGTTCGATTTTCTGAACCAACATCGTCGTAATGGACGCAAAACGCCAGACCATCCATGTCGATATTGCACAAATCGCCAGTAATACGAGGAACCGAGCGAGCGCCACCTTGTTGGCGTCATAGGGGTTAGAGGGTATGACCCCTTGTACCTGAAGGTAGAAAATGCCCCAAAGAACAGCTCCCGTTCCTAAAAATGCCAGCAACCCCGAACGCAACCCGATAAGCAACAGGGCTAACAATGGGATGAGTGGAGCCATAAGGACAACGGGGCCACCAAAGCCGTAGGTGATAAAACCTCCGAAGGCCAGTCCAAACAATAGCAGCACGATCACCAGCCATGCCCCAAAGGATAAGCGACCGTTGCGGTGGACATACATGGCATTAAGCGCGCAGCCCACAGCGACCATGATGGCCGGGACAGGCAACGCCTCAAAGTTGGTCAATATGTACCTGATCGAACCCAGCGTGACGACAAGAACGATCAATGCCAGATTCACCGCCTGCAGAAGGCGGTATCGCCCACTTTCTATCAGGGAATGCGTATCATTTTTCAAACTAATTCCCAGTGCATTCAATCAAGTTATGGAGACGCTCTCAATCAGCAGCAAAATACCTGTCCAGATAACACTGCAGATCAGAAGCAATGGTTAATCACCGCTCTACCCTTCGGCTATTATCGGTTACTAAAATAAAAATACGACATTTGTTATTACCAGGGCCAGACTTATTGCGGATGGATACGTCAAATCATACACCACATCCGTTCGCGAAAAATGCGCAGGGGGAGTGCCGAGATACTGACGCAGAGCCAATCAGACCTTAACAGGCCCTGAAACACCCCGTGCAACCCGACTGATGCCAGCCAGAACAGTGAATTACCCTCGGGGCTTGGGCGGTTGAACCCAGGCACGGTGCCATAACTCAACTGAGTCCGATAATAACGGGAAATCGACAGACTAAACCACGTAAAGTCCTGATATTCACCCCAGTCCGATCCCCGCTTGCCGGGGACTTCGACAGTTAAAAATTACGTGTTATTTGCCCCAACCCGACAGGGTTCAGGCATAACTGACAGCGACCAGCGGGGGAATACGCAAAACCCCGGCTCTTGCCGGATTTTGCAAACAAGATGGCGGGTCACCAAAACGTGAGCCGGTGGGTGGGGCTGGATTGGCTCGCGCCATTGATGCCGTTCAGGCTGCGCCCCGGCTCCGCTTCACGACGCTGCCCAAATCGGCGTTGCCGATTTGTCGAACCCACCTATTGAAGAACGCTATCTTTCCGTCGGCCAATCAAAAAAGGCCGCCCGAGAGGACAGCCTTTCTTAATTGGTGGGTCGTGCTGGATTCGAACCAGCGACCAATTGGTTAAAAGCCAACTGCTCTACCAACTGAGCTAACGACCCGAAGAGGCGCACATATTACCGTCTGAAATAAAAACGTCAAGGCCAAATTGGCGTCAATGGGTGTATTTGGTGGGGTCCGGAACACAGGCTTCGATAAACCCCTGACGGCGCAATCGGCAGCTATCGCAACTGCCACAGGCATGGCCCTCCCCTGTCGCCTGGTAGCAGGAAACGGTCAAGCTATAGTCGACGCCAAGCTCAATGCCCTTGCGGATGATTTCAGCTTTGGTCAGGTCAATAAGCGGGGTGTGTATACGTATGGGCGACCCTTCTACGCCCACTTTGGTCGCGAGGTTTGCCATGGTCTGGAAGGCATTGATAAACGCGGGACGACAATCCGGATAACCTGAGTAGTCGACCGCATTGATGCCGATAAAAATATCACTGGCGCCGAGAATTTCCGACCAGCCGAGGGCGATCGACAGAAACACTGTATTGCGGGCAGGCACATAGGTCACCGGAATCCCTTCGACCGCCGTTTCCGGGACGGCAATGGCATCATCGGTCAGGGCGGAACCACCAAGGGTGCGAAGATCAATAATTACCGTCTTGTGTTCCCGGGCCCCCAGGGCGTCACTGACCCGATCAGACGCCGCCAATTCGGAGCGGTGTCGCTGACCGTAATCAAAACTCAGGGTGTAGCAATCAAACCCCTGTGCTTTGGCAATCGCCAGCACAGTGGCAGAGTCAAGGCCACCTGAAACGAGGACGACCGCCTTTTTCCGTACATCATTCATCAGGTTCAATATCCCGGTTGGTCGTCCCAGAGCAGCTTATGGAGCTGCACCTGTAACCGCACTGCCAATCGGTCTTCGACAATCCAGTCCGCCAATTCACGCGGCTTGAGGGTTCCGTGGCTCGGTGAAAAGAGAATATTCCCGGCCCTGTCGCGCAATCCGTATTCGTCGATTTTCAGTTTCGCCCACTCGTAGTCCCGGCGATCACAAATCACGAATTTTACTTCATCCCGTGCTTTCAAACGGGCGATATTGTCGTACAAATTGCGGCCAACTTCACCGGAGGCGGGGGTTTTCAAATCCAGAATCACAGCAACCCTGGTATCCACCGCCTCGGTGGTCAGGGCACCACTGGTTTCCAGCGACACCTCGAAGCCCTCGTCACACAGCCGGGTAAGGAGCAATTGGCAGTTGGGTTGGGCCAGCGGCTCACCGCCGGTAACGGTCACATGGGACGCGTTCAAGGCATGAACCTGCTCCATAATCGAGTCCATACCCATACGCTCGCCACCATAAAACGCATACTCGGTGTCGCAATAGACACAGCGCAAGGGACAGCCCGTGAGGCGCACAAACACCGTTGGCAGGCCCACGGTACTGGTCTCCCCCTGAAGGGAATAGAAAATTTCGGTGATACGCAGGGAATCGTTCATGGCGCAATTATCGCCCCGCAGGCGGGGCCAGGCCAGCCCCGGGAAGACGCGAGAATCCTGACGGGGTTGATATCAGAAATTTTCCTGAAGATATGACCGCGCAAGGGCGGCGGCGCTGGTATTGGTGGCGGCGGCGCGCTCGAGCATGGCGCGAGCCTGATCGTTCTTGCCCTGAAGGTGATAAACGCGGCCCAGCTTGAACATGGCGTCCGGAGCTTTGCGATCATTGGCAAACCCGTCAACCACACGGGAAAAAGACTGCTCGGCCTTGCCCAACTCGTTCTGGAGCAGGAAGATTTCACCGAGCCAATAGTATGCATTGGCGGTGTATTGCCCCGACGGATAACGCTGAATATGCGCATCGAATGCGGCTACGGCCTCCGCCATCTTGCGGCTTTTCAGCAATTCAAAAGCCGCATTGTAACTGGCCTCTTCAGCGGCTGGATTGCCGGTTGGGGCCGATGCGGCAGTCGACACCTGCCCCCCCGGACTGGCTGACTGGGCTCCTCCGGCGGCCGCCATTATAGGGTCGGCGGCGGTCTGGCCTGCGGTGCCACCAACACCGCTGAGCCGGCTATCGAGGTCCTGATAGTCGTCAATCTGGCGCTGCTTCAACTGGCGGATCTCATAACTTTGCTGCTCGACGATACCCCTCAACTCGCGGATTTCGTCCTGCATGACCTGAAGTTGGTGATAGATGTCGCCACCGCCCTGATAGTTGGGCTGAGCGAGCAAAGAGCTGGAAAGTCCCGTTAGCGACGCCATAAGCAACACGGCCGTTTTACGCATTATTCGTCCTCAGAAAACAAAAGCCAGACGCAGAATACTGCGCCCGGCTTCTGTGATCAAATGGCGGGATTACTTCATTTCGACGCGGCGATTCATTGACCAGGATTGTTCGTCGCTACCCAGCTGCGCAGGACGCTCCTCGCCGTAGCTTATCACTTCCAGGTTATCGGAAGAAACGCCCTGAATGACCAGGTATTCCTTGACCGCATTGGCGCGGCGCTCACCCAGGGCCATGTTGTATTCGCGGGTACCGCGCTCGTCAGCATGACCTTCGAGCCGGACCTGACGGCTGGTGCCGCGCAGACGCTGGGCATGAATATCCAGTGCAGCGCGGGCTTCGGGGCGCAAAATGGCCTTGTCGAACTCAAAATAGAATACGGTATCGACACCGCCTGCGCCGAGGTCTTCGCCGTAGGCCGAGCCGTCGCCGGCGGTGCCGGTACCGACAGCACTGCCATCGCCGTAAGCGCTATCACCCGCGCTATCCTCGGTGGAAGTGCTCGAACAGGCCGCCAGGAATATGGACATAACGGTAATCAAAAAAACAGCTTTCAGGTTTTGCAGGTTCATGGTGTTCTCCTCACAATGAATAAACGGGAGTTTCAACAACTCCTTGTTCTCGGTCAATCAATTCAGGAACGGCGACCAGGCCGGCTCACGAACATCGCCCTCCCGGGACGGGAGCAGAAACTTCACACCCGCATCGATGGACACCGCTGCCAGCAGGTTCTTGCTGCCTCGCTTGGTGGCATAAAGCAACATCGCCCCATTAGGCGCAACCGTCGGCGACTCATCCAGGAAGGTACTGGTGAGTATCCGAAAATCTCCGGAGATCAGGTCTTGGGAAGCGATATGGAACTGACCGCCATCGCGGTGAACCAGCACCAGGGTGCGGCCGTCGGGAGCGAGCCTGGGCCTGGCGTTGTAGGAGCCGCGGAATGTTACGCGCTCCATGGCGCCGGTAGCAAGCACCATTTTATAAATTTGTGGTGAACCACCCCGGTCAGAGGTAAAGATCAGCGCCTTGCCATCCGGGGTCCAGTTCGGCTCGGTGTCGATGGCAAAATGGTTGGTGATGCGGGTGAACTGGCGAGTGGCCATATCGAGCACATAAATTTCCGGATTGCCGTCCTTGGACAGCACCAGTGCCATCTTGCGGCCGTCCGGTGACCAGGCAGGGGCACCATTCAGGCCTTTGAAATTGGTCAACTGCTCCCGAGTGGCATCATTGAGCCGCTGGCGAAATACCGCCGGGCGACCGGTTTCGAAGGAGACGTACGCGAGTTCCTTGCCATCCGGGGACCAGGTCGGTGACATTAACGGCTCCCGGGATTCCAGCATCATACGCTCCCGGGCGCCATCGGCGTCCGCAACCATGAGCCGGTAAACAAGCTGATTATTGCGCCCCGGTGTGGCGGTGACATAGGCAATGCGCGTGGAGAATGCCCCGCGTATACCCGTGATCGCTTCGTAGACCTTGTCGCTGATGTAATGAGCGATATCGCGGATATTGCCGTCAGTGCCATAAACCACCTGGGACAACACCGCCTTTTCGCCCAGAATCTCGTTGAGGCCAAAGGTCACCTTTATGCGCCCGTCCTGCTGCCGCTCGGCATTGCCGTAGACGAGGTACTGGGCGCCGAGAACACGCCAGTCGCGGTAGTAGACCTCTCCCGAAGTGCGTGGAAAAGAGAGCATGTTGCTGCGATCAATGGCCTGAAACAGGCCACTGCGTTCAAGATCGGCGGAAACGATCTGACTGATATCTTCCGGAAGAATCCGCTGGCCGGATTCAATGGGTGAAACGGCGATGACGGTCGGGTTATCGACGCCATGGGTGATTTCAATGGTCAGCTCAGCCCGAGCACTGAGCACGGTCAGGGACAGAAACAAAAGTGCCAGTAATCCGTGTGTTTTTCTCATAATCTGCTTAGAACCTCAAATCCTCGGGCCGGAAAACCAAAGTGAATCGCCGGAAATTACGTTCAAAAGTACCGCGGTCGAGCTCTTTGAGACGGGTAAACTGCTCGACCCGTCGCACCGCCTGCTCGGCAGAGCGGTCAAAGGCCGCATTGCCGCTCGATTTCACGACCACCACACTGATGACCCGGGCCTGACCATCCAATTGTATGTCTAATTCCACTTCCATTCCCAGTCGTGCACTGGGGGGACGACTCCAGTTGGAGGCGATACGGTCCTGAATATAGCCGCTGTAGGAGCCGATCGTTTCCGCCGAAGCGGCGCTGTCCTGGGCGGCCTGCTCCGTCGCCAGCGCCCGTGCCAATTCCTGTTCCCGACGCAGTTTTTCCTGGCGGGCCTTTTCCGCCTGCTGGCGTTTTAGTTCTTCCTGCCGTTTGCGTTCGGCTTCTTCACGGGCTTTTTGCTCGGCAAGGGCTTTGGCCTTGCGTTCGGCTTCGATCTTGGCCTTACGCTCCGCTTCGGCCTTGGCTTTCCTGGCCGCCTCCTCTTTCGCTTGCTGCTCGCGCCGGGCCTGCTCCTGTTGTCTTCTGACAGCTTCCTGACGCCGGCGTTCCTGCTCCCGGGCGGCTTTATCCTCTTTCGGCTTGTCCTGGATTTGGGGCACCTTTGCGGGGTCCAGGGTCAGCAACGTTGCTTCGACATACTTTGGCTGAATGACCCGGCGCTTGTCACTGGATGGTGTCCAGCCGACCACGATCAGCGCGACGAGCGCACCGTGGAGCAGCACACTGGCGATTACGGGCCAGGTATAACTGGTAGCGGACCGTTTCATGACAGGCACAGACCCTAGGGTTTGGCACTGGGTGGTTCGGTCACCAGCCCCACACTGGGGGCGCCGGCGTTTTGCAGAGCCGTCATCAGCGATACCACCGTGCCGTAATCGACATTGGTATCGCCCCAGACCAGAACCGGCGTCTTTGGCTGTACGTTGAGGACTTTCTGCACCTTTTCCTGGATGACCGCGAGGGCTTCCTGCTCGTTCTTGCCATTGCCGAGATCCAGGTAGTAGGTCCCGTCGGCCTTGACAGAGACAATCAGCGGCTCCTTGTCGTTTTCCTCCATGGGGCTGGACGGCGCCTCCGGCAATTCAACCTTGACCCCCTGCATCAGCAACGGTGCCGTGATCATAAACACAATCAGCAGCACCAGCATGACGTCGATGTAGGGTACGACGTTGATTTCGGCGACCAGCTTGCGTTTGCTTTTGGTCCGAACGACAGCCATGACTCAATTACCGCTGTGGACGCGGCGGTGGAGAATACTCGAAAACTCCTCCGCGAACGTCTGGTAGTTGGAATAGAGTCCATCCGCCGTCGAAGAATAGCGGTTAAATGCCAGCACGGCGGGAATCGCCGCGAACAAGCCCATGGCCGTGGCAATCAATGCCTCGGCAATACCGGGCGCCACTGTCGCCAGTGTCGCCTGCTGCACATTCGCAAGTCCCCGGAACGATTGCATGATACCCCAGACCGTTCCGAACAGTCCGATATAAGGACTCACCGAGGCGACACTGGCGAGAAACGGCAGATTGATATTGAGTTTCTCCTCCTCCCGGGACAGGGCAACCCGCATGGCCCGCTCAGTGCCTTCCATCACCACATCCGGGTCGGCCACTTTTTGCTGGACAAGGCGATTGAACTCCCGGAAACCGCTGCGAAACACACTTTCCAGACCGTCAATATTCAGGTTGTCGTGCAGTTTGGCATTGATTTCGTTGTAGAGCTGATTCAGGTCGACCCCCGACCAGAATGTCTCTTCAAACAGGCGGTAATTTTCCTGGGCATGGCGAAGGTAGCGTCCCCGCTGGACGATCATTACCCACGACACCACGGATGCCAGAAACAGGATGAACATAACGCACTGAACCGGAAACGACGCCCCGGTGATCAGATGCCAGATGGATAAATTCTCAGTCAAGACATTCTCCTATTATTCCGTTACAGCCAAGGCCGAGCGCCTGACATCCTCGGGAATGGCGGAAGGGCGCATTTTGTCGCGGCTGACACAGGCGACTTTGACGCTCGCCGCGCATAATAATTCATCTCCCCGGCGAACAGTCTGGTCCATCGTAAAAAAAGTTTTGCCCACCTGTACTACCCGCGCCGTGGCCTGCAGGAGATCATCGAGCCGGGCCGGACGGTGGTAATTGACGTTCAATGAGTGCACCACAAACATCAGGTTGTCGCGAAACAGCGCCGGCTTCTCAAAACCCCGGTCGCGGAACCACTCCGTTCGCGCACGTTCCAGATATTTCAGATAATTGACGTAGTAGACGATGCCGCCGGCGTCGGTGTCTTCGACATAAACGCGGACCGGCATCTGAAATTCAGACATACTCACTGATCCTTTCCATTGCGAAACGGCCCGCGGGGCTCAGGTTTGATCCTTCATCAGGTCCAGTTGTTCCCTTAGCTTCGCCGGGCTCTGCAGACCAAAGTGACGGTAGGTGAGACTGGTGGCCATGCGCCCCCGCGGCGTGCGCATGAGGTAGCCCTGCTGAATGAGATAGGGTTCGAGCACATCCTCGATGGTGCCCCGTTCCTCACTGATGGCGGCCGCAAGGCTGTCGACACCCACCGGCCCACCCTCGAATTTTTCGATGATGGCCAACAGCAGCCGACGGTCCATGTGATCGAACCCGGATTCATCGACGTTGAGCATATTCAGCGCCAGATCGGCGATGTCGGCGGTAATGTGGCCATCCCCCTTTACCTCGGCGTAATCCCTGACCCGGCGCAACAACCGGTTGGCGATTCGGGGCGTGCCGCGGGACCGGCGGGCAATTTCCATGGCGCCACTGTCCGCCATGACGATACCGAGGATACCGGCCGAACGGCTGACGATACTGGCCAGCTCGTCCTGACTGTAAAACTCCAGCCGCTGGACAATACCAAACCGGTCGCGAAGTGGCGAGGTCAGAAGGCCGGCCCGGGTGGTTGCCCCGACCAGGGTGAATGGTGGCAGGTCGAGCTTGATCGATCTCGCCGCCGGTCCCTCACCGATCATGATATCCAGCTGGTAATCTTCCATGGCCGGATAGAGCACTTCCTCCACCACAGGACTCAGGCGATGGATTTCATCGATAAACAGCACATCCCCGGGCTCAAGGTTGGTCATCAGGGCCGCCAGGTCGCCGGCTCTTTCCAACACCGGCCCGGACGTGGTCTTCAGATCGACGCCCATCTCATTGGCGATGATATTGGCCAGTGTGGTTTTGCCCAGACCCGGCGGGCCAAACACCAGAGTGTGGTCGAGCGGTTCGTCGCGACCGCGGGCGGCACTGATAAATATCTCCATCTGCTCGCGCACCGCGCGCTGCCCCACGTAATCCGCCAGGCTCAGGGGCCGGATGGCGCGGTCGAACCGCTCTTCCGGCTCGCCGGTTTCCGCGGGCGATATCAATCGGTCACTTTCAATCATGGCAAGGGGTCGATCACCTGTTAGTTTTTCGATCTAACGCTGCTTTTCAACGCCAGACGAATCAGTTCTTCACTACTTGCAACATCCCCGGCATCCGCCCGCGCGCCGCTGACCATGCGCGCTGCCTCCTGGGGCTTGTAGCCGAGGGCAACAAGGGCGCTCTCAGCTTCTTCTGTCGCATCCAGCGAATGATTCGCCGGACCAGGCACGGCCGTCATATCCCCTGCCGTAGGATGCCAGCCGGCCAGACGATCGCGCATTTCCACCAACAGCCGTTCAGCGGTTTTCTTGCCCACACCCGGCAAGCGGGTCAGCGTCTGGGTATCACCCGAGCGCACACAGCGCACAAACTCCTCTGCGGTCATACCGGAAAGGATGGCAAGTGCCATCTTGGGTCCCACGCCACTGACACGGATCAAGGCGCGGAACAGGGCGCGCTCCTCATCGCTGGCAAAACCGAATAATTGCTGAGCATCCTCACGGACGAGAAAGTGGGTATGCAGAGTGACGGTTTCGCCCATCGGCGGCAACGTGAAGTAGGTGGTCATGGAGACCTGCACCTCGTAGCCTACTCCCTGGACGCCAATCAACAACTCCGGTGCCTGCTTGACAAGTAGCTGGCCTGTCAATCGACCAATCATTTGTGGATGATCTCCTTCAATCGCCCCCGGGCATAGCGGGTCGAGACCCGAGCCGACCCCGGGCCTCCCGCAAGGCGGATCGCAGTGCTCAAACTCTGGGCATGACAAAGTGCCGCGGCGAGGGCGTCTGCAGCATCTTCTCTGGGGGCCTGGGTCAGTTTTAGCAGCCGCATNACCATGTGGGTNACNTGCTCCTTGGTTGCGGCNCCGGTACCCACCACCGATTTCTTGACNGTNTTGGCGCTGTATTCAGTTACAACAAGATTGGCGGTAACACCTGCGACAATGGCCGCCCCCCGGGCCTGACCGAGTTTGATGGCAGCACGGGGATCCCGAGCCAGAAACACCTCCTCCACCGCCATCTCCGTGGGTGTGTAGGTCGCAATCACCTCCGCGATACCATCGTGTATCAATTTCAACTTTTCCGGTAGCGACACGGAGGGCAGGCGAATGATGCCGCTGGCGACGTAGGCCGTCTTCGAGCCACGGGCATCGATTACACCAAACCCCGTTTTGATGGACCCTGGATCGATACCCAGAATAACCGGCATCTCAAGCCCCGATATTGTTGGTCAACCGTGGACACTACCCCATCTCAGCGGCAATTGGGAGTGCTGCCGGCAAAAATCATCGGGGTGGGCCGTGAAGCGGGCAATCGGCATTCAGGTGAGGACAAGATTATCCCGGTGGATCAGCTCCTCGTCGTCGCAATAACCGAGAATATCAGCAATTCGCGCACTGCTCTGACCGAGGATTCGGGCGGTTTCATCCGCGTTGAAGTTGACCAGCCCACGGGCGATCTCCCGTCCCTGCTCGTTGTGGCAGGCAACCAGGTCGCCGCGCCGGAACTGACCACTGGCGGCCTTGACCCCCACAGGTAACAAACTCCGACCCTGCTCGGTCAGGACCTTGACGGCACCGTTGTCAAGCACCAGCACACCTCGAACCTGCAACTGTCCCGCCAACCACTGCTTGCGTGCCGCAATCGGCTCCTGGTCCGCCACCAGAAGGGTGCCCACCGGCTCGCCGCGCCACAGCCGCAGCAGGACATCCGGCTCCCGGCCACTGGCAATGATCGTGCTGGCACCGGACCGCGCGGCAAGCCTGGCGGCGCGCAACTTGGTTATCATCCCGCCTCGTCCGAGATTACCGGCACTGCCACCGGCGAGACCATCGAGGGCCGGATCGCCTGCACGTCCCTCGCCAATCAATCGCGCATCGGCATTCTGCCGGGGGTCGCGATCAAATAACCCCAGCTGGTCGGTAAGGATCACCAGTATTTCCGCATCGATCAGGTTGGCCACCAGCGCGGCGAGGGTATCGTTATCGCCGAAACGGATTTCATCGGTGACTACGGTGTCGTTCTCGTTGACCACCGGCACGACCCCTAAACCCAGCAACGCCTGGAGAGTCCGACGGGCGTTCAGATAGCGTTGTCTTTGGGAAAGATCATCGTGATCGAGCAGAATCTGGGCGGTGTGGCGGCCATGTTGTTGAAACCGGGATTCATAGGCCTGCACCAGGCCCATCTGGCCGACAGCGGCAGCCGCCTGCAAATCGTGCACCGCCGTCGGGCGGGTTCTCCACCCCAGCCGGGACATCCCTTCGGCAACGGCACCCGACGATACCAGAACCACTTCGACACCATCGTCGAGCAGCCCGGCTATCTGTGCTACCCAGCCTGACATGGCGTCACGATCCAGGCCCTTGCCGTCGGCGGTCAACAGGGCGCTGCCGATTTTGACGACACAACGCCTGGCGGCGGTGATTTTTTCTCGGGACATGTGCCTCGAATCCAGTCTAGTCAATAAAAAGGCCGCAAGAGTAATACCAGTTAAGGGGCGTAGACAACTTCGACATCCCCGTCGTCGTCATCGTCATCCCGGTCACTGTCTCGGGCGGTCCGCCGCTGTTCCCGCAACTGTTCGATTTTCTCCCGGGCTTCCTGCTGCATCCTGCGCTGCAGGCGGTTTTCCACCTCGACCAGGTCGGGGTCGTGGGACTCTCTATCACGGATATCCTCCAGATAGTCCATCACCTGCCCGCAAACCAGGTCTGTGCCTTCTCCACCGAGGGCCGAGATCCGGAATACCGGCCCCTGCCAGCCCAGTTTGTCGACCACCGCCTGGCAGCGAGTGTCGACCTCGTCCCCGGGCAGCAGGTCTATTTTGTTCAACACCAGCCAGCGGTCCCGCTGGGCGAGGGTGGCGCTGAAACGGGTCAGCTCACGCTCAATGGAAAGGGCATTGTCGCCGGGGTCGCTGCCATCCGGCGGCAACATATCGACGAGATGCAATAATAACCGCGTCCGGGTCAAATGCTTGAGAAAGCGAATACCCAACCCCGCCCCCTCCGAGGCGCCTTCGATAAGCCCCGGAACATCCGCGATCACGAAACTGCGCAGCCGGTTGATGCGCACGACACCGAGATTGGGAACCAGTGTCGTGAACGGGTAATCGGCGACTTTCGGCGTCGCCGCCGATACGGCGCGAATAAAGGTGGATTTGCCGGCATTGGGTAATCCGAGCAGACCGACATCCGCGAGCACCTTCAACTCCAGACGCAAGCTGCGCGATTCGCCTTCACTACCCGGCGTCGTTTGTCGCGGCGCCCGGTTGACACTGGATTTGAAGCGGGTATTACCAAGCCCGTGAAAGCCGCCCTGAGCAACCTTCAGACGCTGACCGACCGAAGTCAGATCACCGAGAATTTCCTGGGTATCTTCGTCGATTACAGTGGTGCCCACCGGCACCTTCAACACCAGATCGGCGCCACTTTTTCCTCGACAGTTACCGCCCCGTCCCGACTCTCCGCTTTCGGCGCGATACTGGCGCTGGTAGCGGTAGTCCACCAGGGTGTTGATGCTGTCATCGGCTTCCAGGAAGATGCTGCCGCCATCCCCGCCATCGCCGCCATCCGGGCCGCCCTTGGGGATATATTTTTCCCGGCGAAAACTCAGGCAGCCGTTACCACCTTTGCCGGCGTAAACGACAATGGGTGCTTCATCGACAAATTTCACGGGATCATCCTCCGCTCAAGACCACCATTATTCTAGCTGACATCACAATCGCATAAAAAAAGCCCCGCAACCGCGGGGCTTTTTCGAAAGCGGGACAAACCTAATCAGGCGGTCACGACTTCCACGTACTTGCGGTTCTTCGGTCCACGTGTCACAAACTGCACCTTGCCAGTCGCGGTAGCAAACAGGGTGTGGTCACGGCCAACGGATACATTGTCTCCGGCGTGGAAACGGGTGCCGCGCTGACGAACCAGGATGTTGCCGGCCAGCACTTCCTGACCACCAAAACGCTTGACGCCAAGGCGTTTGCTTTCGGAATCGCGGCCGTTACGGGTACTACCCCCAGCTTTCTTGTGTGCCATGAGTCTTTCTCCTCTCGATTACAGGGGGCTGAAATCAGCCAGCCTTGATGCCGGTAATTTTAACTTCAGTGAACCACTGACGGTGGCCCTGCTGCTTGCGATAGTGCTTGCGGCGGCGGAATTTGATAATCCGCACTTTATCGCCACGGCCGTGGCCGACCACTTCCGCGCTGACGGAACCGCCGTCCACATACGGGGCGCCGACCTTGATATCGTCACCGTCGGCGACCATGAGAATCTTGTCAAAGTTGATGGTTTCACCGGTTGCAACCTCCAGTTTCTCGAGGCGCAGGGTTTCACCTTCAACCACGCGGTGTTGCTTGCCACCGCTCTCTATTACTGCGTACATATCATCTGCTCCGAACAAACAGCGTTTCTACTCGCCAGGACGCCAAAATTGTCCCGACCGTGTTATGGGGGGGCGCGAATTGTACGCCATCACTAAAGCGCGCCGCAAGGGCTGATGATCATTTTTCACCCGCCATCCCCGCCCGCTCACTGGAGCCCCGACTCCGCACCGGCGAATTCTTGACACTCCCCCCCCCTGTGCCTAGCATGCCGGCCAACTTCAACAACGAAAACAGACAGATGCTGCCATTTCACGACGTCGTGCAGGACGATTTCCGCGCCGTAAACGACCTCATCCTGAAGGAATTACATTCCGACGTCGACCTGGTGGAAAACATCGGTCACTACCTGATTGAGGCGGGCGGAAAACGCCTGCGCCCCTTGCTCGTCCTGCTGAGCGCCCGTGCCTGCCACTACCAGGGGGAGCATCACATCACCCTGGCAACGGTCATCGAGTTCATTCACAGTGCCACCCTGCTTCACGATGACGTGGTCGACACCTCGGAACTACGTCGGGGACGGCTCACCGCCAATGCCCGCTGGGGCAATGCACCGAGCGTTCTGGTCGGCGACTTTCTGTACTCCCGGGCCTTCCAGATGATGGTATCCCTGGGCGACATGCACGTGATGCGAATTCTCGCCGATACCACCAACCGGATTTCGGAAGGCGAGGCTCAACAACTGCTCAACACCGGCAACAGCGATGTCGGCGAAGACAACTACCTGACCGTCATCGACAAGAAAACCGCCCAGCTGTTCGAGGCGGCAAGCCAGTGCGGCGCCGTGGTTGCCGGCGCCGATACTGTGACCGCAAACGCCCTCAAAGCCTATGGCCACAACCTTGGCATGGCATTCCAGCTTGTGGATGATGCCCTGGACTACACCGCCAGCAGCGACACCCTGGGCAAGAACATTGGCGACGATCTCGCCGAAGGCAAGCCGACGTTACCCCTCATCCGGGCCCTGCATCGCGGCAATCCGGAGCAACAGGCGTTGATCCGCCGGGTCATTAAAGAGGGCGGCAAGGAAGAAATCGATGCTGTGCTACAGGCGATCGAGACCACCGGCGCCATCGATTACACCCTTGAAATGGCCCGCGATTATGTCGCCAGGGCACAGGAAGCCCTGGCCGTGCTCACGGAGTCAAATTACAAGTCCGCCCTCGCCGAGCTGGCGGATTTTGCTGTGACCAGAACCGCTTGATCCTGCGATTACTTGCCGGCCCACAGCCATTGGCGGCCTCACAGTACTCGCTCAAGGCTGCGGTATCGACTAAACTATCAACCCTATTGATAACATCAAACACCCGACATAAAGCAGCAAAAAACCTATAACCAATTGTTTTATAATCAGTAATTAAACAACATCAAACACCGGGCATGCGTGTCCCCCGACCCTCTCGCTGGGCTTATGTGGGGGGATCGGGTACAGTACCGGCCCGCTAACATCCATCGATTGACGGAGATACTTCGTGATTATTGGTGTACCACTGGAACTTAGAACCGGCGAAAAGCGAGTGGCCCTATCCCCGGGCAATGTCGCCGTACTCGTCAAGAAAAACATCAAGGTGCTGATTCAGAGTAATGCCGGGCAGGCCGCCGGTTTCCTCGACAGCCACTTCGAAGAGGCAGGCGCTCAAATCGTCACTAGCCGCGAAGAAATCTTCAGCCAGTCCGAAATCGTGCTCCAGGTGCAGTCCTTCGGCTCGAACCAGGAAAACAGCGACAGCGATCTCGACCTGCTTCGCGAGGGCCAGGTGATCGCCGGCATGATGGACCCACTGGCCAACCCGCAAAACGCCAGGACACTCGCCGAACGCAAGGTCAGCGCCATTGCCATGGAACTGGTGCCACGCATCAGTCGCGCCCAGGACATGGACGTGCTGTCGTCCATGGCGACACTGGCCGGCTACAAGGCCGTGCTGCTCGGCGCTTCTGCCCTGACCCGTATTCTGCCAATGCTGATGACGGCGGCAGGTACCCTGCAACCGGCCCGCGTGTTCATTATGGGGGTTGGTGTCGCGGGCCTGCAGGCCTGTGCCACCGCCAAGCGACTTGGCGGGGTGGTGGAAGCCTATGACGTGCGTCCCGCCGCCCGCGAGCAGATCCTGTCGGTGGGCGCCAAGCCTGTGGTCCTCGACCTTGAGGCGGAAGGGACCGAAGACAAAGGCGGCTACGCCAAGGCCCAGGGCGAAGACTTCCTGCGCCGTCAGCGGGAGCTGATGACCGAAGTCATTGCGCAACAGGATATCGTGATCACTACCGCGGCAGTACCGGGTGCCAAATCACCCATTCTGGTTACCGAAGACATGGTCAAAGCCATGAAACCCGGCTCTGTGATTGTCGATCTTGCCGCCGAGCGCGGTGGTAACTGCGAGCTTACCCAGCTCGGTCAGACCATCACCGCCCACGGGGTCACCATCATCGGGCCCGAAAACCTGCCCTCGACCGTCCCCAACCATGCCAGCCAGATGTATGGCAAAAACATGGAGGTGCTGCTCAGTCACATCGTCGACGAGGAGGGCGGTCTGAAACTCGATTTCGAGGATGAAATCATTCACGAAACCGTGATTGCCCATGGCGGCGATGTGCCCCATGCCCGCATGCGGGACATGTTGGGCCTACCGGCCCTGGCCAAACCGGAGCCAGAAGCCGTTGAAGACAACAACCAAGGGGAGGCTTCCTGATGGATATGAACACGATTGTGATGCTGCTGGCACTGTTCGTGCTGTCGCTGTTTCTGGGGGTTGAACTGATCACCAAAGTCCCCCCCACCCTGCATACACCCCTGATGTCCGGCACCAATGCCATCTCCGGTATCACCCTTGTCGGTGCCCTGTTGGCCGCCGGGTCCGATGCGCACTCCATGGTGGTCAATATCCTCGGCTTTCTGGCCGTGACCCTGGCGACCCTCAATGTGGTCGGCGGTTACCTGGTGACCAACCGTATGCTCGCGATGTTCAAGAGGAAGTAAGCCATGAATGCAACCACGGTAAATCTGGTCTATCTGGCCGCTGCCATTCTGTTCATCCTGGGCATCAAGGGACTGGGCAAGCCCAAGACCGCCGTGCGCGGCAACCTGATGTCCGCCGTCGGCATGCTGTTGGCGGTCGTTATCACCCTGCTGGACAACAGCATTGTCAATTTCGAATACATCATTGCCGGCGCGGTGCTCGGCACCCTGATCGGCGGCGTGATGGCCATCAAGGTACAAATGACCGCCATGCCCCAGATGGTCGCCATGCTCAATGGCTTTGGCGGCGGTGCGTCCCTGGCAATCGCACTGGCCGAGTATTATGCCAAGGTTGGCGAGGCGTCCGCTTTGACAGAAACCCTCGGGGCATCCCCTTTCGGTACCGGCGCAATCGGGGTAATTGCGGTACTTTCCATCAGCCTGACCATTCTGATCGGCGCTGTTACCCTGACTGGAAGCTTCGTCGCCTTCGCTAAACTCCAGGAGTGGATGAAGAAGGACTACGGCCTGCCCGGCGGGCCTATCGGCAATGGGGCCCTGCTGCTGATTGGCCTGGGTGCCATTATCGCCCTGTGCCTGACACCCACCAACGCGACACTCATTATCGTGATTGTCATTGCCGCACTGCTGTTGGGCCTGTTCCTGGTAATGCCTATCGGCGGGGCGGACATGCCGGTAGTGATCGCGCTGCTGAACTCCTACTCCGGTATCGCCGCCGCGCTAGCGGGCTTTATTCTCGGCAACACAGTGCTGATTGTCGCGGGCTCCCTTGTCGGCACCTCCGGCCTGATTCTGACCAAAATCATGTGTGTCGCGATGAACCGCTCACTGGCCAATGTCCTGTTCGGCAAGATGGCCGCCGGCGGCGAATCCATCAGTGCCGATGAAGTCTACGGCGGAAAGGTGAAAAGCGCCCAGCCGGAGGAAGCGGCCATGATGCTGGAAACCGCCAAGCGAGTGGTCATCGTACCCGGCTTCGGTATGGCCATGGCCCAGGCCCAGCACGCGGTGCGGGAATTGATGGATGTACTGGAAGCCCGTGGCTGCGAGGTGGAGTTCGCCATCCACCCCGTCGCCGGCCGCATGCCCGGTCACATGAACGTCCTACTGGCCGAAGCCGAGGTGCCCTACGAGAAACTGGTCGAGATGGACCGTATCAACCCGACCTTCGAGGAGACCGACGTGGCCATTGTCATCGGCGCCAATGACGTCACCAACCCCATGGCCCGGGAAGACAAGGGCAGCCCCATCTACGGCATGCCCATCCTCCACGTGGACAAGGCAAAAAACGTCCTGGTGATCAAACGCAGTCTGTCTCCAGGCTTCGCCGGTCTGCCCAATCCGCTTTTCGCCATGGACCACACCTACATGGTCTATGGCGACGGCAAAAAAGCGGTGATCGATATGACAGCCGCCCTGGATATGGCGGACTAAACCGGCCCGCCAAGGCCTTGCTCCACAAAAAAAGCCCCGCCTACCGGCGGGGCTTTTTCGTTTCCCGAGGCTACCGTACAGTCGCGTTTCCTATTGCCTGATCAGTTTCAGCAGCTCCTCTGTCTTCTCCGCCATCAGGGCGGTATTGGCCCGACTTTCGACGTTCAGCCGCACCACCGGTTCGGTATTCGACAGGCGAACGTTAAACCGCCATTCCGGGAATGCGATACTAAGGCCGTCGGTACGATCCACTTCACCATTCTGGTCGGCAAAGTGCGCCTCAATGCCGCGGAGTACCGCCAATGGATCCGACACCTCACTGTTGATTTCCCCGGAGCAGGGATAGGCCGCAATTCTCTCTGCCACCCAACGGGACAAGGACTTGCCGGAAACGGAAACCAGCTCCGCGACCAGCAACCAGGGAATCATACCGCTGTCACAATAAGCGAAATCCCGAAAGTAGTGGTGGGCGCTCATCTCACCACCGTAGTGGGCATCGTTGACCCGCATTGTATGTTTGATAAAGGAGTGGCCGGTCTTGCTCTGAATCGCTGCACCGCCATGCTGACGGACCATATCGATGGTATTCCAGGTCAGGCGCGGGTCGTGAACGATGGCACCTCCTTCATGCTTGCGCAGGAACGCCTCGGCAAGCAACCCGACCAGATAGTAACCTTCGATAAAATCCCCGTTCTCGTCAAAGAAGAAGCAGCGATCGAAGTCTCCATCCCAGGCGATGCCCATATCGGCACCATGATCGATGACTGCCCTGGCAGTGGCGGCCCGGTTTTCCGGCAACAGGGGATTGGGAATGCCATTGGGGAAATGCCCGTCCGGCTGGTGGTGAACTTTGATAAACCGGAATGGCAGCTGAGGTTCCAGCAAATCGATAATGGTGCCCGCGCCGCCGTTCCCGGCGTTTACCACCAGCTTCAACGGCTTGAGGTTTTCGACACCGATGTAGCCGAGCAGGTGTCGAACATAGGCACTTTTATCGGGAGCTTCCCTGATCTCACCCCGACGCGAGGGCTGACGAAAATCGCCGCTCTCGGCAAGCGCCCTGATCTCAGGCAGACCGTCGTCGCCGCTGATCGGACGGGCCCCCTCCCGGACAAATTTTATCCCGTTGTAATCAATGGGATTGTGGCTCGCCGTCACCACCAGGCCACCGTCAAAACCTCCGTCGAAAGTGGCAAAATAAATTTCTTCAGTGCCGCATTGACCGATCCAGGTCACATCACATCCGGCATCGCGAATACCGTTGGCCACGGACTGGCAAAATGCGGGACTGGTCAGGCGAATATCGTGGCCCACGACCAGGTGGCGGGCATCCAGCACTTCTGCGAATGCCCGTCCAATCCGGTAGGCAATATCCTCATTCAGTTGATCCGGGATGCGTCCGCGAATGTCATAGGCCTTAAAACAGCTGAGTTCCATGGCTATCACTGACCGTTGCTGTAGAGGTTTTCGAACACATAATTAGTCGCCTCCACATAGCCATCGACGCTACCACAGTCGAAGCGTTTGCCCTTGAACTTATAGGCCAGCACCCGCCCCCGCTTGGCCAACTGGCACAGGGCATCAGTGATCTGGACTTCGCCGTTCTTGCCGGGCTCGGTATGGCGCAACGCCTCAAAGATATCGGGGGTCAACACATAGCGTCCAATAATCGCAAGATTGCTGGGCGCCTCCTCTTTTTTAGGCTTTTCAACCATGTCGGATACTGTGTAGAGCCCCTCTTCAAGCTCCTCCCCCTGAATGACTCCGAATTTGTGTACCTTGTCCTCGGGTACTTCCTGGACCGCAACCACAGATTTGCCAAAGCGACGGTAGATATTGACCAACTGGGTGAGAACACTATCGGTGCCTTCCTCCACCAGACACAGGTCGTCGGCAAGCACGACACCAAAGGGTTCAAAACCGATCAAGACTTCACCCACCAGGATGGCATGGCCCAGGCCCCTCATCTCCGGCTGACGTGTCGTGGAGAATGTCGCCCGTTGAATCACGTCGCGGATCGAGGTCAGGTATTGTTCCTTATCGGATCCGGCAATCTGATGTTCGAGCTCATAGCTGACATCAAAGTGGTCAATAATGGTGCGTTTACCCCGACCCGTGACAAAACCGATTTGATCCAGTCCCGCCGACAGCGCTTCCTCGACACCGTATTGAACGAGCGGTTTGTTGACCACAGGCAACATTTCCTTGGGCATTGCCTTGGTCGCAGGAAGGAATCGGGTACCGTATCCCGCAACGGGAAAGAGACACTTTCTAATCATCGATAATCCTTAAACTATCCATTGAGCAGATCTATTGATGCCACACCAGGCGCCCATCGGAAATATACGGCAAACCGTTTGCGCCTGCATGACAGAGCTTTTACGCAAGGACCGGGCCAGCCCAGTGAGGCCTTGTTCACCAGTATATTACAGCCGACCAAATCGAGCGCACTGAAACAGCGTGCTTTTTCTTTGACTTACAACAGGTTAAAACGGGGCTCAAGCGACTTCGACTGGACATGACAGTGGATTTCGATAGAATGTCGCGTCATTTTATGTACCCTGTCCCGCACCCGTGCTGGCACATTGTTGACGACCTGACCGGTCCCCTACAGAGGAACCATCCTGAAATGGATACCGTAAAACGCCAAAGCGCCTATTCCAAAGAGGAAATTCTGGCGTCAAGCCGAGGCGAGCTTTTCGGGCCAGACCGCGCGCGACTCCCGGCGCCCAACATGTTGATGCTCGACAGAATCGTCCAGATCAGCGATGAAGGCGGGAAGCACGGCAAAGGCCAGCTAATTGCTGAACTGGATATCCACCCGGACCTGTGGTTCTTCGATTGCCATTTCCCGACGGACCCGGTTATGCCCGGCTGCCTGGGGCTCGACGCCCTCTGGCAATTGACCGGCTTTTTTCTCGCCTGGCGCGGCAATGAGGGGCGGGGGCGCGCGCTCGGGGCCGGTGAAGTGAAATTCTTTGGGCAGGTACTGCCCTCGGCCAAAAAAGTGACCTACCGCCTTGATATTTCACGCATCATCGAGCGCAAGCTAGTCATGGCGATTTCCGATGGCTCCGTGGAAGTGGACGGTCGGGAGATTTATACCGCCAAGGATCTGCGGGTCGGACTGTTTACCTCTACTGACAATTTCTGATTGTAAACTGCTACCATTACATAACGCTCAAACGCTGCGGAACAGTTCAAAGGAGTCCTTCATGAGACGCGCCGTTATCACTGGAATGGGCATGGTGTCCTGCATCGGCCATGACAAAAAGACCGTTACCGATGCACTCAGGGCAGGCCGTTCCGGCATCCGTTTCAAGGAAGAATACAAAGAGATGGGGCTACGCAGTAATATCGCCGGCCAAATCGATATCGACCCCGCCGACTTCATCGACCGGAAGAACCTGCGCTTCATGGGCAACGCCGCGGCTTACGCCTATATTGCCATGGATCGCGCAATCGAGGACTCTGGCCTTGCCCCCGAGATGGTTTCCAACCCGCGCACCGGCATTATCATGGGCTCGGGCGGTGTTTCCGGCGAAAAGTTCGTCGAAACCATAGACACTGTCCGCGAGCGAGGAGTCAAGCGGGCCGGCCCGTACCGGGTTACCCAGATCATGGCAAGCACCGTATCGGCGTGCCTCGCCACTCCGTTCAAAATCAAGGGCCTGAATATTTCCATCGCCTCAGCATGCGCCACCAGCGCCCATTGTATCGGCGCTGCCGTGGAGCAGATTCAGCTCGGCAAACAGGACATCCTCTTTGCCGGCGGCTCTGAAGAAGAGCACTGGTCCATGGCGTGCATGTTCGATGCCATGGGCGCCCTCTCTTCGAAATACAATGACAGCCCTGAACTGGCATCCCGCACCTACGACGCCGACCGGGATGGGTTTGTCATGTCCTGCGGCGCCGGCTGCGTGGTGGTGGAAGAACTGGAACACGCATTAAAACGCGGTGCCCCGATTTACGCCGAGATCGTCGGCTACGGTGCCTCATCCGATGGTTACGATATGGTCGCCCCCTCCGGGGAAGGCGCCGTGCGCTGCATGCAGCAGGCGCTGTCCACCGTCGAAGGCCCGATCGATTATATCAACACCCACGGTACCAGTACCCCTGTTGGCGACGTGCAGGAACTGAAAGGCCTGCGAGAAGTATTCGGCGACAAGTGTCCACCTATTGCCTCCACCAAGTCGCTCACCGGACATTCGTTAGGCGCGGCCGGTGTCCACGAGGCGATCTTCAGCCTTCTGATGATGGAAAAT
>PABE01000128.1 GCA_002702725.1 Porticoccaceae bacterium
TCAAAGTGGTGACGCAGATGCTTGTCCCTGATTCTGTCCACATCGCCATAGCAGGCGCCGGTCAGCCAGGACAATATCCGGGCCAGCCAGGCATGGTGTCGTTGCTCCCGAAAAAGGGAGCCATGACTGCACTCGTGAATCAGATAGGCAGCGATTACCAGACTGTGGGCAAGCAGCACAATGCCCAGCAGGAACCCTATGCCATGCCCCGCAAGCAAAAACAGCGCCAGGACATAACCGGCCAGGGCATAACCGATGGCGACGGTGTTGGGAAACACGCCGTCCCGGTGGCGAAACAGATCGGCATAGATGGATAAAACAGAGGCTCTGCCGGTTTTCTCAATCATGGGTCGATTCAATAGGCAGGTCGTCCTGCCACTAAATCTGCCGTCCGGGCCGTCCCGGCGGGGGTTATCGAGTGCCGGCAATTTCGATGTGAAATGCCGGCCCAGTGTAGCAAATTATTCAGAATAAATGACTGTATTTCTCCGTTTCCCAGGGACTGATGGACAGATGGTATTCATTCCATTCCCGGGTTTTGTAGTCGATGAATTCCTGGCGCAACTCCGTGCCCAGAACCGCTTCCACCAAGGGATCGGCGGCAAAGGCCGCCACTGCTTCGAAAAGATTCTGGGGCAGAAAGTCGATACCCCGGGTGGCGCGCTCGGCATCGGTAAGTTCGTAGAGGTTGTCCTCCTGGGGCCGGCCGGGATCGATTTTGTTTTTGACACCATCCAGCCCCGCCGCCAGGGCCAGGGTCGCGGCCAGGTAGGGGTTGACCGCGCCGTCGGCGTTGCGTGATTCACAGCGGCCACCGCCCATGGGCACCCGGACGCTATTGGTCCGGTTGTTGGACCCGAAGGAATTGAACACCGGCGCCCAGCTGAAATAGCTCATGGCACCCTGGCGGACCAGCCTCTTGTAACTGTTCACCGTCGGGGCAAATACCGCGCACAGGGCCCGACCATGCTTGAGAATCCCGCCGATAAAATGATAGCCGGTTTCAGTCAATCCCAGACCGCGGGGGTCGTCGTCGGGCGCGCAGGCAAAGACATTGCCGCCGCTCGCCAAATCATAAAGCGACATATTGAAATGAGCGCCGTTGCCGGTTTTATCCGCGAAGGGTTTGGGCATCATGGTGGCAACCAGTCCTTCCTCCTTCGCATAGTGCTTGGCCATTTCGCGAAAGAAGATAAAACGGTCGGCGGAGGTCAGGGCGTCGGCATAGTTAAAGTCGAATTCGAACTGGCCGTTGGCGTCCTCGTGGTCGAGGGAATACAGGCCCCAGCCCAGGTCGTTGATGGTGGTGGCGACTTTATCCAGCCAACGGAAGTTATCCATGAAGCCGCGCAGGTCGTAACAGGGTTTGTTGAGCCTGTCGTCGGCGTGGGGCACGGCAAGGCTGCCATCGGCATTTTGCCTGAGCAGGAATACTTCGCACTCAATGCCGAGGTTGAACCCGAAACCCAGTGCCGCTGCCTGCGCCAGTTGTTGCTTGAGGGCAACCCGAGTGCTCAGGGGGTAGGGTTTGCCCCTGAAAGTATTGTCCGCCGGCATCCAGGCGATCTCCGGCTGCCACGGCAACTGGATAATGTGGTTGAGATCCGGCACCGAGGCAATCTCATCGTCATTGGGCTTCTGACCCAGGCCATCCAGGGCGTAACCGGTGTACAGCTCCGAACCCGCCGCCATGTGATGCAGATGATCGATGGGTACAACCTTGCCCTTGGGAATGCCATGGATATCCACATAGGCACCCATGCAGTACTTCACACCCCGGTCTTTCAGGGAGCGGGTAAGCGCCTCGACGTCGACGGCGGCGTTGGCGGCGAGGGTTTCGTAAACGGTCATGACGGGAACTCCTGACTGACGTCAACGGTGTCAAAGTAGGAATAGGTCAGGGGCGGCTGCTCGCGGAGCCCTTTTTCGATCAGTGCGCACAAATCCTCCACCATCCAGGCAAAACCCTGTTCGCCCTTGGCCCGCGAAGCCAGTGACGGGGAGCCGGTAACGCCATTGGTGCTGGTTCGATTGACCGGATGAGAAAACACCAGACCCTCTGTGCGATCCGGATCATCGGCCTGTTCCAGCCGCGATGCGTCTACCATGTCCGGCGCCACCGACAGCATCAGGGACGTTTCCGCGTCGTTGGCGTGCCAGTCCTCGCCGTCGTCGAAATGGAAGGCCCGCACCCGCTCGCTGAGGGTGGCCGAGTGGATTACGGCCACCAGAAAGTCGTCGAACTGCGCCCGCAGCATCTCCAGGGCACAGCGCAGGGGTGCCGCGTTGGTGACATGGGTGTTAACGACAAACAACCACCGCACGCCGCTGTGATAGGCCCAACTGCCGATCTCGAAGACGACATCGATGAGGGTTTTCGGCGACAGGGCGATGGTCCCCGGCCAGCGGCGGCTATGGCCCAGCGAGCAACCGTCGGGCAGGACGGGCAACATAGGCACGGCGGCCTGTTCCGACACGGCGCGGCAGAGTTTATCGGCGAGGACAAAATCCATCCCGCAGCCCATATGGGGACCGTGCTGCTCGGTGGCACCGACGGGCAGGATGGCCGCCGCAGTTTGCTTGAGCCGCGCACCCAGATCCGGCCACGGCAGTTGCTCCCAGAGCACGGCGCTCATGCCTCGATATCCTCGACATCGTCACCGACCCGGGTCATGCGAATCATATGGAGCTTGTCCTCGGAAACCTCGTCTTCTTCCTTGGGCGGGTGGATCAACTGCTCGAGGCGTTTTTTGGTGGCAAGGAATTCCGGGCTGATCAGCTGATCGAAATTGCGCGGTCTCGGCACCGGCACTTCGATCAGCTCATCCACTTCCCCCGGGTTGGCCTTGAGCACCAGAATGCGGTCGGCGAGAAAAATCGCCTCGTCGAGATCGTGGGTGATGAACAGGACGGTAATGTCGATGTTTTTCCAGATTTCCAGAAGATAGGCCTGCATCTTGGCCCGTGTCTGGGCATCGAGGGCACCGAAGGGTTCATCCATGAGCAGGATGCGGGGCTGATTGGCCAGCGCCCGGGCGATGGCGACACGCTGTTTCATGCCGCCGGACAGCTCATGGGGATAGGCGTCGGAGAAGCGTTCAAGGCCGACAAGATCGATCCACTGCAAAGCCTCGCTTTCCGCCTGGGCTTTGCCCACGCCCTGGTTGAGCAACCCGAACATGACGTTCTTCTTGACCGTCAGCCACGGAAAGAGGGTATAGCCCTGGAACACCATGCCCCGCTCCGGCCCGGGACCACTGACCGGCTTACCGTCCAGCAGGACCTGGCCGTGACTGGCGTTCTCCAGCCCCGCCAGGATACGGATCAGGGTCGACTTGCCACAGCCGGAGGGGCCGATGACACACACAAACTCCCGCCGGTGAGCTTTGAAGTGAATATCCTTGAGGGCGGTGACCGGCCCCTGGGCGGAATCGAATTCCTTGCCCAGGCCCTTGACCTCCAGTACCACCTCGCGTTCTTTGAGCCGCTCGAAACGCGTCCGAACGGCGTCACTCTGAATCAGATAGCTGGGTAATTCGAGATTGGTCATCAGTGCGCCCTGCTCTTTTCCCACGGGAATAGCTTTTTGCCGAGCCGGGCGAGGATGAGATCTGTCACCAGGCCGATAATGCCGATCATCATGATGGCGGCGTAAACATTGTCGAAGTTTTTGTAGCGGGCCTGCTGGGTGATAAACCAGGTGATGCCGGAACTGGTACCGATCAGTTCGGCAACGATCAGGTAGGTCCAGGCCCAACCGAGCAGAATGCGCTGGTCCCGGTACAGATCCGGCAGAATGCCCGGCACTACCACCTTGAACAGCATCTGCAGGCGATTGGCGCCCAGGGTCATGGCGGCCTCGAGCAGGGATTTATCCAGCCGCCTTGTGGTGTTGCTGACCACCAGCACCTGCTGGAAAAACGTGCCGATAAAAATAATGGCAATTTTTGGTCCGTCGTAGATACCGAGAATCGCCACCGCCAGTGCCCCGAAGGCCGGTGCCGGCAAATACCGGAAAAACTCGATAAACGGCTCGTTGAGCCGCGACACCGCGTTATAGGTCCCACACAGGATGCCCAGCGGCACACCGATCAGGGACGACAGCGTAAACCCCCAGAAAATCACCTGAATACTGTGCCAAAGGCTCTCGTGCAACCATTGCTGGCTGCGCATCTGCGGCGCTTCGGTAAAGGCGGTGTAAAAGGCCGTGGCCACCTCATGGGGTGCGGGAAGATAAATGGGATTGACCTTTTTTGCCTCGGGCAGTGGCAAGCCCTGTTCCCGTACCTGCGCCAACTCCTGGGCGTAGCGATCGGCGTCTATGCGCATGCCTTCCTTGAAATAACTGACGCCCCCGGGAACGGTGATTTCCCGCTCCGGATGCCAGAGAAACGGCAGGTAGCTGACCGCCGCCCATACCAGTAGCGGCAGCAGAAACGAGGCCACCGTCAACCCCCGGGACAACCGGGGCGGCAGAGGCTTGCGGGGTGCCAGGATATCAACGGTGGCCATGGACTCGCTTCCTGTTAACAGCGGGGTTTCGGTTGACGATCCGGGCGTTATTCCAGGCCGAGGGTGATATCGCCGTCGATATAGCTGTCGATGTCCTGAGCCTCGCTGTAAACCTCGTACTTCAGGTTGAAGTCGTCGGCAATCTTGGAAGAGCCGTAAAGCGAGGTGAAGCCGTCGCCCCTGGTGAAGAAGGGTTTCGCTTCATCGAGGGTGAGGATTTTGGTGCCCTGCAGGAAGGGCTTGTACTCTTCCGCCGACAGGCCGACACGGGCGCCCATAATGGCGACGGCATCATCCTGGGTAGCGGGGTCCCGAATGTAATCGACGACCCGGTACCAGACTTCCGCCACCTTTTGCCACTCGGCTTTATTGGCCGACAGGCTCTCCGGGCTGACCGCCATCACGTCATAGATCAGGCCGGGCTCATCCGCCGAGGTGTAGATAGCCGTGGAACCCGGCACCTGCTTGAGCGCCTGTCCGGAACTGGGCTGCCACGCGACAATGGCATCGACATCGCCGGAAGCGAGCACCTGGGGAGTTTCGTTGGTGGGCACGTTGACCAGCTCGACGTCGGCTTCGGTGAGACCCGCCTTTTCCAGGGCATTGAGCAACAGGAGGTGACTGACAAAGCCGATTTCAACGCCGACCTTTTTACCCTTGAGCTCGGCCACGGAGCTGATACCCGGCGCCGCCACCACCATATCGTTGCCGTTGGAGTAATCATTGATGATAACCATCACACTTTTGCGACCCGTGGCGCCGGTCACCAGGGCATCGCCGTTGGTCATGGCAACCGCATCAAGCTGGCCCGCGGCATAGGCTTCCATGGACGCCACATAGTCGAACCAGTCAAACTGCACCTCGACGCCGGCCTCATCGAACCAGCCTTTTTCAATGGCCACTTCCCAGGCCACCCAGCCGGGCCAGTCGCTGTAGCCGATCTTCAGTGGTTCCGCGACCGCTGTCGCCGACAGACTCAGGGTCACTGCCGCAAGGGCGCCGGAAAACCAGTGTTTTAAAGAGGTGGAAAAAGGACGTGACGCAGTCGTGGAGCGCTTGAACAGGTGTTTGCCTTTCATCGGATTCTCCCGAAGGTTACTGGGGTTAAAGTCGGAGATCAGTGCAACAATCTCCCGGGCTTTTATCCCTCCGTGTAACCTTCGGCAGAAGGTCGGTAGCTCTCGGACCAGTCACCCTCCCCACGGGAAAGCCGGAACCCTAGCCGCCTGTTTCAGTGCAAATTGTCTCAGGGAGCGATCCCTGCTGAATGCCATCATTGTGCATGATCTCTTCGCTAATAAATCAGCAAAGGCCGTGCCATTTTTCCGATCGATTTATCCTCCAACAAAAAGTTGATAAATAATAGTCTGTTAGATGCCCGACCCCACTAAACCACAGGCTGACAGTGCACCTGTAATCGGCAGCAATGACGCACCAATACGGTGCCAGTCAGGCACAGCTTCCAGCGCCGTATTCGCAAACACTGCGCTGACTGAGGCGACGGTGACCACGGTGGCATCGCGCAGACACGCGGCGTAAACTCGTTTGCCTCTAATCACAAATATAAAATCACGATCATACAATCACGGAGGACACAGCCGATGACAACCGTACCCGCCTGGGGAACTCACAGCCCGCAGGAAGCATTGAACTCGCTCTCCATCGAGCGTCGAGAGCCGGTCGCCGACGACGTCGATATCGACATTCTCTACTGCGGCGTCTGCCACACCGATATTCATTTTGCCCACAATGACTGGGGCTACACCGTCTACCCCCTGGTGCCAGGCCACGAGATCGTCGGTCGCGTCTCCCGGGTGGGCAGCGGCGTCACCCGGTTCAGAACGGGGGACCTGGTCGCAGTGGGTTGTCTGGTTGACTCCTGCCGTAAATGCCACGCCTGCCAGGACGGCCTTGAGCAGTACTGCGAAGGGGGTCTCGTGGGTACCTACAACTCACCGGACTACCGCCATGGCAATGCCATCACCTACGGCGGCTACTCCAAACGCATTGTCGTCAACGAAAACTTTGTACTGCGCGTTCCGGACAGCCTGGACCCGGCCGCGGCGGCACCACTGCTCTGCGCCGGGATCACCACCTGGTCACCGCTTCGCCATTGGAACATCGGCAAGGGACATACGGTCGGCGTCATTGGTCTTGGCGGCCTTGGGCATATGGGCGTGAAATTCGCCCATGCCCTGGGCGCAAAGGTTGTGATGATTACCACCTCACCGGGCAAGGCGGCAGACGCCAAACGGCTCGGCGCCGATGACGTGCTGATTTCCACGGATCCGGAAGCGATGAGAGCCCATGGGCGGCAGTTCGATTTTCTGCTCAACACCATTCCGGTGTCCCATGACATTAACCCGTACCTGCCGCTGCTCAGGCGCGACGGCCATATGGTGATTGTCGGGGCACTGGACGCACTGCAGGGTCAGCTCCAGGCCGGCGCCCTGGTCATGCAGCGGATCAGTCTGGCGGGCTCCATCATCGGCGGTATCCCTGAAACCCAGGAAATGCTCGATTTCTGTGGCGAGCACAACATCCTGCCCGAAGTGGAAATGATCGATATGGCTGAAATCAACGAAGCCTACGCGCGGATGCAACGAAATGACGTGAAATACCGCTTCGTCATTGACATGGCAACACTCACTTAACTGCACAAACCGGGGCGGGTGAACAGGATCGCCACCACTAGCAACGCCGCTTGCTGAATATTTCCTTGTTTTCCTGCCGCTTTTCTTCGCTCTTGCGCAGCAGAACATAGGTGGCGCCATAACCGCCGTGGTGGCGCTGGGCGCTGTGGAATGCGAGCACGGCGTCTATTTGACGCAGCCAGTGATTGACACAACTTTTGAGCAGCGCGGGATTGTCGCGCTGCTCGCCCTTGCCATGGGTAATCAGGACAGTGCGGATATTCATCTCAAGGCAATCCTCGACAAACCCGAGCACCGCGCGGCTGGCCTGTTCGACGGTCATCCGGTGCAGGTCGAGGCGGGCATCCAGCGGATATTTACCCAGACGGAGATTCTTGAATACACCGTGCTGGACGCCGTCGCGCTTGAAGGACAGCTCATCCCAGGGTTTTACCGGCTCGATGTAGTCAACCGGAGACAGGTAATTACCCTGGCGGGCGAATCCCTCCTGGGCGGCCCTGCGGCGGTGACGGGTACCGGGAGTGTCCCCTTGGACACGCTGGCCGGCAACGGTCTGCTTGCTGCGAAGGGGCGTCACCTCGCCAACGAAGGTTTTGAAATAATCGCTGTCATCCTGGCTCATGGGAATTACTCAGGACTCGCTGTCATCCGCCGGTTCGATTTTCAGGTGGGAAAGGTCAATGGCGGGCGCCTCCACCGATTTGCGCTCCTCCGGCCGCAGAACATCGGCACCCACCGCATCGAGACTCAGGTGTTCGGTGGTGACTTGCCTTGGGGGAACCTGCCGACGCTGATCGTCGGTGAGCACGTCGGCACCGGCCGGCGCGATGGTGATACCGTCTTCTTCGCGGGTTGGTTGACCGGCGGCGTCACCGGCGTCTGATGGTGCGGACGATTCGGCCCCGCGAATCTGTGCCACAGCGCCAAAGCCCGCCAGCAGGGCGCAAAACTGCTCCGCCTTGCTGTAGTCGAGATTCTTCTTGATCGCCACCGGCCGGCCGGAAAACAGCTGCCCGAGTTTCTGATCGTCGAGGCTGAACATGTCCTGAAAGCCCTGCCTGACCTGCACTAGGGTGAACCCCGGGGCGATATCACCGCGATAAATGACGCTGTAGATGTCCGGCATGGCGTGATACTCCTGGCGGGAATGCCCCAATACTACAAAAGAAACAGAACCTAGAGAAGGATAGCCCCCCAGACAAAGAGCACAAGCATCATTGACAGGAATACCGCCGCAGAGCCCAGATCCTTGGCGCGGCCCGACAATTCACTAGGGTCGAGGCTGATGCGATCGATGGCCGCCTCGACGGCGGAATTGAGCAACTCCACCACCATCACCAAGACAACCACGGACACCAGCAAAACCCGCTCGATGGGGGTATCACCCAAAAGCAAGCCGGCCGGAATGAGAACCGACGCCAGCAGGACTTCCACCCGGAAGGCCTCCTCGTGGCGGAAACAGGCCACCAGCCCCTGGCATGAATAGCGCAGCGCCAGCACAAACCGGCGGTAGAGAAGGCCAGGCAGTGATGTCATCGATCAGAACCCGCCGACACTAGCCATTTTCGCCATTGAACCCATGGTCCATATCCAGGGCCGGAACAGTTTTGAGAAGCCCCCCGACCACTCTGGCCGGGACACCGGCGACGGTGCTGTGGGGCGGGACCGGTTCCACCACCAGGCTGCCGGCGCCAATCTTGGCCCCCTCGCCGACGGTGATATTGCCGAGGATCTTGGCGCCGGCGGAAATCAGCACACCCTGGCGAATGGTGGGGTGCCGATCGCCCTTTTCCAGTCCACTGCCACCCAGGGTGACAGCGTGCAGAATGGAGACATCGTCTTCGATCACCGCCGTTTCACCGATAACCAGACCAGTGGCGTGGTCGATCATGATGCCACCGCCAATGCGTGCCGCGGGGTGGATGTCGACACTGAAAATCTCCGAAACCCGGCTCTGCAGGTAAAGCGCCATGGACCGACGGTCGTGATTCCACAACCAGTGCGCCACGCGATGGGCCTGAAGGGCGTGAAACCCCTTGAAGTACAGAAGCGGGATATAGTGCCGATCACAGGCGGGATCGCGCTGATAGTGGGCCAGCAGGTCGCGGCGCATACGCTCACTGATCTGTGAATCGGCGGCAAAGCCGTGTTCCATCACCTGAAAAAGCGCCAACGGGGAGACCACCTCGCTGCCCAGAAGACTGGCCAGCGCATAGCTCAGGGCGGACTCCAGGGAGTCGTGGCTGAGCACGGCAATGTGGAAATAACTCGCCAGCGCGGGTTCCAGCCGGGCAACCTCGGTTACCTCCTGCCGGAGTGTCTGCCACAAATTGTCGTCAGGCTTCGCCACTGGCAATACATCGGAAGTTGATCGAGGCGCCACTATCCCCCATGCGGGATTCCGTTTCAACCGTCGCAGATGACAAAGCGGTCAAAGATTTCATCGAGCATGGCAAGGACCGTGTCCTTCAGGGCGATGTCGGCTGCAGCCAGGCACGGGCGCAAGCTGTCGGCATCCAGAGACGCGGAAAATTCTGCCGCCAGGGGCCGGTAGCTCAGGTGCCAGGGCTCCGGCGCCACGCCACCCCGATCCAGGGCATAGGGGCGAAAAAACCCCAGGTCAGCCACCTGTTCGCCACCAAGCCAATGGTCGAGGGCGGCAAACGGTCCACCAGCGGCGTACTCCTCCGGCACCAGCTGCAGGGCATAGTCATCTCCGACTGCGCCGCGGTCCCAGACGTCCATATCAGTGCCCCAGTGGTGGCGGGAGGTTCCCGGCAGGGCGGACCAACGCAAAATTGCCCGCACAGCCTGTTCGGGGGGCATTGACGCCACATCCAGCGGTTTTCCCCGGTGGTCAAAGACCGGCCTCCGGCCCGTCGCCTTGGCGTTCCAAATCATTGTCTGGCGATCATAGCTGCGAAAACCACTTGCCACCGAGAGTTGAATACCCACTGACCGCGCCAGGTCAGTCAAGGCCCGTACCGGCGCAATAACCGAACGATGGAGCTGCACTGCGCCATCAAAGGCAACCACGTGGTGCTCCTCTTGACCGGTTACAGCCGCGAGCGGTAATGAACCCCTGTTCATTGCGGGCCTTTTCACTCTACCTTGAGCATGCCGTCGGAATCGCCCCCGAAGTTGGCCTCGGCCAGACGGATACGGGTTTGCAGATTACCTTTGGAATCCACCGCGCGCAGGGCCTCGTCCTTGCTCACTTTTTTGGCCATATAGAGCTCAAAGACCGACTGCTCGAAGGTCATCATGCCGACGTCGGTGCTGTGTTCCATGGTATCCCGGATGGACTCGAACTCCCCCTGGCCGATCAGGTCGACGATATAGGGCGTCGGCAACATCAATTCGCAGGCGGGGGTCCGCTTGCCATCGAGGGTATTGAGCAGCCGTTGCGAAAATATGCCGCGGATATTGAGCGACAGATCATCGAGAATCTGGTGGCGGGCGACCTCGGGGAAGAAGTTAACAATTCGCTCCAGGGCCTGATAGGCATTGTTGGCATGCAGGGTCGAAAGGCACAGGTGCCCGGTATCGGCATAGGCCAGGGCATGGCGCATGGTTTCCGCGTCGCGAATCTCGCCGATCATGATCACGTCCGGCGCCTCGCGCATGGCGTTTTTCAGGGCGGCTGAGTAGTTGAGGGTATCCAGGCCCACTTCCCGCTGATTGACAATGGACTTTTTGTGGGCGTGCAAATATTCAATGGGATCCTCAATGCACAGGATATGGCCGGTCTTGAGGCTGTTCCGATGGTCGAGCATTGCCGCCAGGGTAGTGGATTTTCCGGAACCGGTGGAGCCGACGATCAGGATCAGGCCCCGGGGCTCGAGAATCAGGTTCTTGAGAATCAACGGCAGCCCGAGGCTCTCGACACTGGGAATACGGGACTTCAGGTAGCGCACCACCAGGGCCACCTGGCTGCGCTGGTAAAAGACATTGATGCGAAAACGGCCCAGTCCCTCGACGGAAATGGCGAAATTGCATTCGAGTGTCGATTCAAGTTCCTTTTTCTGCTTGTCGCTCATGACGCCATAGGCCAGCGTCTTCATGGACTCCTGTGTCATGGCGGTGTTGGCGATGGGCATTGTCACCCCTTCGATTTTGATCTGTACCGGCGCACCCACCGTGAAATAGAGGTCCGAAGCCTCTTTCTTGACCATGATGCCGAGGAAATCCACCAAATCTGCCATGCCTGTTATGTCCGTTTAAAGTTTCAGGGTATTGATAACACAGCGACTGCTTCGACAAAAGCGCCGCGGATTTGTCTATGCTGAGCTCTGGCCAACCCAGGCAATAAAAATTTCGACGACCTCCGGGTCAAACTGCTTGCCACTTTGCTCGCGCAGGTAGTCCAGAGCCGCGGTCCTGGTCCACGGTTTTTTATACGGGCGACACTGGTCAGTGCGTCGCAAACGTCGACCACCTAGAAAATACGCGCCGCGAGGGTAACCTGAACGCGCAGGGCATAGCCAATCACCGGGGTACGACGCAGATAATGATTGAGCAGACGGGCCGAGCGCATCTCGCGCTGGTGACTTTTTTCCACCTCGGCAAATATCCGCCTGACAAAAATAAACAGCAGGACTGCTGTGACAAGGACAAAGGCAAAACCCTTGATATTTTGCACCCGGGTCAGGATATCGGAATCGCGAACCGCCAGTTCCACGGCGGCATCCGAAAAGAAGATCCAGAGGGCGGCAAAAATCAGATACCCGAACGCAATCTGCAGGGCTTTACGACTGGCTTTGACCATGGTTGCACTCCCTTGCGAGATATTAATTATTGCTCTCAAGACAGTGACGCAAAACCGCGAGTGCGCACCTTACCGCTAACTGCCGTCATCGGACCTCTCAAGCCATATCACTGATTCCCCTTCCGGCTGCACGGAAAAAAACTGCGCTACCCACAGCAGCGCCAGAAACGTCACCAGCAGACCCGATATCACCAGGGCAATTATTTTAAAAGCGCGCATCGTATTTCGTTCAGTCAATGCTCGATGCCCCTACCATAGACAACAAGTGTCGCAAAAGACAAGTGATTGGCCTCGAACAAGGCTTGCACGGGACGGTCAAACGATACTCTCCTTGTCTTCAACACGATGATCAGAAGGCCGCCTGTGACTGACCGCATACTCAAAGACGCCTCGGAGCTCAAGAATCTGACCTATGGCCGCGTCCCGGAAACGGAAATCCAGCTCGGTATCCAGCTGGCCAACAGTGGTGTTATCAGCCATCAACAACTCCGGGAAGCCGTCAAGGCCAAGAAGAGCCCCCGCGACTCCCTGATCGACACACTGCAATCCCTGCAAATGATCGACAGGGAAAAGCGCCCCGCCATCATCGCTTCCCGGCTGGGCATTCCCGTGGTCAGAATCAATCAGATGACCATCGATCCGGACGCGATTAAAGCCATCCCCTCTGAAATCATCCTGCGCTACCAGGTCTTTCCCCTGGCGCTGTTCGACAATCAACTCATCGTTGCCGTCGCGGACCCGGCCAATACGGAGGCGATTCACTCGCTCAATTTTGTCACCGAGCGCCATGTCGATATCGTCGTCGCGCCTTCCCACGATATCCGCCAACTCATTGAACGCCATATCCTGACTGCGGAGGAAGACGAATTACTGATTGAGCTGGATAATGGCGCGCTGCCGGAAAGTGTCAGCCAATTGAATGTCGAGCGCCTGAAAGAAAGGGCCTCCGAGCGCCCCATTGTGAAGTTTGTCGATTCCCTGCTACACCGGGCGGTTTCAATGGGGGTTTCGGATATCAATATCCGCCCCACCGAGCGGGGCGGGGATATTTACTTCCGGCTCGATGGCAAGCTGTTACTGCAGCGCCATATCGACCATCGCCTGCTCGCGCCCATTGTCTGCCGAATCAAGATCATGTCGGGCATGAACATCGCCGAGCGGCGCCTGCCCCAGGACGGCGCCACCATGGTCATCGAACACAATCAGCGGGTTGATTTTCGCGTCTCGGTGATTCCCATGGTGACCGGTGAGTCGGTGGTCATTCGGGTTCTCGACAAGAGCAAGGGCCTCGTCAATCTCGACGCCCTGGGCTTGCCGGTGGATGAAATACAGCGCATGCGCAAAATCCTCACCCATACCTTCGGGATATTTCTGGTCACCGGCCCTACCGGCTCCGGCAAATCCACCACCCTCTACGCGGTACTCAATGAACGCAACCAGCGGGGAGTGTACATCATCACCGTCGAGGACCCCGTCGAATACCGTCTGGACGGCATTGAGCAGATTCAGATCAAACCCCAGATCGGCTATACCTTTGCGGAAGCCCTGCGCCACATACTCCGCCACGACCCCGACGAAATTCTGATTGGTGAGATGCGCGATCTGGAAACAGCCCAGATTGCCATCAAGGCGTCACTGACCGGGCACTTTGTCATGAGCACCCTTCATACCAACGACGCGCCAACCACCATTACGCGCCTTGTGGACATGGGAATCGAACCCTACCTGATCAACTCCACCGTGGTCGGCGTACTTGCCCAGCGCCTGGTGAGACGCATCTGCCCGAACTGCAGGGAGGAGGATCCGGATGAAAAGGGCCTCAAGGCCTACTTTGATTTACCGGAGGACTGTGTCACTTACAGGGGCTCAGGCTGTGTCGAATGCCACCAGACAGGGTTCCACGGCCGGATGATGGTGGGCGAATTGCTGGAAATGACCACGGAATTGCGGGATATGATCAGTGCCAAGGCCAATGCTGACCACCTCCGGGAGCAGGCCATCGCCGACGGCATGGCGCCGCTGTCCCGCAATGCGATCATGCTGGTCAAGCAAGGGACCACAACCCTGGAGGAGGCATTTGCCGTCAAACTGGAAAGCTGAAACAGTGCTCAATAGTGCGGTGGCGGTCGCTCGTCCGAGGGTCCCTGATCCAGTTGATCCAGCAAATCCTGCAGGCGCCGGTAGAGTTCGCGGTTCATTTCCGTCAGCTGAGTGATTTGCTCCGCCTGTCGGGCGACAATCTGGTCCAGGGCATTAAGGCTGTCCTCCTGGTAGGCCAGTCTGACCTCAAGGTCAATGATACGCTGTTCTGTGCTCAAGGCTGATACCTGACTAAATCGGCGATCGCAATACGGCCCTCTTCCCTGAGCCGAAGGGGAAAAGGCCAGGATTCGATGGATAACCTCAGCTCCAGATCGTAATGGACCTTGCTGGACGGGCTCTCCATCACCGACAGGGCAGCGCGCAAGCTGTTGGCAACATCCACGGAACCGACCAGCTGGATGCGGGTCTCTGAAAAGCCGCCAATGACCGGCACGTCATCGGTCACGCCACTGGCCACCTTATGGCCCTGCAGACGAACCGCGTAGTAAACACCTTTCAAGTTCAAGGCCTGCTCATTGGGGTTCACCACATCCAGGGTCACCACAAAGCGTTGTTCGCCGGCATCACCAATAACCGGCCGCAGGCTGACAAAGCGGATTTCCGGCTCCTGCAAGGGGGGCGCCCCGGCGCAGCCAACCAAGGCAAAGGCTATCAAAAACACTACCCAAATAAAGGCATTACGGACTTTCACTTCCATGAGGTATTTCTATCCAGTCTTGTAAGGCGACAAGATTAACCCCAAACCGGATGGGAAACTACCGGCGCACCCGACTTTCAGTGCGACTTTTGTTCAACGCCAACCCCATTGAAAAAAGCGCGTTTGGCCACATCATTGTTGTGTAGCCTGTGCGCCATGGGTTCATGGCATAATGCCTGCCCGGACTGCCTGGCTTCTGTCTCTAAGGGAGGTTTGTCGTGTTGCGCATCGGTCTGTTTCTTGGCACCAACATCGCTATCCTTTTGCTGGTTAGCATTATCTTCAAGGCACTGGGTCTGGAGGACTACCTGGCAAGCCAGGGTATCCACACCAATCTCGGCCCGCTGTTGCTAATGTCTGCCCTGTTCGGGTTTGGCGGCTCGTTTGTCTCGTTGCTGATTTCAAAGCCCATGGCGAAGTGGAGCACCGGCACAAAAATCATCGACTCCCCGGCCACCCCGGAGGAACGCTGGCTCATGCAAACGGTTGCAGACCTGGCGCAAAAAGCCGGTATCGGCATGCCGGAAGTGGGCATTTTCCCCGCCCAGCAATCCAATGCCTTTGCCACCGGCTGGAACAAGGACAATGCGCTGGTAGCCGTGAGCGTCGGTCTTCTTCAACGGTTCGATCGGGACGAAGCCCGCGCCGTGCTGGCCCATGAAATCGGTCATGTGGCGAACGGCGATATGGTGACCCTGACACTGATTCAGGGGGTGCTCAATACCTTCGTGATGTTCTTCGCCCGCATTATCGGCGGCATCATCGACAAAGCGGTGTTCAAGAATGAGCGCAGCGGTGGCATGGGGTATTTTGTCACTGTCATGGTACTGCAGGTGGTGCTGGGCATTTTCGCTTCGATGATTGTCATGTGGTTTTCCCGCTGGCGGGAATTCCGCGCCGATGCCGCCGGCGCCACCCTGGCCAGCCGGCAATCGATGATTGGCGCCCTGGAGCGTCTGCAGGCGGAAACCCGGGCCCACGTGCCCAATCAGATGCCGGATACCCTGACCGCCTTTGGCATCTCGCCGGGCTGGAAAAAAACCGCCACCCGCCTGTTCATGACCCATCCGCCACTGGAGGAGCGTATCGACGCCCTTCGCCGGGGACTGTAATGGCGGAGGTTGCACTGTGTCGTATCGACGACATACCGGAGGGGGGCAGTAAGGGATTTGGCGACGGCACCACGGATTCCGTGTTTGCGGTGAAAAAGGACGGCGAGGTCTATGTCTACCGTAACCGCTGTCCGCACGCCGGCGCCCCCCTGAACTGGATGCCGCACCGGTTCCTTGATCGCGATCGCGGGAACATTATCTGCAGCGCCCACGGGGCCTTGTTCGACATCCCCACCGGCCGCTGTGTGGCAGGGCCCTGCCCGGACCAGTTTCTCACTGCCGTCACGTTTGAGATCCGCGATGGCGTCGTTTGGCTGACGGACCCTAAACGGTAAGAGATTCACCCCAGGCACGGAGTGCATTGAGCACTTCCCTGTCCCGATCACGGGTCGTCGCGCTCTCGAGGCGGTCGAGCTCGGCGAAATACCCTTCCAGACCCAGGCGACCTGGAGGCGGCTCCATCAGCACGTGGTAGCGATATTCCTCCCAGTCGTGCGCTTCCGTATCAGAGAGCGTGTCGGGGAAATGCCTGGCCCGATAGCGAAATAGCAACTCATTGAATCGACGGTCGGTGAACGGAAAGCCCCCCGACAACTGCTCCGGAGCCGCGCCCCGTATCCGGGCAAGCAACGCCTTATCGGCATCGGGAATGAAGCCCTCGTAAAGGGCGGCATCCACATCACCGGGCCCGGTTTCGGCGGGCCGCTGAAATACCCGATGCAACTTCGCGGTAACATCCAGCGTGCGAAGTCGCTGCCAGTGCCGTTCACAGCGCTCGAGATCAATACCCAACCGTCGTGCGGATTCGGCATCGAGCAACTTCGGGGTCGCCACCACCGGGCACCGATTGAGGTGCACGGCTTTCAACGCAATCCGCTCCCGCCCTTCTTCAAGATCCTCGTTGCGGGTGAAAAGCCGGTCGCGGATCTGTTCACTGTCGAGGTTTTCAAGAATGTCCGGATCCTGCATCAGGTTGAAACTGACAACGGCATTTTTGTTGACGGGGTGCTGGCAGAGCGGCGCCATCAGTGCCAGATAGCCGTTTTCCCTTGGCAGGCGGCCGGAGACATGCAAAAAAGGCTTGCGGTTTGCCAGATCGATGAGTCCGGCAACCTTGTGTTTGACACGGTGGTCATAGACGTACTGATAAAGCCTGGGTTGATGACTGCGCACCAGGCGCGCCATGGCGAGCGTGGCATAGACATCGGACATGGCATCGTGGGCCGCCTCGTGGCGAATGCCGTTTGCCGCCGTCAATAATTCCAGGCGAAAACTCGGCGCGCCGTCCTCGCCGTCTGGCCACTGTATACCCCGGGGGCGAAGTGCACGGGTCAGACGGAGCATGTCGATAATATCCCAACGGGAGTTGCCGTTGCGCCACTCACGCTCATAGGGATCGTAAAAATTGCGATACAGCGTATAGCGGGTCACCTCATCGTCGAAGCGCAGGCTGTTATAGCCCACGCCACAGGTCCCCGGTGCACTGAGTTCCCGATGGATTCGGTCGATAAAGTCCGGCTCGTTAAGACCCTCCCGCATCGCTACCTGGGGCGTAATACCGGTAATCAGGCAGGCCTGCGGATGGGGCAGCACATCCCGGGTCAGCCGGCAGTACAGTGTCAGTGGTTCACCGACTCTGTCGAGATTTTCATCGGTGCGAACGCCGGCAAACTGAATAGGCCTGTCCCGGGCGGGATCAATACCGGTGGTCTCGTAATCGTGCCAGTAAAGCGTGTTCACAGGGCCTCAATCTGATTGGCATGACAATACAGTCACCGGTGACGGTACCACGGCTCTGCTTGCCGGATTTATTACTCAGACAAAGAAAAGCGCCCCGAAAAGGGCGCTTATCCAAAGTTGTCCAAGCTTACCGCTGATGGTCGGCCTTACATCCGACTCAGTCGGTAACCACTTCTTCGTAACTGAGCTCACCGATTACACGGCGGTTTTGTGCCCGACCTTCGGATGTGCTGTTGTCGGCAACAGGGCGACTCTCGCCATAGCCAACGGTCGAAACCCGGCTCGGATCAATGCCGTACATCTCAACGAGCTTGGCTTTTACCGCTGCAGCGCGCCGGTTAGAGAGATCCTGGTTATAGGTGTCGGTGCCGATGGCGTCAGTGTGGCCTTCCAGCACCAAATCGATGTCGTCGTGGGCTTTCATGGCATTGGCCACGGCCTGGATTTCATCGCCGTAGATTGCCTTGACCACCGCCTTGTCAAACTCGAACAACACCCGCAACTTGACGGTGATGGTGCGCATCTCCGGCGGCGCCTGCTTGGCAGGGGCGGGGGCCGGTTCAGCGACCGGGGCCGGAGCGGGGGCGTTGAAGTGGTAATTCACGGCAAAGTTGAGCGCCGGATCGGTGGTGCCGGACACCCCCTGGTCAATCTTTTGATGGACCCGGAGATCGGTACGGAACTCCCAATGATCGGCAAACATGTTGGATAGACCGAAGCCGACCGCGAACTGGGTGGTTTCGTCCTCGTCGAATTCCAGATTGTCGACATCGTCGCGGTCAAAAGCGGAAAAGCCCGCAACAAAATAAGGGCGCCACTCCCGATCCGCATCGCCGAACCAGCGCAACAGGTCGAGCTTGGCGACATCGAGATCGTCACCGGCCAGATCCGTACCATAGCCGGCCTCAAGCCCCCAATCATTGCTGAATCGGTAGCCGAGATTGACGCTGCCCACCAGCGATTCGTCTGCACCTTGAATGGTGCGTTCGCTATCGAGGAAAAAACCTGTCGCAGAGGCGCCGACATAAGGTCCTTCTACGGCATGGGCGGCCAGACTTCCGGCCAGAATCATAGCCCCGGTTGAAAGTAATAATTTACGCATGGTGCTCTCCTTATGTTAGGAAAAAATCCTTATCGCGCGGACAATGTTCCAGCGCTTTCTTTGTTAACCGGCGGGAGTCATGGTAGTAACAAAACCGGCGTTCCCCGACACTTAGTGTAACCTGTTTTCGTTTAGTTCGCCTCAAGTCAAAGCCAGTTTGCGTTCCTCGATAATGGATTGCCACTGCTGAGGGCCGGTACGGTGCACAGACTCGCCGTTGACGTCGACCGCAACGGTCACTGGCATGTCACTGACCTCGAACTCGTAGATCGCCTCCATGCCCAGTTCGGGGAAGGCGACTACTTTGGATGCTTTGATCGCCTTGGAGACAAGATAGGCAGCGCCACCCACCGCCATCAGATACACGGCGTTGTTGTCGCGAATCGCATCGATCGCCGTCGGGCCTCGCTCTGCCTTGCCGACCATGCCGATGAGGCCGGTTTCTTCGAGCATGGTGCGGGTGAACTTGTCCATGCGGGTTGCCGTGGTGGGTCCTGCGGGGCCAACAACTTCGTCCCCGACGGGATCCACCGGTCCCACGTAGTAAATAAACCGGTTGGTAAAGTCCACCGGCAACCGCTCGCCTTTGCCGATCATGTCCACCAGTTTTTTGTGGGCCGCATCGCGACCGGTGAGCAGCTTGCCAGAGAGCAGTACCGTTTCACCGGGTTTCCAGGCCTGAATATCCGCCTTCGTAACAGTATCCAGATTCACCCGGCGCACGCTGTCGCCCACATCCCAACTGACGTCCGGCCAGTGCTCCAGGGATGGCGGCTCAAGCTGTGCAGGACCACTGCCATCGAGCACGAAGTGGGTGTGGCGTGTGGCAGCGCAATTGGGAATTATCGCCACCGGCTTATTGGCGGCATGGGTCGGGCAGTCCTTGACCTTGACATCAAGCACCGTGGTCAGGCCGCCCAGGCCCTGGGCGCCAATCCCCAGATCATTAACCTTCTCCATCAGTTCAAGGCGCAGCTCCTCGGCACGACTGGAGGGGCCTCGCTCCCGCAGCTCATGGATATCAATGGGGTCGAGCAGCGCTTCCTTGGCCATCTGCATGGCCTTGTCAGCAGTGCCGCCAATGCCGATTCCGAGCATGCCCGGTGGGCACCAGCCGGCACCCATGGTGGGCACTACGGACAACACCCAGTCGACGACGGAATCTGACGGGTTGAGCATGGCGAACTTGGTTTTGGCCTCGGAGCCGCCGCCCTTGGCGGCAACATGGACGTCCACGGTATCACCGGGCACGATCTTGTAGGTGATCATGGCCGGCGTGTTGTCGCCGGTGTTCTTGCGCGCCCCGTCGGGGTCGGCCAGCACAGACGCCCTCAAGACATTATCGGGATTGTTATAGGCCCGGCGCACACCTTCGTTGACCATGTCGTCGAGGCTCATATCCCCCTGCCATTGCACGTTCATTCCAACCTTCAGAAAGACACTGACAATACCGGTATCCTGGCAGATGGGACGATGGCCCATGGCACACATCCGGGAATTGATCAGAATCTGTGCCAGGGCGTCCTTGGCCGCCTTCGACTCTTCCCGTTCGTAGGCGTCGTTGACCGCCTCAATGAAGTCCACCGGGTGGTAATAGGAAATGAATTGCAGGGCGTCGGCGACACTCTGAATAAGATCATCCTGACGGATTACAGTCATGGCTATATCTCACTTCTGGGCAGATTTCAGGGTGGATTTTACCTAACTCCCACCCCTGTTGCGGTGCGGGCCTGGCCTCAAGGCTGCCCGAGTTGCTGGCGCAGCTGGGCGAGCTGCTGATTGACCTGGGCACGGTAGGCATCGATCGCCCGCAGGGCTTCCTCGTTGCTGGCCACGCGCCCGGACAAGCCATTCAATTGCTTGACCGCCGAATCGAGCCGATTCAAGGTGCCCGAAATCACGGCCATTTTCTCCCGCAACTCGTCCATCTGCGCCGCTGAACCCAGGGTTGTACTGCGCAGGGTCTCGAGGCTCTGGCTGGCGGCGACGGCCTGTTTCCTGGCCTCGGCCGCGGCACTCTGGGCTTTCTTCACCTCGGATTCGGTGGCATCAATACGACCCTTGAAGTCCCCGATCGCGGTCTTGTTGGCTTCGATCGCCTTGCGGTTGGTGTCGTAGGATACGCCCCACAACTTTTTGATTTCCGTCCAGTGCTCGTCGAGGGCGGTTTCCTGTTCCTTGAGCTTGAGGCTCAACGCCGCACCGGACTGGCTCAGGGATTCATCCGTAGACTCGATCTTGGCGGAGAGCTGGCTAAAGCGGCTGTTCAGGTCAGCCAGGATACGGCTTTGATGCCAGGAAAAGGCCGCAAGCCCGATGACCGCCACCAGTAAAATGATTACCGGCCACGGGGAAGTGCGGGACGACTTGCCCCTGGACGCCGTCTTGCCCGGCCGTGCTTCATGGGGCTCGCGGGGCGGCGCTTGCCGGGGCGCGGAGGTGCGGGGGCGAATGTCATCACGCTCCGGGACAAACGGATCCTTACTCCTGAAGTCCTCATCACTCATAAAGGCGGCGATCCCACTGGTTAAAAACTGGCGGCATTATACACCAGCCCCGCTGGCACAGAGAAAGTGGCAACAAAAAAGCCGGCTCGGGGCCGGCTTTTTGCTGATGCAGCGGCCCTACAGCAGCTGGAGCAACAATACCAGCACGATGGTCAGACCAATGCTGGAGTGTATGACGCCCTTGACGGAGGCCATGGGTCCCTGCTTGCCCACCAGGGCATTGAGTTCCAGCAGGGCAATGATGATCAGGGCGACGATCAGGTCGAGTCCGCCTACGCCCGTCCCCCAGCCGCCACCACCCCAGGTGCCACTGTGCGGACTGGCGAGCATGGCAAAGGCCATGGGGCCGGAAAACAGCACATTGGTGCGGGAAGCCAATAATGCCTTGGCACCGGCGGCGGCGGGGTCGCCACCTGTCTTCATGCCTAGCGCTAACTGCTGGTTAGGCCAGATCACCAGCCACACATTGAGGAACATCAGGGTGCCGAGTGTAGCGCCAATAACGATATAGTTGTTGAGGATATTGGGATGGGCCATGCCAGCAAGCAATACAACACCGGTCAGGAAAGTGAACATCGCACCCCAGCGGAACCACCACAGGGCCCGCGGCGCCAGTTTTGCCTTGGCGTCGGTTACCGCCTCCTGGCTGCCCTCCTTGAAATAGGCTCCCTGAACGAAGTTGAAGTAGTACAGCATGCCGATCCAGGTAATGCCGAAAAGCAAATGCCCCCACCGGAAAAGGAAGTTGACGAAGTTCATATTCAGGAAATCGCTCATAGGTTTTTACCTCTCAGTTATTGTTGTGGTGACCGCATTAGCGGACTATTTTAGTGAGCACTCGGGCTCTTACACCCTGAAAAGCCAGCCGATTTTCCATCAGCTCAGGAACACCGGTCACCCGGATTGTAGCCTATTCAGCCCGGAACTGAACAACTGATTTGCCACCCCCGGTTTGCCATGACATAAAAGGCCCGGCCCCCAATCCCTACTAATAACCTCAGTCTTTGCTAGAATACGGCACTCTCCAATCTGGTCAGTGTTGGAGTCTTCAATCCGTTGGCTTGCCCCCTGTGGTCCGGACGCGACCGCAAGGCAGGCGTAATCAATGTCTCGACACCTAACGCAAGGATATACACCATGGCTATTACACTTCCCGAACTCCCCTACAGTATCGATGCCCTGGCTCCCCATATCTCCCAGGAAACCCTGGAATATCACTACGGCAAGCACCACAAGACCTACGTGGACAAACTCAACGGCATGATTCCCGGTACCGAATTCGAAGGGAAAGACCTGGAAGCGATCATCAAGACCTCATCCGGCGGTGTTTTCAACAATGCCGCGCAAATCTGGAACCACACATTCTACTGGAATTGCCTGTCCCCCAATGGCGGCGGCGAAGCCACAGGTGCCGTGGCGGAGGCGATCAGTGCCGCTTTTGGCTCCTTCGACACGTTCAAGGAAGAGTTCACCAACAGTGCGGTTGGCAACTTCGGGTCCGGCTGGACCTGGCTGGTGAAAAAAGCCGACGGCTCTGTGGCCATCGTCAACACCAGCAACGCCGAAACCCCGCTCACCGATGAAGGCGTCACCCCGCTGCTTACCGTGGATGTCTGGGAGCACGCCTATTACATTGACTATCGCAACGCTCGCCCTGCGTATATGGACGCGTTCTGGAAGCTGGTCAACTGGGAATTCGTCAACAAGAACTTCGCCTAAGACCATCGCTCCCCGCGCCGCGGCGGGGAGTCTTCCCACCTAACGGATCGGCTTGCCCATCCCCAGCACCGATGACTTGTCGCCACTGATCAGCGCGTCGGATTCATAGGAAAAATCACCGTCCGCCTGGCGGGCAAGAATGTCCTGCACCAATTGCCGGTAGCGTATCGATGCGGTATCAAACCGTGAATGCATGTCGCGCCGCCGGATTTGCTGGTGATAGCGGGGCGCCTGCGGTTTGAGGGCATAATCATCCTGGGCGGCAATCTTGTGTGACGCGAAGGGAAACAACCAGCGGTAGGGCCGGCGGGCCTGGCTGGTATTCTGGATAAAGTTCACACGATTGCTATCGCGGGTCTCAGGCGTACTGCAGTGGACCATGTTCACCTCGAGGCCCGGCTCAAAGCGGCTGTGGATCGCCGCCACATGGCTGCGCACGTAAATATGAATGGTAAAACGCACATTCTGCCTGTCGGCCTTGATGCCCGCCGCCCGCTGCTGAATCGGCGCGGCGCTCTTGTTGAGACAGGTCCGCACCATGGTGATGGTTTCACTGGTCGAATCCACCGTCACCACATCGTCGTCGGTCAGGGAGTCCCCCAGCAGATCGCTGTGCACAAAATCCGCATGGGTCAGGTCCATGAGGTTTTCCATGGCCAACTCTGAGCAACAGTGGAGTCGGGTTTGACCGCGCATATAGCCGGGCAGATTGCCGTCTTCCGGCAGGTGGGGCAAATTGGGGACCAGACTCAACCGCGCATTGTCCGGGTTGCCGTACCAGACCCAGACCATGCCGTAACGCTCGACCACCGGATAACAGCCCCGCTCATCGGTAAAGAGGCTCACCTCGGCACCACTTGCCACAGGCGATGTTGATGCGGCGCGGATATGACCCTGCTCGCGCCACAGATAATAGCGGCGGGAGTGAAGGGGCCGCCAGCTGACATTGTCGGTGATATGAACCGAATGCGCGATCGGTATCCAGGCGTCCCGCATGGGGGTTTGCCCCGGCACCCAGTCGTAGCTCGGCACCGGTGAGCCCTGGGACATCGGCGAACTCAATGTACTCATCTTTTTGCCCTCTGCGTCAGAAGCAGGTCACCGTAAAGGGACGGCGATTCCGCCTGCCTGGTCCAGTAATGGGAAGGCCCCGCCAACAATGTCGACAAGGCCTGAAAATCGACCCGGGATCTGGGGGCCAGGGGTGCTTTCCCGAGCCTTTGACAGAGTTGTAACCAAAGACGCCCCATTCCGCCCGCCCCTGGCAGTCGCAACTGCCAGAATATTGCCGTTACGCCCCGGGCCGATGGCGCCATGGCCCAATGCGCCGTCGCCAGCACTTCGCCACCCTCGGCCACCAGGGAGAGCTCACACTCGCGGTCCCCGGGCAAAATTGCCAGCCGAAACAGCAGTCGGTACTGATGGACAAACCCGTAAAAGGGCATCTGCGAGGGCCAGAAAGCAGCTCGCTCCATGACCAGCGCCCCTTCCCGCCGCTCCGGATCCGCGACCAGGATATCCGACAGCCTGACCCCGGCAGACTGGGCGAGCAGGTCCGGCCCATCCAGTAATGCCGCCAGCAACTCCTCCATCCCCAGGCCAATCATTTGGCGACCCGACGCAAGTACCTCGCCATTGCCAGCGCGGATGGCCGGGACCTCCAGCACCTCGGCATCGGTGGACACGTAGATCAACCCGTTCTGCTCGACCGCCCGATAGGCGTAAACGCCATAGGCCCCCGGAACCTGTTCCGACTGCCGAAGGTTGGGGATCGCTTTACACTGACCAGTGGCGCCGTCGAAAGACCAGCCGTGATAACCGCATTGCAGCCACCCCTCCGGGCGCACTTTTCCCAGGGAAAGGGGTACCCGGCGGTGGGGACAACGGTTTTCCAGGGCCCGCACCGTACCCGTGTTATCGCGGAAAACCACGATTTCCTCGCCGGCGACGGATACGCCTATCGGGGTATTGGCCTGCACTTCAGAGATGAGGGCAACGGGCCACCATTGGTTGCGAGACGTCATGTACTGCCACCTGATTATTATGTACGGAAAGACTTATTGTTAATGACCCGGGGAAAAACTGCAAGGTCATGTCATCGCCGCGATAGTCGCCAGCATTTAATTCTTTCGCCCCTCGCACAGACGGACTGCACCCGGCGCTCGCCATAAAAAAACCCCGGCCAGGCCGGGGTTTTTTTAGAAGGGTAACGCAAGGTGGCTTACATCATGCCGCCCATGCCACCCATTCCGCCCATGCCGCCCATGTCGGGCATTGCGGGCTTGTTGTCTTCGGGCAGTTCGCTGACCATCGCTTCAGTGGTGATCATCAGACCGGCGATAGAGGCAGCAGCCTGCAGCGCGGTACGGGTCACCTTGGCGGGATCGAGAATACCCATTTCGATCATATCGCCGTACTCGCCGGATCCGGCGTTGTAACCGTAGTTACCCTCGCCCTGTTTGACTTTGTCAACCACGACCGAACCTTCTTCGCCGGCGTTTTCGACGATTTGGCGCAGGGGTGCTTCGATGGCGCGACGGGTGATGGCGATACCCACATTCTGCTCTTCGTTGTCGCCGGTCAGGTCTTCCAGTGCCTGAAGGGCACGGATCAGGGCGACACCGCCACCGGGTACAACACCTTCTTCAACCGCGGCGCGGGTGGCGTGCAGCGCGTCTTCAACCCGGGCTTTCTTCTCTTTCATTTCCACTTCGGTGGCAGCGCCGACCTTGATCACGGCAACACCGCCGGCCAGTTTGGCAACGCGCTCCTGCAGCTTTTCGCGGTCGTAGTCGGACGTGGTTTCTTCCATCTGGGCGCGAATCTGCTTGACGCGGGCCTGGATGTCGTCGTGCTTGCCGGCACCGTCGACAATGGTGGTGTTTTCCTTGGTCAGGTTGACTTTCTTGGCGGTGCCCAGGTGTTCGAGGGTAGCGCTTTCCAGTTCCAGACCCACTTCTTCGGAAATCACGGTACCGCCGGTGAGGATGGCGATATCCTGCAGCATGGCCTTGCGACGGTCGCCGAAGCCGGGCGCTTTACAGGCAGCGACCTTGACGATGCCGCGCAGGTTGTTAACCACCAGGGTCGCCAGGGCTTCGCCTTCGACGTCTTCGGCGATGATCAGCAGGGGTTTGCCGGCCTTGGCCACGCCTTCCAGCAGCGGCAGCAGCTCACGGATATTGGAGATCTTCTTGTCAACCAGCAGGATGTAGGGGCTTTCCAGCTCGACACTCATGTTGTCCTGGTTGTTGATGAAGTAGGGGGACAGGTAACCGCGGTCAAACTGCATGCCTTCCACGGTTTCCAGATCGTTCTCGAGGCCAGAACCTTCCTCAACGGTGATAACACCCTCTTTGCCTACTTTTTCCATGGCGTCGGCAATGATTTTGCCCACGTTGGCGTCGGAGTTGGCGGAGATGGTGCCCACCTGCGCGATTTCCCGTGACTCGGAGCAGGGACGGGCAATGTTCTTGATCTGCTCAACCGCGGCGATCACGGCCTTGTCGATACCGCGCTTCAGATCCATGGGGTTCATGCCGGCGGCAACGGCCTTCAGGCCTTCGTTGACGATGGACTGGGCCAGAACGGTAGCAGTGGTGGTGCCGTCACCGGCTTCATCAGAGGCCTTGGAAGCCACTTCCTTGACCATTTGCGCGCCCATGTTCTCGAACTTGTCTTTCAGTTCGATCTCCTTGGCAACTGATACACCGTCTTTGGTCACGGTGGGAGCGCCGAAGGCTTTATCGAGAACCACGTTGCGGCCTTTGGGACCCAGGGTCACTTTCACGGCATCGGCCAGTACGTTAACACCCGCGAGCATTTTGCGACGGGCGCTATCACCAAATTTCACTTCTTTTGCAGCCATTTTAAATTCCTTCCTGTCTCAAATAGGGGTTCGGAAACTGTTATTCGAAAAGGGCAATCAGCCTTCGATAACACCGTAAATGTCGCTTTCGCTCATGATGATGAGCTCGTCGCCATCTTCCTTCAGCGTATTGCTGTCGGCATAGCGCCCGAAGACAACCGTATCTCCCACCTTGACCGCGAGAGGACGTACTTCACCGCTTTCCAGCGCCTTGCCGGGGCCAACGGCCACGACTTCACCCTGGTTCGGTTTTTCCTTGGCTGAGCCCGGCAGCAGGATACCGCCGGCGGTTTTTTCCTCTTCTTCTTTGCGACGTACGACGACGCGGTCATGCAAAGGACGAATTTTCATTTTCGACTTTCTCCACCATTTATTAGTTGAACAAGTTAGAGCCCCCTGCGGGGATCCCAAGCTGAGACCTATCTGGAGTCATCGCCAGGTCTTTTCAAGGGGCCCGTCAAAAAAAATTACCGGCCAGAGGGGCAGGTGCTGTCAGAGGTGGGGCCGTCTGCCACCATTTCAAGAGGACCGGGGATAAAATTTTACTTGAGGCGGCGGTCGCCCGGACGGGTCCCGCGATCATCCGACTCCCGCCAGAACTCCCCTTCCATGGTATGCACGTCCTCACCATGGCGCCGGAAGTGCCAGCCCTGTCCCACGATTGTCATACCACGGGTAAAGCGCACCGCCAACCGCCGGCGCAGGGGCGGGATTAAAAGGGCAAAGCCAAGGGCATCGGTGCAGAACCCGGGCGTCAACAGCAGAATACCGGCACACGCCAGCATCATGCCCTCCGCCATCTCACCGGCGGGCAGCTCACCGGCGTCAAGCCTTTGCTGGCCACGCGTGAGCGTACTCAGGCCCTGGTGGCGAATCAGGGCGACACCGACAACGGCGGTCAAAAGCACCAGCCCTATAGTGGACGGCGCGCCAATAACACCGCCGACCTTGATCAGCAACCAAAGCTCTATCAGAGGGGTCGCGATAAACAATAGAAGAAACAGACGCACGGCACTTTCCCGGGGCATTTTAATACAAGGGTTGGGGCGCGGGGCGACAATTCAAGCCCCTCGGGTACAGGTCTAGCCAGGGCTGACTGACTCGGCGGGCTTACGGGGCATGGTTCCCATCAACACCAGGGTCAGCAAGATCGCCGGCACCCCGAGGCCGGCGGCGACCCAGAAAAAGGTCACGTAACCGAAGCCGTCCACCACCTGGCCGGAAAAACCGCCGATAAACTTGCCCACCAGGGTAAACAGGGAGCTGAACACGGCGTATTGCGACGCGGAAAAGGTGCGGTTGGTCAGGCTGGAGGCGTAGGCGATCAATGCGGACCCCGCCAGACCACCGCTGAAATTGTCGGCGCTGATGGTAACCATCAGGGCGCGGATATCCGGTCCGACCTGCGCCAGCCAGGCAAACAGCAGGTTGGTGGCGGCCACCAGGCAGGCGCCCAGCAACAACGGGCCGCCAATGCCGAAGCGGGTAACCAGCAGCCCCCCCGCATAGGCACCGACGATGGTCATGATCAGTCCGTAGACCTTGGTCACCTCCGCGATCTGGATTTCGTTGAACCCCAGGTCAATGTAAAACGGGTTGGCCATGATACCCAGGGTAATATCGCTGAAACGGTACATCGCGATAAACGCGAGAATCACCAGGGACATCCAGCCGTGGCGCTGGAAAAAATCCGCGAAGGGCAGAATCACCGACGGGTAGAACCAGCCCACCACCGACTGGGCCCGCCCCCTGTGGGCTGCCAGAGCGAGCATTCCCAGCCCCCCGGCGAAGATCAGCACCCCGGTGAAAATGTTCCGCGTCAGGGGGTCTCCGGCCCGGGTGAGCACCACGGTCGCCACCAGCGCAAACAATCCGGCAATGCCGACGATATTGACGGCGACCTGGCGCCGTTCACGGGGACCGAGATGCTGATCCAGTACAGGCAACGGGCCGTGGGGCGGTTCGGCAATGACCAGCGCCGTGAAAAAACCCACCGCCATACATAGCGCCATGACCTGGTATGCCGCTGTCCAGGACACGGTCCCCGCCACATAAAGCGCCCCGGCACCGGCGGCGATCATGCCCAGGCGGTAGCCGAGCTGGTAATTCGCCGCCATGGCCCCCTGCAATTCATCCGGCGCGCTTTCGATGCGGTAGGCGTCAATAACAATATCCTGGGTGGCGGAGGAAAACGCCACCAGCAGAGCCAAGAGCGCAACATGCGCCAGATCTGCCGCCGGATCTGACCGGGCGATCCCCAGCAACCCGGCCGCAATGCCCACTTGGGCCAGCAGCATCCAGCTACGGCGCTTGCCCACCCAGGCCGTCAACACGGGGATGCGCAGGCGATCAATGACCGGCGCCCAGAGAAATTTCAGGGAATAGGTAATACCGACCCAGGAAAAATACCCGATTTCCGTTTTGCTGATCCCCAGGCGGGCCAACCAGGCGGACAGGGTTCCGAACACCAGCAAAAGGGGTAAACCGGCGGAAAAGCCGAGAAAAAACAGCGCCACCACCTTGGGTTTCAGATAAACAGCAAGCGACGACCGCCAGGATGGTTTCGACAACGGAAGACCCTTAGAAAACCAGTTCGACAATAGCCACCAGGGCAACCGCGAGGATTAATGTGCGATGAAACAGGGCATTGACCTCCAGCACCTCGTCCGCCGCCCTGTCCGGCGCCGGATCCCGAGGACCGTTACAAGCCGCGCGCACCATCGCCAGAAGGACTTTGTCACTGGCCGCAGCGGATCGCAACAGGCCACGCCAGGCGCGAATCGTGGTGGGGAAATTACCGGCAATCGCCAGTAACAGGCCGAGTATTCGCAAGGGCAGCCACTCAAGCCAGTGCAGCAGTTTAACAGCATCGGTATCGGCTTCATCCCCCACTGCCTGGCCCTGGCTCCGATCGCCGGAAACCGGTGCGCGGACGGCGAGGTAGACCAGCCGATAGAACAGGGCGCCAGGCAATCCCAACACGGCAAACCAGAACAACACGGGGAAATAGCGCTCGAAATGCCGGTAACTGAGCCAGGTGAGTGCTTCTTCATGCAGCTGTGGCCAGCTTGCCGCGTCACTCTCCCGCCTGTCGGGGTTAAACCGCGCCGCTGCGTGGTATGCGCCCTGGGTATCTTCCCGGCTGAGGTCCAGCCGATAGATTTTCGCCATCGACAGCGCATCCTCCCGCCCGAAGCTGTACAGCAACACCATCAGGCCGATGGCCGCCCCCACCAGGCCAAAGAACCAATCGCCCACCAGCCAGAGTACGACGCCGACAAGGAGCGGCGGCAAGGCGACCGAAAGCCAGATGCCCGCGCCTGGCGCCTTTGCGGTCACAGCCCCCTGCAACCGCCAAAACCACCGATCCCGCTGCAATGACGGGAAAGGCCCGACCAGGGCCGACAGCACAACAGCGAACAGGACAAGAATAAAATCCATTACCGATTCTCCTCGGCAACCAGGGATCGCCGGTAGCGAACCCAGTCGAAGGCCGGACCGGGATCGGTCTTGCGCCCCGGCGCGATATCGCTGTGACCGACAATACGTTCCGGGGAAAGTCCGGGGTACGCTCGCATCAATATCAGCGTGACATCCGCCAACACCCGGTACTGGCGATCAGTATAGGGGACAGTGTCGGCCCCCTCCATCTCGATACCGATGGAAAAATCGTTGCACCGCTCGCGCCCCTGAAACGACGAGACCCCCGCGTGCCAGGCTCGGCGGGTAAAGGGCACGAATTGCGTCGTATGACCGCTGCGCTCAATGAGCAAATGGGTCGAAACACGGAGCTGCTCGATCTCGCGATAGAACGGGTGCTGCGTACAGTCGAGACAATTGGTAAAGAAGGCCTTGATCGCATCGCCGCCAAACTCGCCGGGCGGCAGGCTGATATTGTGCACCACCAGCAGCGATGGCGCCTCTCCGCCCGGCCGCTCGTCGGCATTGGGGGAGGCAAGGCGCTCGGCGCTGGCAAGCCAGCCATCGACTANCATCGNGACAGGCGCCCGTTATCNGCCGTCAAAACCGGCTTGCAGATTTGATCGATAGTGCAACGGGCCATGGCGCTCCGAATTCCGGCTACATCACCAGCATTGTGGCATTGCTCGGGCGGGATGGAAACAGCGGCCTGGGTGGAGTGTGCAGGGTTAAAGCTTGCTCTGTGTCTGGATCTGATCGACGACCTGCTGATAGGCCTTGTCGAAAAGGTGTGAGTTATCGAGGACGATGACCTTTCCTTCCTGGAGTTTTACGGCCAGGCGGTGCCGGGATTCCTCGCCCACCTTGGCGCCCTTGCGGTTGGTAAAAATAAACTTCGAGGCCGCATTGATGACACCGGCAAACCGACAGCGCAGGGCCTTGCCGTTTTCATCCCGAAACTCCATCCAGGCGCCTTTTTTCAGCGCATCCACGAGATCGAGGTAGTGATGGTCCAGGCTATCCGATGCGACATCGGGCTGCGGTGCCGAACCCGGCAACATAATATCCAGGCTGACGACTTCCTCATCCTGCTCAACCGGGGCCAGACTGCGCAACGAATCAATGTATTGATTGAGATCCGCCTTGCTGAAACCGATTTCCACCAACCGGGCACGCAGTTCGTCCAGCAGTGCGTCGTTCAGGGCGGGGGAATCGGTATCGGCAAATTGCGCCAGAAGCTGATCGAGGAGTTGCACGCTGCTCTGCCATTCGGGGGAGCTTTGACCGTGGCGCAAAAAGCTGAGGAACATGACACGGCACCAGGCTTTTTCACAGAAGGTCACCAGTGCCGTGGGCCATTGCCTGCCTACCAACCGCTCATTGAGCAGTTGCAGCACCTTGCCGTGGGCCATGGAAAGGCGCGCCTGGGCTTCTTCCTCCTCCATCACCCGCTGCTCACGCATCAACTGGTGACGGCGCTCGCGCTCCATGAAATCGACAAGATCGGTCAGGATGCGGTTGAGCTCCTTGACGGTAAGATCCAGCCTGTTCAACTGATCGACAACGGTTTCAATTTTTGTGCGCAGTGGATCGGGGCTGTTTCCCTGGGCATCGACCATCGACGACGCCCGGCACAGCTCATTGATCAGCCGACGACCGGGGTGATTCTGCTTTTCCAGGAACTGAGGATCCTTAAGCGCCATGGCGGCGGCGGGCACCTCGAGGCGCGCCATGAGGTGGGATAAATCCTCTGGCAGTGCCTGCCACTGATTCACCGACGCAAACGTTTTGTCCACCAGGGTAAGAATGCTCTGGTCGATCGCCCGCAGCCCGTCCTGCTTCTGTTCACGGGCCTCCAGCATGGTGGACAAGGTACCCAGCAAGCCGCCCTCCCGAAGCCTTTCCAGCCCCTGCTGCGACCCTTCGTCCACCAGATTGCCGAGCATGGACAACAACTGATCAGTCTGCATTCTGGGGGTAGTGGAGGAAAACGCCTCGTCTTCAACAGCGCCCTGCCGACTCGCACTGTGGTCGTGCATCAGGTGGTGGAGAACCGATAGCACATCGCCGTAAAAGCGGTCCGGGTCCTGAAGCGCCATGGACGCACCAAACTGTCGGCCGGCATCGTAGGCGGCGGTTCCGGAGGCTGGCGTCCCATCCGCATCGCGCTGATCGCCGTGCCCTGTGCCCTGTGAAGGCTGAGGGTCTTCGTCGGCTTGCCGGCTATCGGTGGCAACCTTGCGCTCAGGTTTGCGCTTTTTAACCTCCGGACGCTTTGATTCGAGATCAGGCAGCATCGAAGGCCTGATCAGCTCATTGGCCGCGGCAACCAGTTCAGGCCAGCCGTTTAAGATCAGCTCGTCGAACCATTTGAACAGCAGCAACCTGGCACTGAACGGTAATTCCAGGCTGCGCGTCCAATCGGCAAAGCGTTCGCACAGCATCTCGGGGACAAAGGGGTTTTCCTGTTCCTGAACGGATTTTCCAGCCAGAAAGTTCAACCGGCGGGTGAGGTGATCGAGGGTGGGGCGGGACGCTTCCATGACCCTGGAGACCATCGTGTCCAGGGTGATCATCTCCTCCAGGGCTTCGTTTTCGACCAACTGCAGCTTGCTGCCGTCTTCCAGGCCGGACTCATCACCCACGCCCGGCATATCACCCGACAATCCGGCAAAACAGCGCTTGACCGCCTGCTGCAGCATAGGCGCCACTTCGCCCTGGGCGGCACGAACACGGCGCATGGCGTCGAACAGCTGCTCCTGCTCAGCCTGAGAGCTCGCCGCCTCAGCCTGATCAAACAACCGCTTTTCAACAACCTGCACAAAACCCTGGCCGCGGGCAGCCACGTACTCCAGCAGCATGCCGCGAAGCAACTGCAAAAGCTCCAGCTGCGACTTGCCGGGCCTCAGTCCACTGGACTTGTCAGCCATTACCGATCCCACTCGCCAAAAGTGATCGCATCGGTTCTCCCCTCATTGCTACTTGCACGCTGTCATTATGGGTATCATCTGGTCTCCCACCCCGGTTCGAAGTCGCCGAACCTTACTGTGCGGTGCTCTACAACCAAATGTACCGAATTCTGACCATTCTTTGCCACCGACCCGACAAAGTAAAGCCTTGTCAAACCCGCAATCGGGCATTGATGACAATGGTCACAGAATCCCCCCTGAGAACCCCGGGTTGCTATAATGCGCCCCTTCAAAACCGGCCCGACGAAGACACCAATGAATCAGAGCCTCAAACTGGACATCAGCCACCGCGTCGCCATCGCCCTGGCCGAGGATATCGGTAGCGGGGATATTACCGCACAACTGATACCGGCGGAGGTCAACGCCACCGCCACCATTATCACACGGGAACAGGCGGTACTGTGTGGCAGTCCCTGGGTGGAAGAGGTGTTCCGGCAGCTGGGCCCGGACATCAACCTGCGCTGGCAGGCAAAAGAGGGCGATGATATACGCCCTGAGCAGGTAATTTGCCAGCTTGAAGGCAATGCCCGGGCACTGCTCACCGGTGAGCGAACCGCGCTAAATTTTCTGCAAACCCTTTCCGGCACCGCCACCACTGCCCGCCATTATGCCGCCAAGGTTGCCGGCACCGGCATCCAGATACTGGATACACGCAAAACCCTGCCCGGACTGCGGCTGGCGCAAAAGTACGCCGTTGCCATCGGCGGTTGCCACAACCACCGTATCGGCCTTTTCGACGCCTTTCTGATCAAGGAAAACCATATCGCCGCCTGTGGCGGTATCGCCGAGGCCGTCAGGGCTGCACGACAACTCGCGCCGGGCAAAACGGTGGAGGTGGAAGTCGAAAACCTCGACGAATACCAGCAGGCGCTGGATGCCGGTGCCGATATCATCATGCTCGACAACTTCAGCCTGGCCGATACCCAGCAGGCGATCAGCCGCAAAACCGGCAACGTAAAGCTGGAGATTTCCGGAAACCTGGATGATGCCAATATCGGCCAGGTGGCACTGGAAGGGATTGATTTTCTGTCGTCAGGGAGTTTGACCAAGCATTGTCGGGCGGTGGACTTTTCAATGAGAATTAAAACCTGCGGCGGCATGTAGAACGTATAAAAACACCAGCTAATCTTTTTCATTTAGATAGCAATTGTCATGGGGCTTAGCATAGATCAATAGCTAAAATGCTTATGGTAATGTTTCGAACGCCAAAAAACCTGCTAGAAGAAAATCAGAAAACGTCAATCCAACATTCTCAAACATGATTGTGTCGAAGTTACTGGAACCCGCTCCCATTCATTTAGTCATAACTGCTGCAGCCCAAATAGCGCGGCCTTAACAGCGCTCAACCAGATACTGACGAGAAAAACCCCGGCGAACCGGGGTTTTTGAGAGGACCACTGCGATACTGGGGCTGTTTCTCGGGCCCACGTACCAAAGGTGCTGCATTACAACCTGAGCTTAACGACACTCAGAAGGAACATATTTGTCATCAGCAGCAGATGCACAAGTCCAGTCAACACCGCCGCCCGCAACTTCATTCGGAGTGAGTGTTAGTGCAATGTCACCAGCAGTAGTGCCAGTTGCAACAGTCGCAGTTACCACGCCGGCAGCACAAGTGATAGTTGTCTTACCCGTTTGCACACCCACAGCCACACCGGCACAATCATCTGCAGCGCCATTGGCCATATTCTCACTAATAGTAGCTTTTGCTCCGGAGGCCTGAACCAGACCTTCTGACACCATCGCCCTTACGGTATAGTCTTGGTAGGCAGGCAAAGCGATAGCCGCCAGAATACCGATAATTGCCACTACAATCATCAATTCAATCAGGGTAAAACCCTTTTGTGCTTGTTTGTTCATTGTCATTTCTCCTGAGAAATTAATTTTCCATCCCATTCTTAAAGCAAATTGCGCTGGAATAGCACTTTCCAAAATGCACATAGCGTGCCAGGATGATTTTCTTTTTAATATCATATTGATAAGCTGGAAACCGCTGAATTTTTCTTATATTTATTGGCTAACTCACTAGTTAGTGACAAAATTTGACGGCAAATGCTGACAAGTTTTGTCACTTTCCGCTGCATCCATCTATTGCCTTCTGCCGAGAGGCACAATAACGTATAGCCTGATTTACTGGATTTTACGTCCATCCCGATCTTAAGGTGGGCGTTATTGACTACAGGCTACCGAAAACCTGTTCATAGCATCCCATTATCAGATGGGTATCAGTGAGAGCTGAAGATGAGTGCAACCAATACCGCATTAAAGGGACTGCCGAAGCGACTGGTACAGGAGGGGCTAATCGACGAACCAATGGCCAGGGAGATTGGCGCCAACAGCGCCAAGCACCAGCAGTCCGTTGCCACCTATCTGCTCGAAAACGAAATTCTGCCACCCGAAATACTGGCGGAGATTGCCGCCTCCGAGTTCGGTCTGCCACTCTATGACCTGGAAGCCCACAACTGGGAGTTGCAGCCTGAAAAGGTACTCAAGGATAAGCTGATCACCAAACACAAGGCATTGCCACTGCTGGTGCGCGGCAACCGCCTGCTGGTCGCCATCAGCGACCCCACAAACCAGCACGCACTAACTGAGATCCGCTTCCAGTCCGGGCTACTCGTCGAACCCATTCTGGTCGAGCATCACAAACTGCTCACCGCCATCGATGATTACCTGGGCAAGGACGGCACGGGCATTGACGAAGCCCTGGGCGATATGGGCGATGTCACCTTAGAGGACTTGGCCGTCGAGGACAGCGATGACGATGACGACTTGCAATCCGATGTCGATGATGCGCCGGTGGTAAGGTATATCAATAAGACGCTACTTGAAGCGGTAAAGAAGGGCGCTTCGGATATTCACTTCGAGCCCTATGAAAAGCTTTACCGGGTGCGGTTTCGCACCGATGGTGTACTGGAAGAGATTTCACGGCCACCGCCGAGCCTTGCCCCCAGGCTGGCCGCCCGCCTGAAGGTCATGTCCCGAATGAATATCTCGGAGCGGCGACTGCCCCAGGATGGCCGCATCAAACTGAAAATCACCAAGAAAAAGGCCATCGATTTTCGGGTAAACTCTCTACCCACCCTTTATGGTGAAAAGATCGTGCTGCGTATTCTGGACAGTTCCCAGGCCAGAATGGGCATCGACTCCCTCGGTTACGAAGAGGATCAAAAAGCAGCCTATATGGATGCCTTGAGTCGCACCCAGGGCATGATACTGGTCACCGGGCCCACCGGCTCGGGTAAAACGGTTTCCCTCTATACAGGGCTTGGCATTCTGAATAATGACGAGCGCAATATCTCCACCGCCGAAGACCCGGTGGAAATTAATATGGAAGGGATCAATCAGGTTCAGATTCACAGCCGAATCCACTTTACCTTCGCCGAGGCCCTGCGCGCCTTCCTGCGCCAGGACCCGGACGTGATCATGGTGGGGGAGATTCGCGACCTGGAAACCGCTGAAATCGCCATCAAGGCCGCTCAGACCGGTCACCTGGTGTTGTCGACCCTGCACACCAACAGTGCCCCGGAAACCCTGACCCGATTACTCAATATGGGGGTTCCGTCGTTTAACGTTGCTACCTCGGTCAACCTGATCATCGCCCAGCGGCTTGCCCGCCGCCTCTGCCCGAATTGCAAACAACCCCACGAGGATATCCCCGACACTGTTTTCGAGCAGGAGGGCTTGACTGAAATCGGCATTCCGCGGGACCAAATTCAACTTTTCAAGCCCATCGGTTGCAAACAGTGCACAAATGGCTATAAAGGACGGGTGGGCATCTACGAAGTACTAAAGGTGACGCCGGCGATATCCCGCCTGATTATGGAGGGGGGTAACTCGATCACCATTGCCGAGACGGCGAAAAAGGAGGGCTTCAGAACCCTCCGCCAGTCGGCGCTGCGAAAGGTTGCCGCCGGCATGGTCAGCCTTGAAGAGGCCAACCGGGTCACCAAGGATTGAACCGGCCCACAAAACATAGCATGACGATGAATCAAGCCAGACGCGAAGGAAAATACAATGGCGGCGACACAATCAGGCATCTTTCTCTACAAGGGTAAAAACCGCGACGGCAAGGCAGTAAGCGGGGAGATGTCCGGCCCCAATGCCATTATGGTCAAGGCCCAGCTCCGTAAGCAGGGCGTGATGACCAGCTCCGTCAAGAAAAAACCCAAACCCCTGTTTGGCGGCTCAAAACCCATCAAACCCGCCGATATCGCGGCTTTTACGCGCCAGATGGCAACCATGATGAAGGCCGGCGTTCCTCTGGTACAAAGCTTTGAAATCGTCGCCGAGGGTGTTGAAAGCGACAAGATGAAGGAGATGATCCTTCAAATTCATGAGGACGTATCCGCCGGTAGCGGATTCGCCCCTGCATTACGGAAGTTTCCCCGCCATTTTGATGAGCTTTACTGCAGCCTGATTGAAGCCGGCGAACAATCCGGCTCCCTGGACGATATGCTGGACAGGGTGGCAACCTACAAGGAAAAAAATGAAGCGTTAAAGCGGAAAGTCAAAAAAGCGCTGACCTACCCTATAGCTGTGATCGCTGTCGGCATTGTTGTCACCGGAATTCTGCTGGTGAAGGTTATCCCGGTATTCGCAGAGACTTTTTCCGGCTACGGAGCGGACCTTCCTGGCTTCACCCTATTCGTACTGGGGATTTCCGAATTTGCTCAAGAGTGGTGGCTGGTTATACTAATTGCAATTATTGCTGGAGTGCTCGGCTTCAGGGAAGGTAGGTTGCGATCACCGAAATTTTCGGACGCCGTGGACCAGCTGACGCTAAAAATTCCGATAATAGGCAATATAGTCAATGAAGGTGCCTTAGCAAGGTTTTCGAGAACCCTCTCGACCACCTTCGCCGCCGGTGTTCCTCTTATAGACGCGCTGAATTCAGTCGCTAGTGCGGCCGGAAATGCGGTATTTCGGGATGCCATTATTGAAGTGAGAGATGATGTTTCAACCGGCCTGCAGCTCAATACAGCACTGCGTTCCACAGGCATATTCCCCATCATGCTGTTGCAGCTGACCAGCATTGGTGAAGAATCCGGATCGCTGGATGAAATGATGTCAAAAGCCGCGAATCACTATGAAGAATCCGTGGATTATCAAGTCGACAACCTCACCACTTTGATGGAACCGATGATTATGTCGGTTCTTGGCATACTGGTGGGAGGCCTGTTGATTGCCATGTACCTGCCGATCTTCAACCTCGGCAAGGTAGTGGGCTAGCGGCTTAGGTTAAACCGGAGCCACTGACTGGCGTTTGATCATACTGATTGATACCGCCCCAAGCATATCCGGGGCGGTATTGTTTTTACAGCGCGATAATTGCTGTCGCACAGTTCGAATACCGCTTTGGGGATAAACCTCTTGATGCTTGATACACCACTTGTGTACCTGTTTGTAATCGGCTTTGGGCTGGTCATCGGCAGCTTTCTGAATGTCGTTATCTACCGGCTGCCGCTGCAACTGGAAGCTGGCTGGAAACGGGATGCCCGGGCAATTCTGGGTCAGGAAATGGAAAGCAAGGTACCGCTTAACCTCGCCTTTCCCGCCTCACACTGCCCGCACTGCCAAAAGCCCTTAAAAATCTGGCACAACATTCCCATCCTCAGCTACCTGTGGCTTAAAGGGCGATGCGCCTATTGTGAAAAGCCCATTGCCATTCAGTATCCGCTGGTTGAACTCGTCACAGCTGTTGCCGGGGTCGTGGTTGTCAACCACTTCGGCCTCGGCCCTCAAGGGCTTCTCGCGCTGCTGTTCACGATTACCCTGATCGCCCTTATCGGGATTGATTTCAATACACAATTATTGCCGGATACCCTTACCCTGCCCCTGCTGTGGCTGGGCTTGCTGGCCAATAGCCAGGGCTTGTTTACCGACCTGCCAAGCGCTGTCTACGGTGCCGTCGGCGGTTATCTGGTGTTGTGGTCCATTTACTGGCTGTTCAAGCTTGCGACCGGCAAGGAGGGCATGGGCTACGGCGACTTCAAGCTGTTGGCTGCCCTTGGCGCCTGGATGGGCTGGCAGCAACTGCCGCTGATTCTGCTTTTGTCGTCCCTGGTGGGTGCCATTATCGGCCTGGTCGCTATTGCCATCGCCGGGCGTGATCGCCACCTACCAATGGCCTTTGGCCCCTACCTGGGGATTGCGGGCTGGGTGGCGCTGCTTTTTGGGGAAGCCATTGCCGATCTGTATCTGGGCTTATTCTGATTCATGTTTACCGTCGGGCTGACCGGTGGCATTGGCAGCGGCAAGGGCGCGGTTGCCGCCTGCTTTGAACGGCTTGGCATAACGGTGGTCAATGCCGATTTGGCGTCCCGAGCGGTTGTGATGCCCGGTAGCGAAGCGCTAAAGGCCATTGCCGATCACTTTGGGCCAGCGATAATAAACAGCGACGGCACCCTTAACCGGGCCAAACTGCGCCATCAGATTTTTGCAGACGCTAGTGAAAAGCGCTGGCTGGAACAGTTGCTCCACCCCCTGATCGCGGATTGGATTGCCCGGCAACTGGACGCAGCGCCAGGACCCTACGCCATTCTGGAATCACCCCTGCTACTGGAGACGACCCAGCACAACAACGTGGACCGCATTCTGGTGGTGGACGCCCCGGAAGCAGTTCAGATCGAACGCGCCTCAATGCGGGACGGGGTTGCACCGGAGCAGATCAGGGCCATCATGGCCAGTCAGCTACCGAGACAGGAGCGCCTTTCCCGAGCGCATGACGTAATCGACAACGCCGGCAGCCTGGACGATCTGTTTCCTCAGGTCGAAAAGCTGCACCAATACTATATTCAGCTTTCGGAGCTCAGAGGGGCTTAGTGGGCCATTCGGAAAATCAGGTAACCGATCTCTTCGCCACAGCGCCCAGAGCAGCGTTGGAAAAACTCGAAATAGCACCACTATTCCTTCATTTTCCCACCTTGCTCTGGACACCGCGGTTGTGAGCTTTAGTCACCGAACTTCCCGCATGTCCCGCTAGCCATACCGCACACAAGCTGGGCGACGGGTGCCCACCAGACGCCACTTTACAGCACCTTTTTTATTGCCTCTGCTGAATGTCTTCCAGATAGCGGAAGAAATCCGAGTCGGACTTCAGCATCAGTGTCGCGTTATCCCCCAGGGCACGGTAGGTTTCAAGCGTGCGGATAAAGGCATAGAACTCGGGGTCGGCGCCGAAGGCTTCACCGTAAATGCGAATGGCTTCGGCATCGGCGTTACCGCGGATCTCCTCCGCCTCGCGGGCGGCTTCGGAATTGATACGGCGCAGTTCCCGCTCCATTTCCCCGGTGATTTCCAGGCTGCGTCCCTGGCCCTCAGCCCGAAACCGCTCGGCGATGGCCTGGCGCTCGGAAATCATCCGGTTTTCCACCTGGTGGCGGACGGAATCGATATAGTTGAGCCGCTTGATACGCACATCCCGCAACTCGATGCCCAGGCCCGGCATACGCTGCGAGGCGCTTTTGAGGATTTCCGATTCGAGCTTTTCCCGGCCCAGCTTGGGTCGTTTGGTGAGGGCGACATCGTCGCGACCCTGCTCCACCTCGTCCAGCTCGTCAACATCCACATCCCAGTCGCCGGAGCGAACAATTTCCTCCAGATCGGTGCCGGAAACAATGTCCCGAACCACGGAGTCGATAATGTCGTCCAGCCGGGTGATCCCGCCCCGCTCGTCGCGCACACTGCGCAGAAACTGCAAAGGGTCGACAATGCGCCAGCGGGCGGTGGTATCCACCTGAATGAATTCGCGCCCCAGGGTGGGAATCTGGGTCACGTCACCGTCCCAGATCAACAGGCGCTTGTCGAAACGGCGCACCTCCTGAATAAAGGGCAATTTCCAGTGTAATCCGGGTTCGCTAATCACATCGCCCCGCGGCTCACCGAACTGAACAATGATGGCCTGCTCGGCCTCGTCCACCACAAAGGCGGCGGAGAACACCGTCAACGCCACCAAAACGACAATAATCGTGCCGACTACAGACTTCATGGCTTGTCTCCCCCGCGGTTGGTGTCACGGGCATTTGTATCCCGGGCATCGCGTATATTCATCAAAGGCAAGGGACCCGTGTGGTCTTCCTGCACCATGATCACCTGGCCGATCTCCGGCAGAATTTCGGCCATGGTTTCCAGATAAAGCCGGGCGCGGGTGACCTCCGGCACGGCCTTGTACTCCTGCAACATGGCCCGGAAGCGGGCGGTTTCACCGTAGGAGCGGTTTACCCGTTCGGTGGCGTAACCTTCGGCCTCGGCAATCAGCCGCAGGGCTTCGCCCTCGGCCCGGGGTATCTGCTGGTTGGCCCGTTTGGTGGCCTCGTTGATCATCCGTTCCCGCTCCTGGCGGGCCTCGTTGACTTCGTTAAACGCGGGGCGCACCGCCTTGGGAGGGACCACGTCCTGCAGCTCCACGGTAATGATATGAATGCCGGCGTCGTAGATATCCATGATGTCCTGGACCTCTTCCCGAGCCGTCTCGGCAATCTCGACGCGGCCCACGGTGAGGACCTCCGAGCCCAGACGGTTGCCGACAATGCGGCGCATCACCGACTCAGAGATGTCCCGAAGGGTGCGCTCCGGCTCGCGCATTTCGTACAGGTATTTGATCGGATCCTGGATGCGATACTGCACCACCCACTCCACGTCGATGACGTTGAGATCCCCGGTGAGCATCAGTGATTCGCTGCTGAAATCCGCCTCGGAATAGCGGGTACGGTTGTCCTGCTCCCCTGCGGTTCGAAACCCGAATTCCTGTTTCAGTACCCGGGCGGACGCCACCCGCTGCACCTGATCAATACCGAAAGGCAGTTTGAAATGCAGCCCGGGATCGGTGATTTTCACCACTTCGCCAAACCGTTTGACCACCGCCTGCTGCTCGGGCTGAACCGTGTAGAAGGACGACAAAATGCCCCAGCCGGCAATCAGCAGCACAGGAATGATCAGTGACAGGCGGGACGGCATTTTGGGCGAAAACTGTTTGAATACCTCGGCCAGGTCGGGCGGGCCGGAAGGGTCGTTCCATGGGCTCTTTTTCATTGTTGCTCCAGTAGGACAGGTCGCAATGACTAACGGCGCCTGAAAAGGGCGTGCTGTTGGGCCTCAGGGTAACACAGTTGGCACAACGACTCCGTTACAGTGGCTGCCTGCGAAAGAGGACGGTTGAAGCGGATACTATTGACGCGCAAAATAACAGTGAATTAGCCATGTCCGGGCTTGTACACGGCCATTAAACCATCGAAGGATTTTGAACCAATGCCAGTCGAGGAACCTATCACCCTCAATTGCCCCACCTGCAAAAAAACCATTGAATGGTCAGAGGAATACCCCCATAGGCCCTTTTGCAGCAAGCGCTGCCAGCAAGTGGATTTTGGCGACTGGGCGCTGGAGAAACACAGCATTCCAGGCGAACCGGCATTTGACATGC
>PABE01000129.1 GCA_002702725.1 Porticoccaceae bacterium
AGAACACCGCTGTCATTGAGCATACCGGTGGCGACGGCAGCCTCCCCCTCGCCAAACAGATCCGGGAGTATCCCTGAATAGGTTACCTCAACCTCGGCGGGGCCATCGGTAACGCGAAACCGGGTGTCGAGGCTATCCCTTGCACGGGAGATACTGCCCTCGACGACCATGCCACCCACCCGGATTCGGGTGCCTTCAGGTGCTTCGCCGGCAACCACCTGGGAAGGGGTGTAAAACAGGTTGATATTCTGTCTGAGAGCATAGGTCAGCAAGCCGACTGCCACCGTCGCTACGACGACGATAAACAAGACAGCGACAAGCCTTTTTCGGCGCACGGGATGCATCAGGAACGCTCCTCCCCGGAGGTGACTGCACTTCGGGATTGGTGACTGAGGTTTTTCAATAACCGCCGGCGGCCTCGGATCGGCGCGATCACCAGCCAGATCAATGTCAACAGAGTGACGGCATAGGATATCCATACGTAGGGGCCGTGCCCCCCCATGGCGATAAACGCTGCCAGGGATTCGAATTGGAACATCACATCAATACCCTGTCTTCGCCAGATCTGCTACCCACCGGGTGCGCCGCTCCCGATGCAGGATTTCAGTTCTCGTGCCCATCAACAATACCAGCGCATAAAAACAGTAAAAACCGGCGATCATCACCAGTAACGGTTTGAACATATCCGGATGCATGCTCGGCGCCTGGGTCAGCTTGATCGTCGCCGGCTGATGGAGGGTATACCACCAATCGACGGATTTGTAGATGATGGGAATATTGGCTGTGCCAACGAGCGCCAGAACTGCGCTTGCCTTGCTCGCCGCCTCAGTGCTCGAATAAGCATAATGGAGGGCAATGACACCGAGATAGAGAAAAAACAGCACCAGCATTGAGGTAATCCGCGCGTCCCAGACCCAATATGTACCCCAGGTCGGCTTGCCCCACAGAGCGCCGGTAAAGAGCGCGACGAAAGTCAACGCGGCGCCCAGGGGAGCGGCGGCCTTGAGTACCATATGGGCGAGCTTCATCTTCCAGATCAGGCCGACAGCGCCGGCCACTGCCATCACGTAGTACCCTGCCAGGGCCAGAAATGCCGCCGGCACGTGAATATAGATAATACGAAAGCTGTTGCCCTGCTTCGCATCCTGGGGCGCGAAGCCCAACCCCCAGACTGTGCCTACACAAAGCAGGATCGCCGCGGCACCCGCGAGCCAGGGAAGCCATTTACCGGTCATCGAATAAAATGTTTTCGGTGCTCCAAGCCGATGGAACCACTCGGGAAATCTAGCCATGTAAACTCACTCGCAAGGCGCCTGCCGCGGCGAACGGGGAAATCAACAGGGAAAATGCCAGCAACGCGCCCAAAACAGCCAACGCACCCCCTACCGCCATGCCATCGACAGCCTGCTGCACAGCGCTGGCACCGAAAATCAGCACAGGCATGTACAGGGGCATGACGATCAGGGATAACAGAAGCCCTCCCCTGGGAATGGCCACAGTCAGTGCGGCCCCGATCGCGCCGATAAGGCTCAGGGCCGCCGTACCCAGGGCGAGGCTCGCCACCATCGTCAAAAACCCTTCCGCCGGCAATGACAGCATTACGCCCAATAACGGGGACAACAGGGTCAATGGTAACCCGCTGATCAACCAATGCACCAGAATTTTGGCCAACACCAGAACCCACAGTGATTCCGACGAAAGCGCCATCTGCTCCAGGCTGCCGTCCCTGAAGTCCGACAAGAAAAGGGTTTCTGTGGAGAGCAACGTCGCGAGCAATGCCATCACCCAGATAATCCCCGGGGCGATTTCCGCCAGCTGGCGGGCCTCCGGCGTAACACCCAGGGGTATCAGGGTTGCCACCATGACGAAAAAAATCAGCGGATTGGCGATCTCGCCCCGATGCCGGAAAGCGAGGGTGAGATCGCGTATGACAATGGCCGAAAAGGCAGAGCGTTCAGGCGATACAGCGGCCATAGGGTTCCAGGTCAAGTTGCTTCGGTGACAGGGTCAGGGGTTGATGCGTGGTCACGACCACCGCCCCTCCGCGGGCGGCATGATTGTCCATCAAGGTTTCAAGCTCGCCGACACCTGCCCGGTCGATGGCCGTAAACGGTTCGTCGAGTATCCACAGGCGGGCTTCGCTAAGATAAAGACGGGCCAGCGCCACGCGACGAAGCTGACCCGCGGACAGACTACCGCAGGGCGAATCCGCATGGCGGAACAATCCCACCTGGCTCAGGGCGTGATCGATCCGGTCGGCGTGCCGGGGGTGGACCGCAAGCAGCCAATGCAAATTCTCCCGGGGGGTAAGTGCCGTTTTTACCCCTGGCTGATGGCCGAGGTACAGACAATCGGAACGGTATTCGGCAAGGCACTCGGACAGCGGCCTCCCCTGCCAGAGAATGCGCCCTTCAGACGGGGATAAGGTAGTCGACAGCATGCGCAACAGGGTCGTTTTGCCTGCGCCGTTTGCGCCGGTTATCTGGAGAATGTCGCCCTCCTCCACCACGAAGGAGACTCCGGCAAACACCGGCCAGTCGTCCCTTTCAAAACTTAACCGGGAACACTCCAGCAAAGGGCGGATAGTCAATGGTACCTCGGGCTGAGCCAGGAGGCGCCATTATGCCGAAATTCACAACCTTTTGCAGTTCGGGAACGAAAAAAGCCCGGCCATCTGGCCGGGCTTCCATCGTCAGTCCACAATAAATTCAGGCAATATCACCGACATCGTCAAAATCATAATCCTGAATCAACTTTTGAAGCCGGCGCTCTTCGAGCCGTTGCTCCAGTCGACGGCGGGCCTCAAGATCCGCAATCGGAGACGATTTGGCTACCTCTTCCTGATCGGAATCAGTCTCATCGACTTCGTCGATTTCTTCAATATCGTCGTCTTTGTCATCACCCATAGTCAGCCTCCACAGCGTCGCGAACCGCCTCAAATAGGTGCCAATTTCCAGCCCCCGTTTCCGCGCAAATTAAGACTAAACAACCGGCGAGTCAACAAATATAAAACTTTATATATCAATGCCTTACAATTTTTACCAAAAATAATGGGCGAAAAACCCTCCCGGTGACACCAGATAGCATTGCCCGTCAGTTAACCACCAGTACGTCACCCTCGATCCGACCGAGGATCCTCTCGGCAGTGTTGCCCAGGAAAAATCCTTTCCAGCCCTTATTGGCAATCGTGCCCAAAACAAGAATTCCGGTATCTTTTACCGCTTCTTCCAGCACCGCTTCGACGCGACCGACCATGACCTCCCGCTTATCCGGACTGATCCCCAGCCGCGACAGCAACGCACTCTGGTTATCGCGGGCTGTGTTTACCGCCTGGGTGCGGTAATCCACCATCAGGGTTGTGGCGCTCATATCTCCATAGATATAGGCAGGATCCGGCACTACGCTGATCACCTGCAAGGGCAACGCCATCATTTTTGACAATGATTGCGCTTCGTCGAGAATACGACCATTGAGGCTTTGGTGTTCTTCGGACTCGTCGAGACTGTCAACCGCCGCAACCACCGATTTGAAAGGATGCTCTGCGCGGGATAACAACATCACCGGGCAGGGTGCCTCGCGAAGTAGATGCCAGTCATCCGCCTTGTGGAGCAAGTCGGCCAGAATATGGTGCTGGCTCATGGTCATGACAATCAGGTCGGCGGAATGGGACTCCGCCTGCTCTGCCACCCCCTTGTAGCGATGTGTCTGCCAATCGACTCGCCAGTCAATATTCTGATCGCCACCCACCAGCGCTTCCAGTCTGCGGTTTGCCTCGGCCAATATCTCCTGTTTGACCGATTCGTAATTGTCAAAGCCGATATAGCGATTCATTTCTTCCAGCTGGTCGGATACGGGGCAGTAGATCCGCAACCGGGCACTGTAGGCCTTGGCAAACTGCTTCGCGCGGTTGAAAACCTGACTGGCCAGGTCCCAGTCCGTAATAACACCAAGAATCGTGTTCATTGTTATCCCTCTTTTTGATTCAACGTAATGATACTACTCCAGTGTAGACGTCAACTACCATGGCGTCCGTTGACTTGCATCATGTGGCCAGCCGCTCTGTGGCGCTAGAGTTATCCGAACTGTCAAGAAAAGGCCGAGCTCGATTATTCGAGACAAGACATTTGCCGTGAAGCCAAAGCCTGTATTGCGCGATACCGCATTTGATTTGCTCGGCGACGAGACCGCGGCCCTGCGGCCAGCTGCTGATTCAGGAGCCATGGCCTCTATTGCACCCACCGGAATCAATTTGCTATTCCCTGCGGCCGATAGCCTGGATTACAGCCGTTATCTCAGTCGTGAAATCAGCCTTAAACATGAACTACATAACCCCAAGGGGCCTATTGGCAGTCTGTGGCTGCGCGGTTTTCCGTTCAGACATTTGACTGCTGACACCCTGACCGAACTGATCTTCAGACTTTGCACCCGGGTCAATCTGGAAAAAACGCCCGAAAGTGTCAGAGGCATAGAACTGACCCCCGAAGACTGCGGTCGCGAACAGCTCGCCTTGATCAAGGGGCTCGGCTTCGGTGTGGTCCGGCTTCGGCTGGACGCACGAATCGCCGCCGATGATCGCAGCCTCGACAAGGTCTCCGCCGTCCTCGAACGCATAAAAGACTTCAGAGATATCAGTGTCCAAAGCGAGGTCCTGATCAGCTCCGACACCGCACCGCGCTACCTGAATCGTCTGATAGAGGGGATCAAAGCACATTGCGAGGAAATCGAGCTGGTGCCGGATAACGGCGCCTGCGAACCCGAGGAAGACGCGAACAGGATGCAGACACTCCTGCTGCCGGCGGCCAACAACCTGATGACCCACGGGTTCCAGATGTTCGGTGAATCATGCTTCAAGTCACCCGAGCACGGCGACGTCATACTTCGCCATAACAAGCGACTTCGCTATGCCCCCTGGGGTTACTACAATCTCAGCGTCTCTCAATGGCTTGGGCTCGGGGTCGGCGCGGCGGGCATATCATCCGGCTTTTTTTACCGCAACCTCGGACAACTGACGCCGTACCTCAAACGCATCGACCGGCAGCAATCGCCTGTCGCCAGCTGGTCGTGCAGACCACTCGATTCGCAGTTCCTTTACAGGTTTCTACAGGAAAGCTTCTGCTACCGGCACCTTTTCTGTGAAGGATATCGGCTTGACCCCGAGTTCATCGCCGAACTTCGGGCCCTTGGCTGGCTCGAAGATTATGCACATCCCCCCTCCCTCACCACCCTTGGCGCCCTCAACCTGCAGCATATTTTGCGACGGATAGCCACTGCGAAAAGGGTCGTGACCTGGGACAATTGACTGGCTATAATCCTCTGGTATATGACCGGGGGTAGCTTCAACATGGACGCCAAATGTCCTCATAACGGTGCTGTCAACTGCGGCGATTGCCGAATGAATGCCCTGTGCCTCCCAATGGCACTGCAAAGCGATGAGATTGATCGCCTCGATCGCATCATTGAACGCGGAAGGCCTCTCCAGAAAGGAGAATACATCTACCACGCCGGGGAGCCGTTCCGATCCATCTATGCCGTTCGAAGCGGTGCCATCAAGGGCTTCACCGTCAACAACGAAGGCGTCGAGCAGGTCACCGGCTTCTATCTGCCGGGTGAAATTTTTGGGATGGACGGCATCGGCCATCCGAATCATATCAACGCAGCCGTATCCCTGGAGACCTCTGCCATTTGTGAAATCCCCTTTTCCCGTATGGAGGAGTTGAGTATCCAGATCCCCTCCTTGCAACGCCACTTCTTTACACTCATGAGCAGGGAAATCACCAACGACCAGCAACTGATAACCATGCTCAGTAAAAACAGTGCCGAAGAGCGTATTGCGACCCTTCTGACCAGCATCTCGGTTCGAAATGCCCGACGCAAATTATCGGGAACCCGGTTCCGCCTGCCCATGTCGCGGGCCGATATCGGCAATTACCTCGGCCTGACCGTCGAGACCGTCAGTCGCGTTTTCAGCCGCTTCCAGAAACAGGAATTACTGGCCGTCGACAAGAAAGAGATCGAAATCACCGATCTGGAACGCCTCAAATCCCTGGCCAATACCTGATCAGTACGGGGCTCGCAAAGTAAAAAGCCGGGCAGTTGCCCGGCTTTTTACTGAGAGCTCAGAATTTATAGCCGACTGTCAGCGCGTAAACCCAAGGGTCAATGTCGACATCGGTCTTGATGGTAACGCCGCTGTCAAAATCAAACTTGGCCTCAGTGGCGATATCAAGATACCAGACAGCAGCATTCAGAACCCAGTTGTTGCCCAGATCAAAATCGACACCTGCCTCAAGCGCCAGCCCCCAGGAGTCATCAAGTTCAATATCGCCATTGCCGAGAACAGATTCCAGTTCACTGTCTACAGATTCGCTGAAAAACACCGTGTAGTTAATACCCGCTCCGACATAGGGCTGAAATGCCGACGCGGAATCCATGGGAAAGAACTGCACCGTCAACGTCGGCGGCAGATGTTTAACGGATGCCGCGTCCACAGAACCCAAGCCAATCGCGCCGGTGTCGGCGGAGACATCGTGCTTGAACGGCGTCGCCGCCAGCAGGCCAAGGCCCCAGTTAGGGCTCAGCATATAGGTGCCGGTCAAGCCAAGCTGGGTGTTGTCATCGACGCTGGCGGAGGATCCGGGAATCTTCCCCCCCAGCGCAGGGATATCCAGCCTGGAACTGCTCTCATCCGGCGCCACAAGGGCCGCGCCGACGCGAAGAATCAGATCCCCGGTTTCGTAGGCTCCCGCCTGGGCAGACAAAAGGGCTGTGGCTGCCGCAACAGTAAAGGCAATCGCATGTTTTTTCATTGAGGCTCCCCCTCGGTTGGTTCGTTGGTGTCAGTAAACCACCGGGGGAGAATTGAGAAATTGATCCAGATTAATAACCGCACAAGTAAGACGGTTATTGTTCAACCTGACCAACCAGCGCCCGCCTTTTCCTGGAAGCGGGCTCTGACCGGTTCGCAGGTTTACTCAACGATTATGGTGATTTTCTCCGAGGCAACGGGTGGGTTATGGGGCACATGGAGATGGTCGCCGAGCAAGAGTTGCAGGGTGTGGGTCCCGGGGGCGAGATCCAGCTCCACCTGGGTTTGACCGCCACCAAAATGGCGATGCCGGTCGTCAGCAGGAATCGGTTGGCCCGCGGGAGGCATTGCATCGACATCGATCAGCAGATGGTGATGGCCTGTCGCATCCCGCTCGACACCTGCCGGGGAAACGCCCATGTTCTGCAAACCAAATACCACGGTAACGGGACTTGATACGGTGGCGCCATCGCTGGGCGAAATAATATAGGCCCTTGCGCCCTCCGGCGCCTGCGCCGGCGTTAGACCCGCAAAGCTAAAGCCGGAAACAGCGACAAAAGCCACCGCAATCGCGAAAAGTACTTTGTATTTCATGACATCTTCTCCTCTCTGACGTTAATGGAGGTCAACCGGGTTAACCCCCCCATCGGACCATGCGCGCTTCCGGTTCTAAATACACCAATCCGCTGGCTCGTTCCTGCAGCATTATCATGCGCATTGCTTTCTCAAGGGTTAACAGCAAGAAAGCCAATCGCATCGAGTGCTCATTTGATCCGCTAATTCGCGGCTTTTGAACCCCCAAGGCACTGGGGGGACACCGGTGCCCGTCCCTGCCATTCGGACGGTGTGTATGTATGAAGCGCCAGGGCGTGCAGGCCGCCGGCAAATTCTTCCTGTAGCTGCTGATAGACAAGCTGATGACGTTTGACCGGTCTCAAACCATCAAACGCGGCGGCAACGATGACCACCTTGAAATGGGTCTCCGAGTTCGGAGGCACGCTGTGCATATGACTTTCGTTGACAATTTCCAGATGGTCCGGCGACAGGCTCGCGCGCAATTTCGACTCTATGGACTCCGACAGGCTCATAAACCCTCCTCCGTTCGCCAGGGCGTGCTTTGGCAACGACAACAACCACTAACATAGCGGCAGACAGCGTCCATGGCCAGGCCCGAGGCGATCAGGAATAGCCCAAGACCCGCATTGAAACGTAGAAAAAAGGGGCAACAGTCTCTTGTTACCCCACCACTCCAGGGATGAATATACGACTCAACGCAAATTGGAGTTGATCGCCTCCAGGGCCCGTTGTCCCGGGCACAGATCTGAAGCGTCCAGGTCCCTGAGGGGCTTTTTGACGGTTGCCTGAATTTCATGGAAGTCCGGATCATCCGGCTCGATATACAGCAGCCCTGTAAGGACTTCACCGCGGGCTTTGTGTTCCTGAACCGCGCGGAGCGCCGAATCGCGATCCGTGGCGAGAAGTTTGGCATCCTGTTTATACAGGTGAATCACAGAGCCGTCATGGAGCGTGATTTCCTGGGTGAACCCCGGCGTATAGTCGGCGGTAATCTCCTGACGGACAGGCACAAAATCCATCTTGCCGGTGGCCGCCATATGATCGCGGATAAATTCGTAACCCTTGGTGGACTTGGCGGTATTGTTAAAGGTCACACAGGGAGAAATCACATCGATAAATGCAAACCCCCGGTGGGCAATCGCAGCCTTGATCAGGGGTACCAATTGCGCCTTGTCACCGGAGAAGCTACGGGCAACAAAAGTAGCGCCCATTTGCAACGCGGTGGTACAAAGATCGATCGGCTCGTAGGGGTTGGGCACACCTTTTTTGCTCGCTGAGCCGACATCGGCGGTGGCGGAATCCTGGCCTTTGGTCAAACCGTAACAACCGTTATTTTCAACAATATACAGCATGTTGAGGTTACGGCGGGTGACGTGGGCAAACTGGCCAAAACCAATGGAGGCACTGTCACCGTCACCGGATACCCCGATATAAATCATGTCCCGATTGGCCAGGTTGGCACCAGTGGCGACGGACGGCATGCGCCCATGCACAGAGTTGAACCCGTGTGATTTGTTGAGAAAATACGTTGGTGTCTTGGACGAACAGCCGATACCGGAAATTTTCGCGACCTTATGGGGCGGGACTGCGTTCTCGAAACAGGCCTGAATAATCGCGGCACTGATGGAATCATGGCCGCAACCGGCGCACAACGTCGACAGGCTTCCCTCGTAGTCACGGCGCGAGTAACCGAGCTCATTGGTCGCCAGCTCGGGATGACGGAAATTGGGTCTAATATAGCTCATAGCAATTAACCTGCCTTGCGGCGAATCTTGGTCACTGTGGCTCCACCCTTAAGCTGGTGGATCTGGCTGGTGATGTGGCGCGCGGTGATGGGCATCCCGCCGTAATAACGCACCGACAGCAGCTTTTTGGGATCGATATCGCACTCGACGATGAGCATCTTGCGCAGCTGTCCATCGCGGTTCTGCTCAACGACAAAAACCCGGTCATGGGCGGCAATGAAGTCCTCGACCTCTTTATTGAACGGAAATGACCTGACCCGCATCCCGTCGAGATGGGTGCCATTGGCGGCCAGCATGTCCATGGCCTCGAGCGCCGCAGCCGTGCTCGTGCCAAAGAAGATAATGCCGTCTTTGGTACTCTCGGCGGCGGGAATAAACTCCGGCGCGGGGACATAGCTCTTGGCGGTCTCGAACTTGCGCAGCAGACGCTCCATGTTCGCGACGTACGCATCGCTGCTCTCGGTGTAGATTGCGTACTCATCGCGGGAAGTCCCGCGGGTAAAGAACGCGCCCTTTTCCGGGTGGGTGCCAGGATAGGTGCGATAGCAAATACCGTCGCCGTCGATATCCAGGTAACGCCCGAAACGCTCTTTCATGGCGTCAAGCTGCTCGGCGGTGAATACCTTGCCGCGGTCATAGTTTTTGCTGTCGTCCCATTCCAGCGGTTCAGACATATTGTCATTCATGCCCAGATCCAGATCGGTCATGATGATAATCGGGGTCTGGAGCTGGTCCGCCAACTCAAACGACTGCGCCGCCATGTCAAAGCACTCTTTCGGGTCAGCCGGGAACAGGAGGATATGCTTGGTATCGCCGTGGGAAGCATAGGCCGCGGCGAACAGGTCGGACTGCTGGGTGCGCGTAGGCATACCCGTCGAGGGACCGGCCCGCTGGACATCCACGAGTACCACCGGCACTTCGGCAAAGTAAGCCAGACCGAGAAATTCACTCATCAGGGAAACGCCGGGGCCGGAGGTCGCGGTAAAGGCGCGGGCGCCGTTCCAGGCGGCACCGACCACCATACCCATGGCTGCCAGTTCATCCTCGGCCTGGGCAATGGCGAACTTTTTGTCACCGCTGCCCGGATCAATGCGCAAACGGTTGGCGTATTTTTCGTAGGCCTCAACCACGGAGGTAGACGGTGTAATCGGATACCAGGCGGCAACGGTGGCGCCACCGTAGATCGCGCCGAGACCGATGGCGGCATTGCCTTCCATAAGGATTTTCTCACCCACTGCGTCGCGACGTTCCAGGCGAACGCTCAGGGGACATTTGAAGTTTTCTACCGCGTATTGATAACCGAGCTCCAGCGCATGAATATTGGGGGCGACCAGTTTTTCCTTGCCCTTGAACTGTTCGGCAACCAGATCTTTCAGCACACCGAATTCGAGATCCAGGAGTGCCGACAGTGCGCCCACGTAAATCACGTTCTTGAACAATTGACGCTGTTTGGGATCGGCGTATTCCCGGCGGCAGATATCCGTCAAGGGTATGCCGATGTAATTCACATCGCTGCGCTGATAACGGATGTCCAGGGGCTTTGTATTGTCATAAAAGAAATAACCGCCGGGCTCAACACAGTCTACATCCTGCTGCATACTTTGGGGGTTGACGGCGACCATGAAGTCGACGCCGCCGCGACTGCCCAGGTAGCCCTTTTCGCTCACCCGCACTTCGTACCAGGTGGGAAGCCCCTGAATGTTGGACGGGAAAATATTCTTGGGCGATACGGGAATACCCATGCGGAAAACCGCCTTGGCAAACATGTTGTTGGCGCTGGCAGAACCCGTTCCGTTGACGTTGGCAAAACGGATTACAAAATCATTAACAGCTTCTATACGTTGCATAGGGGCGCAGCCTTGGTCACTTCGTAGAGGAATTTCTGCATATCCCACGCCGAGGTGGGACAGCGCTCGGCACACAGACCGCAATGGAGGCAGACGTTTTCGTCTTTGACCATCACCCTACCCGTCTTCAATGTATCGGAAACGTACAGGTCCTGGTCCTTTTGGCGCGCCGGCACCTTGAGGCTCTTGCGCAGGTTTTCCTCGTCGGCGTTGTCGACGAAATTAATGCAATCGGTCGGGCAGATATCGACGCAGGCATCACATTCAATACAGCGCGCGTCAAAGAACACCGTCTGAACATCGCAGTTCAGGCACCGCTCCGCCTCGCGGAAAGCCGTTGCCACGTCGAAACCCAGTTCGACCTCAAGTTTGCGGTCGGAGAGCGCCAGGGTCTTCTCCGCGTGGGGCACCTTGTAGCGGCGGTCATCATCCACCTGGTTGTCGTAACTCCACTCATGGACACCCATCTTCTGACTGATCAGGGTGACACCCGGCGCGGGACGTTTCTGGGGGTCCTCCCCGCGGCAGAACAGATCAATGGAAATCGCCGCCTGGTGGCCGTGGGCCACGGCAGTGATAATATTTTCCGGACCAAATGCCGCATCGCCGCCAAAGAACACCTTCGGATTGGATGACTGGAAAGTGTCCTTATTCAGGACTGGCATACCCCACTTGTCGAAGACAATGCCAATGTCCCGTTCGACCCAGGGGAACGCATTTTCCTGGCCGATCGCCATCAGCACTTCATCACAGGGATAGAACACCAGGTCTTCACCGGTGGGTACCAGGCTGCGGCGACCGTTCTCGTCGTACTCCGCCTTCACTTTTTCAAAGCGCATGCCCACCAGCTTGCCGTCCTCGATGACAAACTCCTTGGGTGTGTGGTTGTCGATAATCGGGATGTCTTCATTGATGGCATCCTCTTTCTCCCAGGGGGAAGCCTTCATGTCGGCGAAGGGGCTGCGCACGATTACCTTGACGTCATCGCCGCCAAGACGGCGGGCGGTTCGGCAGCAGTCCATGGCCGTATTACCACCGCCGAGAACGATGACTTTTTTGCCGATTTTCGCCGTATGTTCGAAGGCCACGCTGGCGAGCCAGTCGATGCCGATGTGGATATTGGCGTCCGCCTCCTGACGACCGGGTAGATTTTTCAGGTCGCGACCACGGGGGGCACCGGAACCGACAAAGACGGCGTCGTAATCTTTTTCGAGCAGTTCCTTGAGGCTATCGACATAGGTGTCGAACTGAACGACCGGGCCCATGCCCAGGATGTAACCGATCTCTTCGTCGAGCACTTCCTCGGGCAGACGGAAGGACGGAATCTGGCTGCGCATGAAGCCACCACCCTTGCTCTGGGCGTCAAAGATATGCAGCTTGTAACCGAGGGGTGCCAGATCGCGGGCGACGGTAAGGGACGCGGGGCCCGCGCCGATCAGGGCGACTTTTTTACCGTTCTTTTTTGCCACTTTGGGAGGAATCCGTTTGGCAACATCTTCCTTCACCTTGTTGTCAGCGGCGACGCGCTTCAGGCGGCAGATAGCCACCGGTTCTTCTTCCACCCGGCCACGGCGACACGCCGGCTCACAGGGACGGTCGCAGGTGCGCCCGAGGACACCGGGAAAAACATTGGATTCCCAGTTGATCATATAGGCATCGTCGTAACGGCCTTGGGCGATCAAACGTATGTATTCTGGTACCGGGGTATGCGCTGGGCAGGCGTACTGACAATCAACGACTTTGTGAAAATACTCTGGATGATGGATATCTGTCGGCTTCAAAAAAAATCCCCCTATAAATCGCCTTTTTTTAAAGAAAAAGGCAGCAGCCGACCATAACAACATGGTCCGGGGATTTATACCGAAATCAGGGCAAAAAGTAAACGAATGCCAACACTTTGAGGCATGCAAGAGGGCAGGATCAGGGCCAAATTACCCCTAGTCCGAGAAGGGTTATACCACACAATCGAAAAACTGAGAACCCGTAATCCCCGGTCGCAATCCACCATTCAAATATCCGGCGGAGGAAAAGTGTGACCGCAGAACTGGCAATAGACTGCGTTTTCGTAATGCCCCTGACCGCCACACCGTGAACAGGCCTTGACCCGGTAATCTCCCCGCTGCTCCCGGGTCGCCTCATTGAAGAACTCCACTGACACGATACCGGTGGGAATCGCAATTATGGAGTAACCTGTGAGCATGGACATGGTCGAAATAATCTGTCCCCAGGCCGTCTTGGGAGTGATATCCCCGTAGCCGACGGTGGTGATCGTTACAATGGTCCAGTAGATACTTTTGGGAATACTGGTAAAACCATTTTCCGGCCCCTCAACCACAAACATAAAGCACCCGAACACGGTCGACATCACCAGCACACCGAGAAAAAATACCGTGATTTTACGTCGCGCGGAGTGGAGGGCGCGCAACAGAAATGTGGCCTCCTGGCTGTAGCGAACAAGCTTCATCACCCGGAAAACCCGCAGCACCCGCAACATGCGAATCATCAACAGATAGTTGGCGTCGGCAAAAAAGACCGCCAGATACGTGGGCACAATGGACAACAGATCGACCAGCCCATAGAAACTGAACACATACCGGAGCGGCCGGGGCGAAACATAGACGCGTACTGCGTACTCGAGGGTGAAGAGCAGCGTAAAGGCCCACTCCAGGTAGAACAAATAGACCCCGTAACGCTGGTTGACCGCCTCGACAGAATCGAGCATAACCGCCGCGACACTGACTAAAATGCCGTAGATGAGCACGACATCAAACAGCTTGCCGGCGGGGGTGTCGGTACCAAAAATAATCAGGTGAAGCCGTTTTCGCAACGGCGAATGAAATACCATGGCGGGACTGCCCCCTTATACCGGCGACACAGGGCCGCGGGATTGGCTATTAGTAATTGTTAGATAGTGCCAGACTCTTGAACGCCTTCACAGCCGCATGGAAAAAATGTCAGCATTGGCCGTTGCCAGCCTAACTGTGCCGAAACCAAGGTTCACCGGATGCCCCTGAATCAGCCCGCCAGCACTCCCCACCCCCAGCTTCGCAAAGCACTGGGACTACCGGAATTGGTCCTTTACGGTGCCGGCACCATTCTCGGTGCCGGCATTTATGTTCTGGTGGGCAAAGTCGCGGGCGAAAGTGGCTATCTATCGCCCCTGGCTTTCCTCCTCGCGGCCCTGGTTGTAGCCTTCAGCGCCTATTCCTTTGCCATTCTGTCCCGACGGATGCCGGAGAGTGCCGGCCCCGCCGCCTACGTACAGCACAGCTTTGGCGTGCCCTGGCTATCCCGACTCGTTGGTTACAGTATTGTCATGGCCGGCGTGGTGTCATCGGCGACCATCTCCCGTGGCTTTTTCGGTTACTTCGACTACTTTTTTAACCTGCCCGAGTGGCTGGTGGTACTCGGCTTCGTGGGGGTGCTTACCTTTGTCGCCATGCGCGGTGTCGCGACATCAGTAGGGTTGGCCATCGCCATTACCGTGGTGGAGATCCTCGGCCTGTGCCTTGTCGTTGCCGCAGGACATGGCAACCTGCACCTTGTCCTGGAAAATCCGGAGCGGTATTTTCTGCCCGCCAGCCTCGCTGACGGGCGAGGTGTCATCATCGGCGCATTCCTGGCGTTTTATGCCTGCATAGGGTTCGAAGACATGGTCAANATGGCCGANGAAGTGAAAAATCCCCGCCGGGATCTGCCGATGGGGATCGCCATCGTCCTGNTGGGAACCACANTACTGTATGTGTTAGTGACNCTGACGGCGCTAACNACCNTGCCCCTNGAGCAACTTGCCGCCTCCGAGGCCCCCCTGGCGCTGGTGATCGAAGCAACCGGGTTCATGCCGGTCGGCACCATCGGCCTGATCAGTATCGCATCGGTGACCAACGGCGCGCTGATTCAGATCATTATGGGCTCACGGGTGTTATACGGAATGGCAAACCGGGGGCTTGCGCCCGCCTTTCTGGCCAGCGTCCATGACAGCACCCGCATACCCCACCTGGCAACAGCCGGCGTCGGCGCCCTCGTATTCCTGTTTGCCCTTCTACTGCCATTGGCGACCCTGGCCAAGATTACCAGCGCGCTGATACTTGGGGTTTTCCTGCTGGTCAATCTGGCGCTGCTGGTTGTGCGTTTCCGGGAGCATGACCACGGCCTGATTAAAACAGGCATGCCACTTGTGGGTGCTGTGATTTGTCTCATGTTTATACTCGGCCAGGGGATGTCCTTATGACCCCACCCAGGGACACGGCGTGCATAACGTTCCAGCGCCATGGCGGCCCGGAAGTGATGACGTTAAGCCGACGGCCATTGCCCGATCTGGCCGCGGATGAGGTGCTGATTGCGGTGCGTGCCGCCGGGGTCAATCGCCCGGATATACTGCAAAGACAGGGGCTTTATCCACCGCCACCCGGGGTAACCGATATTCCGGGGCTGGAGGTGGCCGGCACCATAGTAGCCATTGGCCCAGCGGTAACGGATTATCACATAGGCGATCCGGTTTGCGCGCTGCTCTCCGGCGGCGGCTACAGCCACTACGCAGTCGCGAACCAGTCACTGTGCCTGCCGCTGCCGCGCCGCCTCGATTTCTCGACAGCGGCATCACTGCCGGAAACCTGCTTCACCGTCTGGTTCAACCTGGTCATGCGCGGCGACCTGAAAGCCGGTGATACCGTGCTGGTCCATGGCGGTAGCGGCGGCATTGGCTGCACCGCGATTCAGATTGCAGCGCTACTCGGTGCCACCGTATTCGCAACCGCCGGCAGCGATGAAAAATGCCGGTACTGCGAAACACTGGGAGCAGCCAAGGCATTCAATTATCACCGCGAAGACTTCAGAGATCTGAAGGCACTGAATGACGGCCGGGGGGCCGATCTGATTCTCGACGTCGTCGGCGGCGACAATGTGCAGAAAAACATCAAAGTCGCAGCCCCCAAGGGCCGCATCATCTCTCTGGCTTTCCTGGAGGGTTCGAAGGTCAGCGTCGACCTGATGCCCGTGATGCTAAAGCAACTCATCCTCACCGGGTCGACCCTGCGCAGTCAGCCAATACCCGTCAAATCGGAAATCGCCCGGAACGTTCGCGAAAAACTGTGGCCATTGGTTGAGTCAGGACGTTTTCACCCGCAGGTACATGCACAATTCCCCCTTGCCGACGCTACTGCTGCTCATCGATTGATGGAAAGTCGCGAGCATATCGGCAAAATAGTGCTAACGTGTCAGCCAGATTGAAATCAGCAGTATTTCGTTTATAACCAACCCCGAGCACCCGGCACTCCGGAGCAAAAGCAATGTCAAAGGACTCCAGACTCGTATATTCAACGGACAAGGGCCGCATTCGCCCCGAGGACACAGCCCCGGCAATCCCGCCCCCCGGTGACGGCATCGTGCGCATCCGCAGGGAAACCAGCGGTCGCAAGGGGAAAGGAGTCACCACCATCAGCGGACTGTCCCTGGACAACGGCACAATGGTGCAAATGGCCAAGAAGCTCAAGCAACTGTGCGGCACCGGTGGCACCGTCAAGGACGGTGTCGTTGAAATTCAAGGCGACCATCGCGAGAAAATCCGCGATGCCCTTGTCAAGGAAGGCTATACCGTCAAACTCGCAGGTGGCTGATATGCAATCCAACCCCAAGGCTCCAGTCGCTGCCGCCTACGGCGGCTGGAAGTCGCCGATCACCGCCGACATGATCAACCGCGGCACCCCGGGTCGGGATTTTCCCTGTGTGGTCGACGGCGTCATTTACTGGCAGGAAACCCGTCCCGCCGAAAATGGCCGCACCACCGTTGTCGCCCGTCTTCCCGACGGCAACGAATGGGACCTGCTTCCCTACCCTTTAAGCACACGGAGCCGCGTTCACGAATACGGCGGAAGATCCTGGGTCATTGGCGACAACCAGCTGTTCTATGTCGCCCAGGATGACCAGCGTCTCTACCGGCTGGATTTAACCAGCCCCTACAAAGAACCCGAAGCCATTAGCCACAACGGAACCGACTGCCGGTTCGCCGATCTGACACTGGACCAGAAGCGCCACCGGCTGTTATGCGTCATGGAACAACACCACGATGATGGCCGCGAACCGGACAACATGCTGGTCGCCATCAGTCTCGATGCACCGACAGGGGTTCTCAATGTGCTCACCAGCGGCGATGATTTCTATGCGTATCCGCATCTGGACAGTGGTGCAGACAAGGTCTGCTGGATCAGCTGGAATCACCCCAATATGCCCTGGGACGGTACTGCTCTGTGGCAGGCAAAAATCACCGAAGAGGGCGCTTTAACCGAGCCCCGACTGGTCGCCGGTGGCCAGGAAGAGGCCATCTTCCAGCCCGGCTGGTCCCCCGACGGCACGCTGTATTTTGTCTCTGACAAAAACGGCTGGTGGAACCTTTACCGAAGACGAAACGGAGCCACCGTGGCGGTAGCATCCCTCGAAGCGGATTTTGCGACCCCACTGTGGATACTCGGCATGCGAACCTGGGGGTTTATCGACGGGCAGCATATAGCGGCGCTCTTTACCCGGAATGGCACCTGGCATCTGGGGCTGATCGACACCCGGACCGAAAAGCTCGAGCGGATAACCCTGGATTACACCCAGCTATCGTCACTCGCCGCCGGTGAAGGCCGGGCAGTAATGGTTGCCGGTTCGGCTTCCGTCGCCGCCGACATCATCACCATCAGCCACGGCGGTCAGCAGACGACCATAAAATCCTCCGCCGAAGGCTACGACAGATACCTCAGCCAACCGCAACCGGTGAGTTTTAATACCGCAGGTAACGAAAGAGCCCATGGCTTTTATTATCCACCCCGCAACCCCGACTTTAGAGGACCTGACCAGGACAAGCCGCCACTTCTGGTGCTCTGCCATGGTGGTCCCACCGGCGCCACCAGTACAGCCCTCAACTACAAGATTCAATACTGGACCTCCAGGGGTTTTGCCGTGCTAGACGTGAACTACCGGGGAAGTACCGGCTACGGACGGGAGTATCGGCAAAAACTCAACGGACAATGGGGCATCGCCGACGTAGCGGACGCCTGCGCCGGCGTCGATTACCTCAGCAACCAGGGATTGATAGACCGGGAAAAAGTCCTCATTCGTGGCAGCAGTGCCGGCGGCTTCACCGTCCTCGCGGCACTCACTTTTACCAGTCACTTCCGCGCCGGCGCCAGCCTGTACGGCATTGGCGATCTTGAAACCCTGGCCCGCGATACCCACAAATTCGAGTCACACTACCTCGAGAAATTGATTGGCCCCTACCCCGATAAACTCGATATCTATCTGGCGCGCTCACCCGCCAAGCACACCGAAAGCCTGCAGTGCCCGGTCATCTTTTTCCAGGGTCTGGAGGACAAGGTTGTCCCGCCCCGGCAGGCGGAGGAAATGGTTGAAGCCCTGCGTGAAAAGCAGATTCCCGTCAGCTATATCACCTTTGCAGACGAGGGCCATGGATTTCGAAAAGCCGCAAACATCAAAATTGCGCTTGAGGCCGAACTGGTTTTTTATCGCACCATCCTTGGTATCAGCAGCGAAGAACACCTGCCCAGCCTCAAGATCGAAAACCTCTGACCGCAGCGCCAAGCCATCGGATTATCACGAGCACCATGTCACGCTATCGACCGCCACAACCCAAGAGCTCTCCCTATATTACCCCGGAGGGCGCCGACGCCCTGCGCAGGGAGCTTGATCAGCTATGGCGGGTCGAGCGGCCTCAAGTCACCGCCGTCGTGCATGAAGCGGCTAAAAATGGCGATCGCTCCGAAAACGGAGATTACATTTACGGCAAACGCCGGCTCCGGGAAATAGACCGCAGGGTGCGATATTTACGCAAGCGCCTTGATGAGCTCACCATCGTCGATCGACCCCCACAGGACCAGGGCAAAGTGTACTTCGGCGCATGGATAACCGTTGAGGACGAACCGGGTAATGAACATACCTGGCGAATCGTCGGTGCCGATGAAATTGACCCGAAGAAAGGTTACATTTCCATCGATTCACCGGTCGCACGAAAGGCACTGGGCAAGCGGGTTGATGATGAAATCGAAATTGTCGCTGCGGAGAATAAGAGGTTTTATTTAATAACCAACATAGCCTATTAAGCACAGGACGCCACGCATCTAACGTTGCTTTCAATTTGCCGGAGCAATCTTACTACCGGTTGCGAATATCGAAATATCAACGTTCATTGCCTAGAGCCACACGTTCAGAAACGCCTTAAAATCACTGACTTTCCAGCCTAGCGCTAAGGTGTCCATGTCGCGATGAACTAATCTAATCCCGTCTATATCCACGAGTTTGATTTCTGCGCTGCATGTGCGGCAGTGAACAGAAAGAATCCGTCAAGACCGAGATATACGAATTTCTAAGCTGCCTGTGCGGCAGTGAACTGATGGTATTCGGCTAAAGAGGACATCCCAATTTTCTAAGCTGCCTGTGCGGCAGTGAACGCAAACTCAGTCTGGATTCGGATCAGGGTGTCTTTCTAAGCTGCCTGTGCGGCAGTGAACCCAGGGGCTCGACGATGTCGCGCATGCGGTCTTTTCTAAGCTGCCTGTGCGGCAGTGAACATGGCGAGAATTTCCTGTGTCGGTCCGCGGGTTTTCTAAGCTGCCTGTGCGGCAGTGAACCTGCCCTACCTCAATTCCCCGGCCGTCCATGGTTTCTAAGCTGCCTGTGCGGCAGTGAACATCGCGCCTGAGTTCAAGTCAGCGGCACATTTTTTCTAAGCTGCCTGTGCGGCAGTGAACGCTGAGTTTTCAGCGCGGATGGCTCGTAGCTCTTTCTAAGCTGCCTGTGCGGCAGTGAACCATGACGTGCCACAAGCCGCCGGAGTTTTTGGTTTCTAAGCTGCCTGTGCGGCAGTGAACATTGCGGGCGTGCTCTGGGCATCCATCCAACTTTTCTAAGCTGCCTGTGCGGCAGTGAACCTTAGGAGACTTTCATAGTTACTCTGTATTGTTTTCTAAGCTGCCTGTGCGGCAGTGAACCCATGCTGGCAATATCGCTCCATGCCGTCACTTTTCTAAGCTGCCTGTGCGGCAGTGAACCACCGGGCAATCAGAAAAAGTCGCTTCCGAATTTTCTAAGCTGCCTGTCCGGCAGTGAACCTTTGCAAGGCGTTTGGGTACGAAATTGTACATTTCTAAGCTGCCTGTCCGGCAGTGAACATCCCCCACTATCCGCCTGCCCATCAGCAGCTTTTCTAAGCTGCCTGTCCGGCAGTGAACGCTACCCGCGGTGCAAAATACTCGCCGTCAAATTTCTAAGCTGCCTGTCCGGCAGTGAACCCACCACCAACACCGACATTGGCGACTACTCCTTTCTAAGCTGCCTGTCCGGCAGTGAACTGGCGGCCCTGTTATCGAGTGGGAGAGGTCACTTTCTAAGCTGCCTGTCCGGCAGTGAACCTTGGCAAGCACTATGACGACCTGATCATCGGTTTCTAAGCTGCCTGTCCGGCAGTGAACCAACGAGGAGGATTCCAACCTCTCCGAGAAGCTTTCTAAGCTGCCTGTCCGGCAGTGAACG
>PABE01000130.1 GCA_002702725.1 Porticoccaceae bacterium
TTATTTGCCGTCAACCCGATATTTCATACCACCCATGCCCTCCGAGACGCACTGATTCTGGGAGCCGCCCCGGATCTCACGCCGCTGTTTGCCGTGGGTGCCATCGGGTTTGTGCTATTGGGTATCGGGCTGTTTATCACCCGCAAGCTTGAGAGGGATATTCGTGACTTTCTGTAGCTCTTCCGCTGCTCGTTCGGCGTCAGAACCTCGATACAGGAGAGCGCAGTGATACAGGTATCGGGGTTGGAAAAATCATTTAAACGCTATCAACGGCCATCGGACAGGCTCAGAGAGATTCTTTTCAGGCGCCGTTATCACGACCGCTACAATGCCCTGAGAAACATCAACTTCAGGGTCGAGGATGGAGAGACCCTCGGCATAATCGGCCGCAACGGTGCGGGAAAATCCACACTCCTGAAAATTCTCAACGGCGTTCTCATGCCGGATGCCGGCACCATCTCCAGTAGCGGCCGCATTACCGGCCTGCTGGAACTGGGAACCGGATTCGACATGGGCCTGTCCGGCCTTGCCAATATCCGCACCAACGGTTTGCTGCTGGGCATGACCGAGTCCGAACTGGCGCACAGGAAAGCACATATTGTCGAATTCGCCGAGCTGGGTTCGTTCATCCACGAGCCCCTGCGCACATACTCTTCAGGTATGGTCATGCGCCTCGCTTTCGCCATCGCAATCCATGCGGACCCGGACATATTTCTTGTCGACGAGGCACTCTCGGTAGGCGACGGGCACTTCCAGCAAAAATGCATGAGAAAAATCCGGGAGTTTCGCTCCGGCGGTGGCTCTATCATTTTCGTGTCCCACGATCTCAACGCAATCAAAATGCTCTGCGACCGGGTGGTTGTACTGAGCGACGGGGAAGTTCTGGCCGATGGCGAGCCCGAAACCGCCGTCAATCACTATAACAAGCTGCTGGCCGGAGATGATGTACCCGCCCCGGAGCATTCGGTGGTGGACGGCGGCTACGGCAATTTCAAGGCGGCGATAACGGCAGTCCGTTCGGAAGGCGCGGATTCGGGAAGCACCGCTGTGACATGCGGTGAAGAAATGCTGGTGGAGGCCGAGCTTTCCTGCCACAGCGACATACCCCCGCTTTCCCTGGGTATGATGATCCGCGACCGGTTTGGACAGGATATGTTCGGCACCAACAGCCATTTGCTCGGCGAGACAATCCTGCTCAGGCCGGGCGAATCCAGGCGCGTCCGTTTTCGATTCCCGATGCGCCTCAGCCCGGGACAATATACGATTACCCTTGCACTACACGAAGGTGTTGATCACACACAGCACTGTTATCACTGGTGGGACAACGCATTGCGCTTCGAGGTATCGGGAATTCGTGGCCCCCAGTTTGGCGGAGTGTGCAACCTCAATCCGATTTTTGAAGACGGCTAGCCATGTTCCAGCATAACAATCCGAGCATAGATTACGACAACCTCGAACAAGCCGTCGCGGCTCGGCTCGCCCGGTTGGAAACCCTATCCTCTGAAGAGCAGCACACCCGGAGCGATCAGGAACACACGGCACTTTTCAACATCGACACCCTCGAGGACCTTTACGCGCTCGACAACGAGGACTTCATCCAGGCGGCCTACCACACCTTCCTGGGCAGGGACGCGGACGCGGAAGGCTTTCAACATCATCTCAAACTGCTCGAATCAGGTGTCAGCAGGAGCGCCATCGCAGCCGGGCTTCGCTACTCAAGGCCTGCCCGGTCTCGTCCACAACGATTTCACTTGCGCAGGGCATGGCTGAACTGGATTGCGGTACGCACCCCGGTAATCGGGAGGGCGCTGGAAGCCGCGCTGGCGCTTCTGACCATTGGCAATATCAAGAGAACCCTGTTGCAGGTTCAGCGCCAACTGAGCGACATACCCCGACTGCGCGAGGGGTTGATGCTCGCGGAACACGAACAGAACAGATTGCGCCAGGATGCCATTGCACATGTGGAGCAATCGCTGGCGCAAACCATGAAGGCATGGCAACGGGACTTTCAGTCCTTGAAGGATGAAAACCGCGAACTCCGCCAGCGACTGGCGGCTTCCTCTAATACCGGCTTCACGGCCCCGACGGACGATGACCCCGTCGACGAGGATTTCTACCTCGCATTTGAAACCCACTTCCGGGGTCCGGACAGCCTGATACGGGAGCGGCTCGCCTTTTACCTACCCATCCTGGAGGAGCGACTGCCCCGGGAACTAAAAGCGGCCCCGTCGGTGGACATCGGCTGCGGCAGGGGAGAATGGCTGTCGATGCTTGGCGGTGCGGGATACCGGCCATTCGGAATCGACCTCAACAACCGCAATGTCACAACCTGCCGCGAAAGGGGCCTGGACGCGGAACAGGGTGACGGCATTGAATGGCTGCGCAGCCAGGCGAGCGATTCCGTCGCGATGGTCACGGCGTTCCACGTGATAGAGCACCTGAGCCTGGCAGCACTCAACACTCTGCTTGTGGAAACCATGCGGGTATTGAAGCCCGGAGGCCTGTTGATCGTCGAGACGCCAAACCCCGAGAATCTGATCACAGCCGCGCATCACTTTTACACGGATCCAACCCACCGGCATCCGCTCCCCCCCACGTTGTGCGAATTTCTCCTCGCCTATCGCGGTTTTGCCGATATTCGCAGCCACCGTCTTCATCCGGTACCGGAAGACCAGCGACTTACCGATCAAACGGAAACCGGCAGGCTCTGTGACACCCTGTTCAATGGCCCGCGGGACTACGCGATGGTGGCCTGCAAGCCGCAAAACTGAACGCCCTGATGTCTGACCGGATTTGCATTCATCAATTCGCACCCACTGTCGCCACCGGTGACGGCGTGACCCATAGTGCTTTTTATGTGCAGAAACTGTTGCGGCGCCTGGGCTATCAATCGGGTATCTACAGCCACCGGCCGCCATTTGAACTTCGCGACAACGTCGACGACATGCACCTGTTCGATGATAGATCGTGCCATCTATTACTTGTCCACCACTCCATGGGACACGACCTGGACCAGTGGCTCACCCGGCTCCGCTGTCCCATCATTCTGGTCTACCACAATATCACCCCGCCGGAATATTTCCCCGAAGGCTCCGGTCCCTACTTCTTTGCGAAGAAAGGGCTATCCCAACTAAAAGCGTGGGCCGACATGTGCGCCGGTGCTATCGGTGTCTCCGAACTTAATACCACGGCATTGAACGACCTTGGTTATAAGAATGTCGTCACCCTGCCGCTACTGGTTGATTTCGACAGCCTGGCCGGTACCGCCCCGCGCCCGCCCTGGGCGGATGTCTGCGCCACGCGTTCCGTCCTGCTCAGTGTCGGCCGCCTGGCACCCAACAAGCGACAGGACCTGCTGGTCGACGCCATGGGTTACCTGCTCAGATTACGTCCTGCCGGGCCGCGGCCCCTGTTGTTCCTTGCCGGCAACGCCAACGAAAGTTTCGGGGAAACCGTCAGGCGACGGATCCGTCACTGGGGGCTGGAAAAAGATGTGGTGATCAGTGGTCTTATCGAAGACGGTCATTTGCGATGGCTCTATCAGCACAGCTGCCTTTACTGGTGTGCAAGCGAGCATGAAGGGTTTTGCATGCCGCTCATTGAAGCGCAGTATCACCGGCTCCCGGTCGTTGCATTTTCGTCATCCAATATTCCCGACACACTCGGGGAGTCAGGCCTGATCATCGATGACCCTGACCCGCGGTTAATCGCCGCTACAACGGCTCATTTACTGGAAACCGAAACAGAGCGCCAGACGCTGCAAAGCAGTGGCGACCGGAATGTGCGCCGCTACGATGAAAACACGCTGCTCCGGCAACTGAAAACTTATCTCCAGACATTTGATCACCAGGTTGCCGCCGATAGGGACAGGACAGGTCGCTATGATGAAACCCGTTGAAGAGCGTTTTCACGTTCTCCTACCCGCCCGGGATTTCCCGACAGCCCGCGCCGACCTGACCATTCAGGCGCTGGCCATGGCAACAGCATTGACCCGTTGCAGCATCCGGCTCTCAGTCATGGATGCAAATGAGGCGCTCATACAGGCCCTGCAGGATAGCGCACAGCAACACCGCTTTCCGCGCCACGCCCTGACGTTTTCAGAGGGAGGAAAATGGGGTGACCTGGAGGCCGAGTGGCGCTCCGCTGACCTGCTGCTGGATTTGACCCCCTCGCCTGAACATGACCGCCTTGTGCACGCCTTTGAAACCGGTACTTCCGTCATAGTGACCGAACCGCCCCCGGCACTGCCCGCGGACGCCTACCTGACAGTAAAGGTGAAAAAACCGGCAGACCTGGCGGCTGTCCTGGCGGTATGCATCGAAAATCCTCGCCTGCGGCGCCTGCTGGTCAAGAACGGCTTGAAAGGCAGTGCCCGTCGGACAGGTTTCCATGGCGGCACTGGAAAGGATTTCTGCATCGAAGGTCCATTCGATACCAGTTACAGCCTGGCGCTGGTCAACCGCTACGCAGCACAGGGGTTGGCCGAGATAGGCAAAGAGGTCGCGCTCAGGCCCACGGAAGCCACCGGACCCTACCAGCCCGACCGCAATTTTCTGGACACACACCCCTCGATAGCAGCGCTGGTTGAGAATCGCGAATCCCCGACTCCCGCGACAACCGTGCTTCGCAACATGTACCCCTTGCGACTGTCCGGCATGCACGGCATTAATAACGGACTGTGTTGTTACGGTTGGGAGGAATCCCGATTCCCCGGCGACGTGGCAGCGGACATGAACAGGCATCTGCACCTGGTTTGCACCACCTCGGAATATGTGACCCGAACCCTCGCGGACAACGGGGTATACACCCCGCTGTTCAGCGTCGGCGACGGCGCGGATCACATCCTGTCCGTGAAACCGGATCAGGCGGCGTTACCGCATCTGGGCAAGGGACTGCGCTTCCTCCATATTTCATCATGCTTTCCCCGAAAAGGCATCGACATCCTGCTCGATGCCTACGGTACCGCATTTACCGGCGACGATGATGTCAGGCTGGTAATCAAGACTTTCCCCAACCCCCATCACGACATAGAAGCGCTCCTGGAAAACTGGCGGCGTGGTCTCGCCAATCCACCTGACATTGTACTGATCAACGAGGACCTGGACGACGGGGCGATCCGCGCTCTGTACCAGCAATGCGACGTACTGGTGGCGCCCAGCCGAGGGGAAGGATTCGGTCTGCCTATGGCGGAAGCCATGCTCAATGACATGCCGGTCATCACTACCGGCTATGGCGGACAGCGCGACTTCTGTCGCGAGGACACTGCCTGGTTGATCCGCTATACCTTTGTCCGCGCAAAGACTCACATGGAGCTGACGGATTCCGTTTGGGCGGAGCCCGACACCGGCCACCTTGCGGACCTGCTGACCAGGTTTTATATAGCAGCGCGGGAACAGGATAGCTGGCTAGCTCACACAGAAGGTAAGACCCGGAAGGCGAAGGCTTTGGTCAGCAGCAGATACAGCTGGGCTGCCGTAGCGCAACGCATTGACTCGGCGGTGGCAAGCCTGGACCGGCTGCCAGCATTGATGCCACGGTCCCGTCGAGGCGTGGTCACCACCTGGAACAGCAAATGCGGTATTGCCGCTTATAGCAGGCATCTGCTGACGCCGTCACTCGATGATGCCTGGATTCTTGCCAATGACAACGCCGAGCTTGTCGATGTCGACGGCCCGCGGGTTCGCCGGTGCTGGACCGAAGCCGATCCCGGCTACCCTCAAAGGCTGTTTGATACGATTCGCGAACTGAAACTCGACCAGGTACTGATACAGTTTAACTTCGGATTCTTTTCCCGATCGGGTCTCGGACAATTGCTGCGGAATCTGCACGGCGCGGGAATACAAACCTTCATCACCTTCCATGCCACGGCGGGCAAATGGTCGGAAGCGCATGGACTTGTCGGGCTTGAGGGCCTGGCGCCGGAGTTGGCGCGGGTCAATCGTATTTTTGTACACAGTGTCCCGGATCTGAACCGGATGAAAGGGTTCGGCCTAGTCGACAATGTGTATCTGTTTCCCCACGGCGTAACAACCACCGGCACTGTGCCTACAAGGCCCAGGCCGGGAAAGCTGATCGGACGACAGGTCATCGCGAGTTACGGATTCCTGCTGCCCCACAAGGGGATACTGCCGTTGATCGAGGCCCTGCCCGATACCCTGGCTGTGCGCCCCGACACCCATCTGTTGCTTGTCAATGCCTGCTATCCGTCGCCGCTGTCTACGGACTACAAAATCGCCTGCCAAAACCAGATACGGCGCCTGGGGCTCGAGAATCATGTCACCCTCATTACCGACTTTCTCGAGGATGATGACTCCCTCGCCTGGCTGAACCTGGCGGACATGCTGGTGTTTCCCTATCAGCACACCCTGGAATCGTCCAGCGCCGCCATTCGTTGGGGCCTCTCTGTCGGAAAGCCTGTGTACTGTACGCCGCTCGAAATTTTTGACGACGTCAGCGAGGCCGTTACCTATCTGCCCGGGACATCGCCAAGGGAGATAGCGGAGGGGCTGATCTCGGCACTGGAGGAAAGCCCGACGGCGCGGGAATCACTCCGTTACCGACAGGCGCAATGGCTGCGGGAGCACGACTGGGTCGCCCTCTCACAACGCCTGCGAAACCTGATGCGGGCCGAACAGGTCGCAACCTTGCTTGGCGGGCAAAATAAGGGTGAGGAAAGCGGGAAACGTCAACTGGCGATAGTCTGAAAAACCTTTACAATGTCGCACCCGGCACATGACCATAGCATTTTTCGACTCTGCAGGAGCCCCTCATGATACCAGTTATCCTCTCCGGCGGCAGCGGTTCCAGGCTCTGGCCGAAGTCCAGACAAGCGTATCCCAAACAGTTCCTGCCTCTTACCTCGGAAAAGACCCTGATTCAGAACACATTGCTCCGATTGAACCCCCTGGGCCTGTCCGACCCGATTGTAGTCTGTAATGAGGACCATCGCTTTATCGTCGCCGAACAAATCAATCAGATTGGTATCGCCCCGGATGGCATTCTGCTGGAGCCTCATCCGCGCAACACCGCACCGGCGGTGGCGCTCGCTGCGTTATATGCGCAACATCACCACGACGATCCGCTGCTTCTGGTACTGCCTGCGGATCATGTCATCGACGACGATGAGACCTTTCTGCGCTGCGTCCAGGAAGCCGCGCCCGTCGCCGAGCACGGCGCCCTGGTAACCTTTGGTATCGTCCCCTCGCGTCCGGAATCGGGTTACGGTTACATTCGCCGAGGCGAACCCCTTCCCGGTGAGCAGAATGTCTACGCCGTGGACAGTTTCGTGGAGAAACCCGATCAGGCTCGCGCCGAGGGATTTGTCAAATCAGGAGAGTATTTCTGGAACAGCGGAATGTTCCTGTTCAAAGCCTCCCGTTACCTGGCAGAGTTGGAAAAGTTTGCGCCGGAAATTCTCAGGCAGTGCAAGCTGGCATTGCAGGATGCGGAACTGGACCGTGACTTTACCTGGCTATCGGGGGATTCCTTCGCCGATTGCCCTGAGGATTCGGTGGATTACGCCGTCATGGAGCAGACCGAAGAAGCCGCGGTGGTGCCGCTTGACGCGGGCTGGAGCGATGTAGGGTCATGGGAGTCGCTTTGGGAAGTACTGGAAAAGGATCCGAACGGTAACGCCTGCCAGGGAGAAGTCATCAGCCTCGACTCGAGCAACTGTCTGATCTCGAGTGAAAAATCGCTTATCGCCACGGTGGGAGTGGAAGACCTGGTGATAGTCGAGTCTGACGATGCCATATTGGTCGCCCGTAAAAACCGCGGACAAGACGTCAAAACCATCGTCAATCTGCTTGAACAGAGAGGTTGCGGTCGTCATCGCTTTCACCGAAAGGTGTATCGCCCCTGGGGTCACTACGACTCCATTGATGAAGGCGAACGCTTCCAGGTCAAACGTATTACCGTCAAGCCCGGTGAAAAATTGTCACTGCAAAAACACCACCACCGCGCCGAGCACTGGATTGTTGTCAGCGGCACGGCACTGGTTACCTGCGGTGAAACGGAGTTGTTACTCACTGAAAACCAGTCGACCTATATCCCGCTCGGTGTCGTTCACCGGCTGGAAAATCCGGGCAAGGTTGAGTTGCACATTATTGAAGTACAGAGCGGCGCTTATCTCGGCGAGGACGACATCGTCCGCTACGACGATCATTATGGGCGCCACCACTAGAGCCCGTTAATGACTAATGTGATCTCCCGCGCCCCACGGGTGCTCCATGTCTATCGCACCTACTTTCCGGACACCCAGGGTGGTGGCGAGGAGATGATCCGCCAGGTTTGCAGAAATACCACACTCTTAGGTGTCGAGAACCGCGTATTCACCCTCACGCGGGACAGGCAATCACCCATCATTGAACGGCCAGAGGCTGATATTTTCCGGGGCATGTGCCACGGCGAATTTGCCTCCTGCAATATTTCTTTCAGCGCTTTCCGAATTTTCCGCGACCTGGTTCGGTGGGCCGACATCATTCACTATTACTTTCCCTGGCCCTATGCGGATTTTTTGCACTTGGTGACGCCGGAAGCCAGAGCAAAACCCTCGCTTGCCAGCCATCTGTCGGATATCGTTCGACAGCAGCGACTGATGACGCTGTACCGGCCATTGATGAAAAACTTCCTGGCCAGCATGCATCGCCTCGTGGCGACCTCACCCAATTACCTCGACAGCAGCGACCTGCTGGCAAGCTACCGGGATAAAGTCTCGGTCATTCCCATCGGTTTACGGGAGTCGGACAAACCATTGGCAGACCGCAATGATGTAGCCCGCCTCCGGACGCGTTACGGAAGTTCCTTTTTACTTTTTGTCGGTGTCCTTCGCTACTATAAGGGCCTTCATGTGCTGCTTGAAGCGGCGAAAAAAATACCTGTACCCATCGTCATTGCCGGCACAGGCCCGATGGAAAGCGAGCTCAAGGCGCTGGCCAGACAATATAAACTGGACCATGTCCACTTCCTCGGCAAGGTGAGCGATCCCGAGAAGGCGGCGCTGTTGACTGCCTGCAGAGCGCTCGTATTTCCATCCCATCTGCCTTCCGAATCCTTTGGCGTTTCGCTGGTCGAAGCCGCCATGCATTCCAAACCCATGATTACCTGCGAGATCGGCACCGGCACCACGTACGTCAACAAACACCGCCAGACCGGCCTTGTCGTCTCCCCTGGCAGTTCGGCGCAGCTGGCGGAAGCAATGGCGCAGCTGGTTTCGGACGAAGGATACGCCGAACAACTGGGGAGCGGCGCACGCAAGCGTTACGAAGACCTGTTTACCGGTGAACGGATGGGCCAGCTTTATGTGGAACTCTACACAGAGCTAATGCAACAAAGGGCGCCGGGATAACATGTCCTGGCTATTGGTGGGCACATTCATCGCGAGTTTTCTGCTAACCGCGTTTACCCGTCGACTGGCCCTTCGCGCCAGTTGGATTGACTCGCCAAACCACCGGAGTTCGCACCTAGAGCCAACGCCCAAAGCGGGGGGTATCGGTTTCGCGATTCCGTTTTGCGTTCTGCTGTTATGGGCGAGCACCTCCACCCGGGGGCCGATGGGCATACCATTGGCCATACTCAGCACCGGCGCCGCGGGTCTTGCTTTAATCGGCTTTCTGGATGACAGAAAAGACATTCCGGCCAAATGGCGGCTCGCCATGCAACTGGGAGTCGGCACAGCACTGCTCGCGTCTTTTTGGCAGATCCCGTTTACCGACCCGGGCAGCCCCACATGGTTAAGAGTTTTTATAACGCTTTCCTGTTTGTTCTGGCTTTGCTGGATGACAAATCTCTATAATTTTATGGACGGCATCGACGGGCTAGCCGCTTCACATACAATCGCCGTGAGTGTGGCGCTGGCTGTGCTTTGCTTCCAGTGGGATCTGGATTTTCCCTATGAACATTTATTTCTATTGCTCGCCGCTTCCAGTGCTGGCTTTCTGATCTTGAACTGGCCTCCCGCCAAAATCTTTATGGGGGATACAGGCAGCGCTTACCTCGGCTTCGTTCTCGCCGGCCTGATGCTGATGATTGCGGCAACCGTACCGGAAATGCTCTGGAGCTGTCTGATTCTGCCTGCCGTGTTTATCACGGACAGCACGGTAACACTGATCATTCGGATTGCCCGGGGACAGCTCTTCTATGTTGCCCACCGCTCCCACTGTTACCAAAACGCGACGAAAAATCTTCAGGTAACATTTGAACATCAGGGACAGAACGCCGCCACTGCACGAACCAGAGCACATAGAAACTATAACTACGGGATGCTGATAATCATTGTCCTCTGGCTTTTTCCCCTGGCATGGCTGGCAGCGGCGGAATTCGTCGACGGACCTCTGGCCGCGGCAATCGCCTATACCCCACTTGTCATCGGGTGCCTGCTTCTGGGAGCAGGGCGGGAGTAAAAACGCGGGATTTAATCGGGAAAATGAAAAAAGTGCTGGCGGTAATGGGCCAGTTCTGCGATGGAGTCCCGGATATCGTCCAGCGCCAGGTGGGAACCCTGCTTGCTAAAACCTTTCAACACCTCGGGCCGCCAACGGCGGGCAACCTCCTTGATACTGCTGACATCGAGATTGCGATAGTGGAAAAAACGTTCGAGCTCCGGCATTTCCCGCGCCAGGAAGCGACGGTCCTGGCAGATGGAATTGCCACACATGGGCGAGGTATTGGGGTCGACCCAGGACGCCAGAAACGCCAGCGTCTGACGCTCAGCTTCTCCGGCATCGATGGCACTGTTCCTCACCCGCTCGGTGAGCCCCGATTGTCCATGCTGTCGGGTATTCCATTCATCCATCCCCTGCAGGAGATGTTCCGGCTGGTGAATGGCTAACACAGGCCCTTCGGCAAGAATATTCAGATCCTTGTCGGTGACAACAGTGGCGATCTCGATTATCACATCCCTGGTGGTATCGAGACCGGTCATTTCCAGATCTATCCAAATCAGATTCAACGGGTCTTTGCGGCTTGAGCCCATGTTCATTGAGGTTCCTTTTCTTTCTCCCGAGCCAGAAGTGACTCGGAAATTGTCAGTTGGGTTTGCAGACGCTTCTGTTCCGCACGGGCTTCGGGGGATTCCGGGTCAGCATCCCCCGGCCAGTCTTTCAGGGCCTGCTGGATTTCAACCCGCTTGCTCTCAAGCATTTCCATACGCTGCGCCCTGTTGGCCTTATCAAACAGCAGGGTTTCGGGGAATATCGCCGATGCTTCCTTTGCCCTGGCCCCCGTCGCCCGGACGCCTGGTATGAACTTGCGTCCGTCCGGCAGCTTCCTCTGATTCATGAAGGTTGGCGAGACGATCTCGATACCGGCACCGTGAAGTTCGTCAAGAATCGCGGCGCGCAACGCCGACCGCTTGCTGAGCAGGTGTTGTACGTTACGGTAGAATCCCGCCGCCCGGTAGGTGATGGAAAAATCACCCAGGGTGAGAATCTGCACGAAAGGATCCTCCAGCTCCGCCCGAAGTGCCGCTTCCTTCAGTAAGTCCTCCACCTGTTGATGGGGGACATCATAACCGAGGGATAAATCACAGCTGACCGCGGTACCGGAGGAGCGCACAACCTTTACCGGGTTCGCCGCCAGAAACAGATTCGGCAGGGTAACAAGATCGCGATCTTCGGACTGAATTTCGGTATGGAACAGGCCACGCTCTGTCACCTTGCCAAAATAGTCCCCCGCCTGAATAAAGTCCCCGGGACTGAAACTTTCCACCGAGCGCAACATAAGCCCGGCCATTATGTTGGCAATGAATGTCGTGGAGGAAAACGCGATGATACCGGTGAGGACAATTCCCATCAGCCCCAACAGCTCTTTCTTGACATCCGCGTCCATAGGCAGCGACAACACCACCGCCACAAGCGCTGTCAGGCTGAAGAAGATCATCGTCAGCTGTCGGAGCGGTCGATGACGCGCTTTGTGCGCTCGGCGTTGGATCAGCCAGCGGTCGGCCACCCACAATAAGCCGGACGCGAGCGCCACCGTCGCAATGACGATGGCGAGGTCCCGCATCGGGCCAAGCAAATCTGTCAACAAGGCCATCACGGCTCCGTTACTGTGTTACGTACCCGGATTATGCTATATCCTTCCCCCCTGTTCATCATTCGCGCCTTTAATACAGGCAATCGTTCTCATATGGCAAAGCGTCGGCTTACCGTTCAGCAGCAACGTCGAATTGCGCAAAAACAACAAAACGCCGCCACCAGTGCCAGTGAGACCCGCGAAACCGGGGCCGATCGGCTCTCCGGCCTCGTTGTCACTCGCTTTGGAAAACAGGCGGACGTCCAGCCCCTTGATTCCACATCGCAGGACGCCATTCAAAGGTGCCACATTCGGGCCAATATTAACGACGTTGTCACCGGTGACCGCGTGATCTGGCGTAACGACGAGAATGGCGCGGTGATTGAATCCGTACTGCCCCGTGATTCGGAACTGTGCCGCCCCGACCCGCGTGGCAAGTTGCGCCCGGTGGCAGCCAATGTCGATCGAATCGCGATCGTCATCGCCCCCGAGCCACGGCCCCACAGCAACCTGATAGACCGATATCTGGTGGCCGCCGAAGCCCAGGGTATTCGAGCAATGCTTATCCTAAACAAGGCGGACCTTGAACTGAACGGCGAACTAGAGGAGTTACTCCGCCCATATGAAACCCTGGGGTACGAGCTGTATCGGGTTTCAGCGCGGACCGGTGACGGCATGGATAGCCTGCTGGCCTGCCTCGCTGAGCACACAACCGTGCTGGTCGGCCAGTCCGGAGTAGGCAAGTCGTCACTGGTAAACAAATTGCTGCCGTCGGCCAATGCAAAGACCGGTGAACTCTCGGAACAGATGGCAAAGGGTCGCCACACAACCACCGCGGCCACCTTGTATCCGCTTTCGGCAGGCGGGTTTTTGATCGACTCCCCCGGTATCCGCGAGTTCGGCCTTTGGCACATGGATGCCGAGACCGTCGCCACGGGTTTTATCGAATTTCGTCCATACCTGGGCCACTGTCGTTTTCGAGACTGCAACCATCTCAACCAGGCGGGATGCGCTATTATGGCGGAAGTCGATGCAAAAACGATTTCGGCGGAACGGTACCTCAGCTACCGCCAGATCGTTTCGGATTTATCCATTGATTAAGGAAGTGCCATGGCCAACAACTATTCACACCTCCTGGAACCGGAGCAATTGGCATCGCGCCTCGGTGAAGACAACCTGTTGATTGTCGACCTTTGCAGCGACCAGCAATATGCCGAGGGGCACGTTCCCGGGGCAGTGCATGTATCCCCGGGGGCATTAATGGATGGGCGCCCGCCCGCGCCTGGCAAACTCCCGACCGAAGAACGGCTGAGCGAGCTCGTTACACTCCTGGGACTGGGCCCGAATACCCACGTCGTGATCTACGATGACGAAGGGGGCGGCTGGGCCGGCAGAATGGCCTGGACGCTGGATGTTCTCGGCCACACAGCGTGGTCCTACCTCAACGGTGGCCTGATTGCCTGGGCACGTGAGGGATACCCACTCGAGACGCGCACAAACGTTCAAAGCGGAGAACCGCGGCAAGTGACGATTCACCAGGAGCCCATTGCAGAACTCGATGACATCATCCGGGGGCTGGATACAACGGAACTGCGCATCTGGGATGCCCGCAGCCGCGACGAATATCTGGGAATCAAGTCACCCTCGAAGCGAGCGGGACATATTCCGGGTGCCATTCACTGCGAATGGACCGCCTTGATGGACCCCGAGCGCCATTTCCGTATCCGCTCGGACGCCGGTGATTACCTGGCAAACATCGGATTAACCCCGGACCACGACATTATCACCCATTGCCAAAGCCACCATCGCTCGGGCTTCACCTATATGGTGGCCCGTATACTGGGCTACCCCCGGATCAGGGGCTATCACGGTTCCTGGTCGGAATGGGGCAACCGGGACGACACGCCCATTGAGACCGGCGCGGTTGGCAAATCACAATGAGTCATCATATTGACGAATTGTTTGCCGCCCTGCAGCGGCTGATACCTCAACATGCCTTGTCCCGACTGCTGGGCAAAATTGCCGATTGTGAAAACACTACCCTGAAAAACGCACTGATCCGAGCGGCCGTGCGCCATTACGGGATTGATCTCAGTGAAGCCCGCGAACCGGAACCAGAACGTTATCCATCGTTCAACGCGTTTTTCACCCGGCACCTGTCCGACAGCGCCCGGCCCATTGACCCCTCAAATAACGGGCTGGCCTCTCCCGCCGATGGCACAGTCAGCCAGTTCGGCACCATTGAGAACGGCCAGCTGATTCAGGCCAAGGGCTTTCATTTCGACCTGACACGTTTACTCGGCCCGCTGGAAAGCGATATTTCCTGTCTAGAAGCGGGCTCATTCGCCACCATCTACCTGTCACCACGGGACTACCACCGGGTCCATATGCCCTGCGACGGGACATTGCTGGAAACCCTGTATATCCCGGGAAAACTGTTTTCCGTTAACGACACGACAACGCGGTATATCCCGGGCCTGTTCAGTCGCAACGAACGTCTCGTGTGCTGGTTTGATTCGCCTATGGGAAAGATCGCTGTGGTTCTGGTGGGTGCGTTGTTCGTGGCAGGCATCGGGACAGTATGGCAGGACTCCTACTCCCCGAGGCACCTGCAGCATCAGCGGTTTGAATCGCCCACTTCATATGTCAAGGGCCAGGAGATCGGCCACTTTCGCTTTGGCTCAACGGTCATTGTCGCGACAGAGAAGACCCTGGCTTTTGACTCTGCCTTAAAGAACGGGGAAACCGTGCGGATGGGAAGCCTCTTGGCCAGGTTCACTCAACAATAGTGACAGCAATTCAGATACCAAAGCGGGCCTTGATTCTGGCAAAAAGACCTGACTCGACTTCGTCGCCCACCTGTTGCTCCAGCATTGCCTGGGAAATCTTGTTGAAGTCGACGTCATAACCCGTCGGTTCCAGGTCCCGCGCAATGGCAATACGGTCGGCGGAGGCTGACTTCAGGCGGCCGGCGGCGAGCAAAATGCGCCTGGACTCCTCCTGATCCTGCAAATTGATAATCAAGTGACTCTTGTTGAGATCATCACTCCACGGGTGCAGTACCGCCACCCTGGGCAGCAGCCGGGACGCAGGCTGTTGGTCCAGCACCACCGCCAGATCGCCTGTGGTCAATTCCACCATGGTACCGGTTGGGTAGAGACCGACAGACTGGATGAAGGAAACCACCAGGTCCTCCTGGAAGGCGCTATTGCGCATATTGTAAAGCAGACTCACGGCCCTGGAAGGCGCAACCGGCTCCTCAGCTTCGCGGGGGTTGGCGAACGCATCATAGGTGGTTGCGATACCGGCAATACGGGCCAGCAGCGGTATTTTTCGCCCGCTGACGCCCTGGGGAAAACCGGAGCCGTCAAGGCGCTCACAGTGGTATTTGACGATTGATATCACCTGGGGAGGTATATTCGGCTCTTCGCTCAACATCTCCACGCCATACTGTACAAACTGGCGATATTCCGTTTCTTGCTCCTCCGTTCGCCTTCCTTGCCGCAGCAAAGCGTTGGGGAGTCGCAGTTTCCCGACATCCTTCAGCAGCACACCAAGACAAAGCATTTCAATATCGAGCTTTGCCATGCCCACATATCGGGCATATTGCAGCGCCCACAGTGCGGACCTAAGCGAGTGATCATTCGTGTACTGGTCCTTTTGCCGCAATCGCAGCAACCAGGTCATGGCATCGGGGCAACGTAGCACACTGGCGACCATCTGGTCTGAGGCCTTTCTCAAACTGACGACGTCGAGCCCCTTGCCTTTATTGAGTTGCTTGGTCGCAAGTGCCAACTGACCCTTCACATTGCGCACAATGCGTTCGGCCATCCTGGCTTCAATGCGCAGTGGCACCGTGGTTTCGTAAACGCCGTGTTTAATCGGAATCGGGGAAGGAGGGATCGACGCAGCAGCCGAATTCACCTTCAGGGCCAATGGCTCGGCGCTTGAGGTCGTACGCATACGGCTCGAAGATGATCCGCCAATGGGCGTTGCAGGCGAGCCGTAATTGATAGGCGCTTTTCCTTTGGTGATATCGATACCTACATACTCACAATAGGTTTTTAGAACCGCTATATCCTTGGGCTTGCGGACATAGAATCCCTGCAGGGGAAATGGCGTTTCGGACCACGGCCGATCAAGACTGGAGACATACATCCCCAGGGTCAAATCCTGTACCTTGATTCGCAGCTGTTTGATTTCCATTCAGGCCCCCTTCCGCCACGGCTTTCGCGGGGAAGAACTATGCTCATGATCATAAGTAGCACGTGAAAGCGTAATACAACCGGTCCGCAAGGCAAATCGCTTGACTATTACCGGTCTAAAACGGCGATAAGTGGTGACAAGCAGGTCAGCTAGGGGTGAAATGAAGGCGATAGTCGATGCACGGCGTCAATAAAACAGGCAACAGTATCTGGGTTGATATCCGGTGTTATGCCGTGCCCGAGGTTGAAAATATGTCCGGCGCCTCGCCCAAAAAGCGATAGTATGCGTTCGACTTCGGCCTCCACGACCTCTGGCGCGGCTCGCAGGACTGCCGGATCCATATTGCCTTGAAGGGCGATTCTGCCTCCTACCCGGGCCCTGGCTCTGGCGATATCAGTGGTCCAGTCCAGGCCTGCGGCATCACAGCCTGACGCGGCAATATCCTCAAGCCATTGCCCTCCCCCCTTGGTGAAAAGGATCACAGGCACCGGACGACCGTCCGCTTCCCGGGTCAGGCCGGCAATAATTTTCTCCATGTAACGCAGGGAGAAATGACGATAGGCCTGATCACTCAGCACACCGCCCCACGTATCAAAGATCTGGACGGCCTGGGCACCCGCTGCGATCTGCGCGTTCAGGTATTCAGTAACCGACAGGGCCAGCTTGTCGAGTAGCCTATGGAGGCGCTCCGGGTGGTTATAAAGCCACAATTTACTCAACGTGAAGTCGCGGTTACTACCGCCTTCGATCATGTAGGTCGCAAGCGTCCACGGACTTCCGGAAAACCCGATCAACGGGACGCTATTGTTCAACTCGCGCCGTATTAATGACACGGCATCCGTCACATACGGCAAGTCCCGTGATGTTTCGGTAACGGCAAGCCGGTCGACGTCGGCATCAGTCTTGAGTGGTTTGCGAAACTTGGGACCCTCCCCCTCCGCAAAATAGAGCCCCAGCCCCATGGCGTCGGGGATGGTCAGAATATCCGAAAAAAGGATTGCCGCGTCCAATGCATAGCGGCGCAGGGGCTGAAGTGTCACCTCACAGGCGAGCTCGGTATTCTTGCAAAGGCTCAGAAAATCGCCCGCCTTCGCCCGGGTGGCGCGATACTCGGGAAGGTATCTCCCGGCCTGACGCATCATCCACACAGGGGTGTATTCAACCGGCTGACGGGCCAGGGCGCGGAGAAAGGTATCGTTTTTGAGATCGCTCATATTGTCTGACGCCTGACGCCTGACGCCTGACGCCTGACGCTGCTGCTCCTCGTATTTTGTCTTGTATGCAAAAAGCCCGACTCGCCCTAAAAAAGAACACCCCGGGTGAGCGGGGTGGCAACCCGGTTTATTAGTGTGAACAGGCCCTAAATCAATTGGTTACCAACGATAACTAACCGCCAGCCGCAACGCGCCTCGATCAGCGGGATAATACGGGTTCAGACATCGAGATAATCAAGAATGCCCTCCGCGGCCTGCCGACCTTCCCAGATCGCCGTGACCACGAGATCCGAGCCGCGAACCATGTCTCCGCCGGCAAAGATTTTTTCGTTGGCGGTCTGGAATTTGTAGGTCTGGTCTTCTGCGGCAACCACACCCTGCCAGTCATTGAGGGCAATATTATGTTCGTTGAACCAGTCGGCCGGACTGGGTCGAAAGCCGAACGCCACCAGTACCACATCCGCAGGGAGAATTTCCTCACTGCCGGGAACCACTTCGGGACGACGACGCCCGTTTTCATCCGGGGCGCCAAGACGTGTCTGGACCAGTTTTACACCTTCGACCTTGCCATCGCCGACAATTTCCACCGGCTGGCGATTAAACAGAAAACGCACACCTTCTTCCCGGGCGTTCTGTACCTCACGGCGGGAGCCGGGCATGTTTTCTTCATCCCGACGGTAGGCGCAGGTAACGCTGGTCGCGCCCTGGCGAATGGCTGTACGGTTGCAGTCCATGGCGGTGTCACCGCCGCCCAGAACCACCACCTGCTTGCCTTCCACACCGATAAACTGTTCCGGATCAGATTCCCAACCCTGGTTGCGGTTGACATTGGCGACCAGGAACGGGAGGGCATCGTAGACACCCGGCAATTCCTCGCCGGGAAAACCGCCTTTCATATAGGTATAGGTACCCATACCGAGGAAAACAGCATCGTATTCGTCGATGATACGGGTGAACTCATCCCGGCCGACATCGGTATTGAGACGGAATTCGATGCCCATGCTCTCGAACACTTCGCGGCGACGGCGCATGACGGACTTTTCCAGTTTGAACTCGGGAATTCCAAAAGTGAGCAGACCGCCGATCTCCGGATAGCGATCGAAGACGACGGAGCGAACGCCGGCACGGGCCAGCACGTCGGCACAACCAAGGCCGGCAGGACCGGCACCGATAATGGCAACTTTCTTGTCGGTCCAGGTCACCCTGGAAAGATCGGGACGCCAGCCCATGGCGAACGCGGTTTCGGTAATGTATTTCTCGACACTGCCGATCGTCACCGCCCCGAAGCCATCGTCCAGGGTACAGGCGCCCTCACAGAGTCGATCCTGGGGACAGACGCGTCCACAGACTTCGGGCAGGGTATTGGTCTGGTGACTTAACTCCACCGCCTCAATGATATTGCCTTCCGACGCCAGATTGAGCCAGTTGGGAATGTAGTTATGGACAGGACACTTCCACTCGCAGTAGGGGTTGCCGCATGACAGGCAGCGGTGAGACTGGCTAGCCGCCTGCTTTTCCTGGTACGGCTCATAAATTTCCACAAACTCGGTACGCCGGGCATCAATCGGCTTCTTAACCGGATCCTGTCTTTCAACTTCGATGAATTGAAAGTTGTTATTCAAACGTTCAGCCATAATATCGCACCTCCCGCAACTTACTGCGGTGCCGCAATGGTGGTTTCCAGCAGACTGCTCAGAGAAGCCGCTTTGGGCTTGACCAGCCAGAATTTGCTGACGAAATCTTCAAAATTAGAGAGAATTTCCTGACCCCAGGCACTTCCGGTGGCCTCGACGTAGTCGCTAATCATAGTGTGCAGGAAATGGCGGTGAGCCTCGACATTTTCCGCCGTAATACGCTGGACCTCTACCAGCTCGGTATTGACGCGGTCGTAAAAGCGACGGCCTTCATCGAGCACGTAGGCAAAACCGCCGGTCATGCCGGCACCAAAGTTATAGCCGGTTTCACCCAGTACGGTAACGACACCGCCGGTCATGTATTCACAGCAGTGCTCACCGGCACCTTCGATGACCGCATGGGCACCGGAATTACGGACAGCAAACCGCTCCCCGGCCCGCCCCGCGGCAAACAACTTTCCCCCGGTCGCGCCATAGAGACAGGTATTACCGATGATCGGAGTGTCTTTCGATGCGAAGCGGCTTTCCGCTGGCGGACGAATGGTTATGCTACCGCCGGTCATTCCCTTACCGACGTAGTCATTGGCATCGCCCGTGAGATCAATTTCCAGACCCCCGGCATTCCAGACCCCAAGCGACTGCCCCGCAACTCCCTGGAGAATCAATTTCACTGGCTGCTCCGTCATACCTTGGTTGCCATAGCGCTTGGCGATTTCACCACTGATACGGGCGCCAATGGAGCGATCACAGTTTGATACCTGGTAGTGAAACTCACCACCGGACTTACTGTCGATCGCCGGGAGCATATCGGCAATCATCTGCTCAGCCAGGACACCTTTGTCAAAAGGTTCATTACGGACCTGAGTGCAGAATTGGGGCTTGGTCGCCAGATACTCGTCAGTATGGATAATCGGCCGAAGGTCAAGATTCTGCTGGCGCGGGGTCTCACCGGGCAACAGTTCAAGCAGATCGACCCGCCCGATCAGATCCTGGAGGGAATGCATACCCAGCTTCGCCAACCACTCACGGGTTTCCTCCGCCAGGAGGCGGAAGAAATTCATCGCCATTTCCACCGTACCGATATAGTGGTCGCGACGCAGGGTTTCATCCTGGGTCGCAACGCCGGTGGCGCAGTTATTCAAATGGCAAATCCGCAGATATTTACAGCCCAGGGCCACCATGGGTGCGGTACCGAAACCAAAACTTTCAGCGCCCAGAATAGCCGCCTTAATAACATCCAAACCGGTTTTCAAACCGCCGTCGGTTTGAACTCGAACCTTGTCCCGCAGGTCATTGGCACGCAGGGTCTGGTGGGTTTCAGAAAGACCCAGTTCCCAGGGAGAGCCGGCGTAGCGGATGGATGTCAGCGGGCTGGCCGCAGTTCCGCCGTCGTAGCCGGAAATAGTAATGAGATCGGCATAGGCCTTGGCGACACCGGCAGCAATGGTGCCCACCCCGGGCCTGGAGACCAGTTTTACAGAAATCAATGCCTCGGGATTGACCTGCTTCAGGTCGAAAATCAGCTGCGCCAGATCTTCAATGGAATAGATATCGTGGTGCGGCGGCGGTGAAATCAGGGTCACTCCCGGCACCGAATAGCGCAGCCTGGCAATAAGCTGATTCACCTTACCGCCAGGCAACTGTCCGCCTTCACCGGGCTTCGCCCCCTGGGCGACCTTGATCTGTATAACCTCAGCGTTGACAAGATAATGGGGTGTCACGCCAAAGCGTCCCGATGCGACCTGCTTGATCTTTGACGAACGAACGGTGCCGTAACGGGCGGGATCTTCTCCCCCCTCGCCCGAGTTCGAACGACCGCCCAAACTGTTCATCGCTTCGGCCAGCGCCTCATGGGCTTCGGGGGACAATGCGCCCAGCGACATCCCGGCGGAATCGAAACGGCGAATAATGCTCTCGATAGGCTCCACTTGATCCAGCGGGATTGCTGTTTGCTCTTCCGCCTTTAGACGCAACAAATCACGCAGGGTCGCCACAGGCCTGCCGTTCACGGCACTGGCATAGCGGTTCCAGTCTGTCCTTTTGCCCGAGCGCACCGCCTGGTGCAGTGTCTGGATCACATCGGGGTTGAATGCGTGGTATTCCTGGCCATGCACGAACTTGAGCAAGCCACCTGGTGATATGGGCTTGCGGTCCTTCCAGGCATCGGCGGAAAGGGCCTGCTGCTCCTTCTGGATATCCTCGAAACGAGCCCCCTGAATTCGGCTCGTGATGCCCGGAAAGCAAAGGTCAATGACCTCACTGGCAAGACCTACCACCTCATAGAGCATGGCACCCCGATAGGAGGCAATGGTGGAAATACCCATTTTGGAGAGTATTTTCATCAAGCCCTTGTTGATGCCCTTGCGGTAGTTCTTGAACGCGGTATCCACATCGGTAAAAAGTTCACCCCGATTCACCATGTCGAACAGAACGTGGTAACTCAAATAGGGATAAACCGCCGAGGCGCCGCATCCAATCAGGGTCGCCACCTGGTGGGGATCGCGGGCATAACCTGTGCTCGCGATGATATTGGTATCGCAACGCAAACCCTTCTTGATCAGATGGCTGTGAACCGCGCCGACGGCGAGGGCGATATGAATAGGCACCAATCCGGGTTCGAGGTTGTAGTCGGAGAGAATGCAAAGCACGACACTTTCATCCCGTATCGCCGACTCAACTTCGTCGCAGAGCCTTTCGATGGCGGTTTTCAGGTCAGTATCCGCAGGGTCATACACCAGGCTGAACTTGCGGGACTTGAAACTCGGGTGATCATTGTTCTTGAGGGCAAAATATTTGCGCGGGGACAAAACCGGACTGGTCAGGTCCAGATAGATTGCGTGCTCCGGTGTCTCCTCGAAGATATTCAGCTCCGGCCCCAGCTGAGTGCTCAGCGACATTGCAATCGCCTCGCGCAGCGGGTCGATGGGGGGGTTCGTGACCTGGGCAAATTCCTGGCGGAAATAGTCGAACAGGTTGCGATGTTTACTGGACAGGACGGCCATGGGTGCGTCGTCCCCCATTGAGCCAACCGCCTCCTGACCACCCTCAGCAAGGGGGCGGATAACCTGGTCGCGATCCTCCAATGACACCTGGAATGTCTTCATGTAGATCTTCAGCTGGTCGCGGCTAAGCGGGCCTTCGACCTCAATGCTGTCGGTTTCCATGGTCGATTGGATCTTGAAGGCGCCTTGCCGCAGCCACTGCTTGTAGGGCTGTGCGGCTGCCATCCGGGCATCAACCTCGGCCCGGGTTTCAATTTTTCCGGCTGCGGTGTCGATCGACAGCATATCACCCGGCCCCAAGCGACCTTTGGCGACAACGCTACCGGCCTGATAGTTATAGACACCGATCTCGGAGGCCACGGTAATAATGTCGTCATCGGTCAACACCCAGCGGGACGGGCGCAACCCATTGCGATCCAGGGCGCAGACCGCGTAACGGCCATCCGTCATCACCAACCCCGCAGGGCCATCCCACGGCTCCATCATCAGGGCGTGATACTCAAAAAACGCGCGCTCACTGGAGTCCATATCCTGCACATTGTGCCAGGCCGGAGGAATCATCATCCGCACCGCCCGGTGCAACGGGACGCCACCAATGACCAATAATTCCAGCATATTATCCAGGCTTGAAGAGTCGGAACCGGTCCGGTTGACCAATGGCGCAAGTTCCTGAAGATCGGGAAGCAGCGGGGTTTTCAACTTTGGGGTGCGCGCCTGCGACCAGTTTCGATTACCCAGAATGGTATTGATTTCACCGTTGTGGGCCAGCATCCGGAAAGGCTGGGCAAGCGGCCATTGGGGCATGGTGTTGGTAGAAAACCGTTGATGGAAAACACAGATCGCCGTCTCCACCCGCTCATCACGCAAATCGGGATAAAAACGGGTCAAATCGGCGGGCATCATCAACCCCTTGTAGCTGAGCACTTTGCTCGACAGGCTGGCAACGTAAAATCCCTTGTCGCCGGCCAGGGCCTGCTCTACCTTGCGGCGCAAGACGAACAGACGGGCATCAAAATGCTGCTCACTCATACCCTCATCGGGGGCAATGAACACCTGGAAGAAGGCGGGCAGAGAGCGAAGCGCGATCTCGCCCAGAACATCATTGTTGGTCGGCACTTCGCGCCAGCCAACCACGGACAATCCCTGGGCCGCCGCTTCTTTTGCGAATGTCTCCCGGGCGTTGTTTTGGGCCTGTTCATCAAGGCTCAGCATCAGTGAGCCAACTGCGTATAACTCCGGCAGGGTGGTACTGAATAGCTCCTGACAAAGAGTCCGCAGGAAGCCATCGGGTTTTTGTATCAGCAGCCCACAGCCATCCCCTGTTTTCCCGTCCGCAGCAATACCGCCCCGGTGAGTCATACAGGTCAAGGCTTCGATTCCCGTTGCCAGCAACTTGTGGCTGCTCTCACCCTTGACGTGGGCAATCAGGCCAAAGCCACAGTTGTCACGAAATTCATCGAGCCGGTACAAGCCTTGAGACATAAAATATATCCAGAAAAAACAGGAGGTTACATTTACTTTTTCGCCAGAAGAGGTGCCTGCGCTGGCAAAAGGATGGCTATTTTACACTTACCGCCCCGACGGAACAAACAGACCCTGCCTGACGCAGCCTGTCAAAAGGCCATCAGCTGACGCCGGGGACTAAGCAAAGCAAATTTCAGGCCCAAGAGACAAAGGTCACGCAGGGCGGGTGCACGCCGCTACCAGGGTTTCCGACAACAGGCCTTTATCGTAATCAGCGCTGACAAACGCCGAGCCGATAGACTTGAGCAGGATCAGTCGAACGACCCCCTCCGAAACCTTCTTGTCCAGGGCCATGTGGTGCATGAAGAGATCGGGCGTCATCTCGGCGGGAACGGCAACAGGCAATCTTGCACGACGCAACAGGTCGCGTAAGCCCGCAACTTCAGATTCATTAAGGTACCCCATCCGGTGGGAGAGCTCCGCCGCCAACAGCATTCCCACTGCTACGGCCTCGCCGTGTAAAAGGCCCTGGTAACCCTGCGCCGTTTCAATGGCATGGCCAAATGTGTGGCCAAGATTGAGAATCGCGCGCTTGCCGGCCTCGCGCTCATCGGCACTCACGATCCGGGCCTTGTTAAGACACGACATTTCAACGGCATAGATCACGGCCTCACGCTCTTTTGCCATGAGACTCGAAAGGTTGCCATCCAGCCACTCATAAAACGCCGGGTCGGATATAAGGCCGTACTTGATAACCTCCGCAACTCCCGCACTATACTCGCGATCCGGCAACGTCTTGAGAAAGCCGACATCGGCAAGAACCGCCCGGGGCTGATAAAATGCCCCGATCATGTTTTTCCCCAAAGGGTGGTTTACCCCGGTCTTGCCTCCAACGGAGGAATCTACCTGGGCAAGTAAGGTTGTGGGAATCTGGATGAAATTCACCCCGCGCTGGTAACAAGCGGCTGCAAAACCGGTCATATCGCCCACAACGCCGCCACCCAGAGCGATAAGGGTCGTTTTTCGACTGTGACGCTTCTCGAGTAATGTCTGGAAAATTCCATTGACGGTATCCAGGGTTTTGAATTGTTCGCCGTCGGGAAGAACAATCGTATCGACCCGCTTCCCTGCATCCCTTAGCAGACGCTGAACCTGCTCGAGGTACAAGGGAGCAACCGTTTCATTGGAAACAATAAGCGTCTCGTCACCGCGAATATGATCAGTGAGTAGATGAGGCTGTGCGAGAAGGGCAGAGCCGATATAGATAGGGTAGCTGCGCTCCCCGAGGTCTACAGATAGCGTTTTCATAACCCGACGGAATCGACGAAAACACGAATTTTACCATATCAGCCATTCAGGCCTTCGAGTTTTTGCAGCAATGCCTCGGTGACGTGCCGGGAACTGCGGTTCCCGACATCAAAGACGAGGTGGGCTGTTTCACGGTAAAGGGGATCCCGGGACTCCTTCAAGCGTCGAATGACCGCCTTGCGATCAGAGACCTGCAACAAAGGCCTTTTTTTATCCTTCAGTGTCCGCTGGTAGAGTTGCTCCACACTGGCATTGAGAAACACCACTACACCGGTGCTTCGAAGCCGCTCGCGATTGGCAGAGTCAAGGACGACACCGCCACCCGTCGACAGGACAATATCAGTCTTCGACGAACAGGTGTTCAGCAGGTCGGACTCACGCTTCCTGAATCCCTCTTCACCCTCCACATCGAAAATCCACGCGATCGATGCCCCACAACGGGCTTCGATTTCTTCGTCGAGATCGATGAATTGCTTATTCAGTTTTTGTGCGATAAGACGACCGATGGTCGTCTTGCCGACCCCCATGGGGCCGACAAGATAGAGGTTTTGCCCGGGCTTCATCTGTCGAGCAATTGATCATTTACGATCCTGGGGGTGACGAAAATCAGGATTTCCCGCTTGTCGCTGGAACGGAAATCTTTCCTGAATATCCGTCCGACGTAGGGAATGTCGCCCAGCAGCGGGACTTTTTCTTCGTCTTTTATTTCCTGGTACTGGAAGATTCCACCGAGCACAAGCGTCTGACCATCACCAACCAGCGCCTGGGTCTGGATATCGGTAATATCGAGTACCGGGACGCCGCCGAACACTTCTTCGCCAACATTATTCTGCGAAATAAACAGGTTAAGGATGACCCGATTATCCGGTGTAATTTGAGGGGTCACTTCAAGTTTTAACACCGCTTCCCTGAATTCGATACTAGTCGCCCCGCTGGCGGTGGCTTCCTGATAAGCTACCTCCTGGCCCGATCGAATCACCGCTGTTTGCTTATCGCCAGTCAATACCTTAGGTTGCGAGGCGATTTCGGCGTATCCGGAATTTTCAAGGGCGCTTAACTCAAGATCAAGATATGCATTGTCAGTAAGCAACTGGAGAGCAATTTTCCCGGCCGGTTGGGCGACCCCAAGGTCTACATTCAACCCATCGAAAATATCGATGTTGTCATCTGTCGCAGAGTTTTGTATCGCTCCAGTGGGGGTTATCGGAGGAATGGGCTCACCCTGGTCATCCACCGCTTGGACATAAGGAGGTTCGCCCCTTGGGAATCGGTTCATGGGATTGTAGGGGACGGTGAAATTTTCGATTCCGCCGCCAAACCCGAAGACGTTATCACCCACCTCAGTTGCGCCCTGCGCGCCCCAGCGAACGCCAAGTTCCTTCCTGAAATCCGATGTAGCGATAACAATCCTTGCTGAAATTTCCACTTGCCTCACCGGAATATCAATCCGTTCAACCAGGCGGCGAAACTCGGTAATCTTTTCTTCCGTATCCGTCAGAATAATCGTATTGGTCCGCTTATCGACGATCGCCGAGCCCCGATCTGACAATATCGAAGATGTGGCATTTCGATCTCTATCTTGTCGATCTTCTTCGCGTACATCGAACAATTCGAACAGTTCAGAAGCATCGGCGTAGCGGACCCGAACAAACTCGGTAATCAGCGGCGCCAATTCCTGCAGCTGCTTATTCGCCTCGACCTGGAGGCGCTCCCGCTCGGCAATTTCAGCCGCCGGCGCGACGAGCAGGACATTGCCCTCAAGGCGCTTATCCAGCCCCTTGGCTTTCAGCACGATATCCAGCGCCTGATCCCAGGGTACATTCTCAAGCCTCAGGGTAATACTGCCGGTGACAGTATCGCTCGCAACAAGGTTCAAATCGGTAAAATCGGCGATTAACTGGAGAACCGAGCGGACCTCGATGTCCTGGAAGTTCAGTGAGAGCTTTTCGCCCACGAACTGAAACTTGGACTTTCTCTCGGCAAGTTCGACCGGGGTCAGCGGCTTGACGCTGATAACATACTGATCATCGGTCTGATAGGCGAGGTAGTCGAATTCGCCTGCCGCCTCGATGGTGACAGTCGTCGTCGTACCCTCTGCCTTGGCATCGACCACCTTCACAGGAGTCGCAAAGTCCATGACATCGAGCCGACGATCAAGGGACGCCGGCAAGCCGGTGTTAAAGAACTTGGCAATCACGCGATTACCGACCTGACTGACATCGGCACTCACCGACGGATCGGAAAGCGATAGTGTAATCAGGCCTTCACCGGCTTCGCCGCGGGCAAAGTCGACATTCTCAATGCTTCGGCCACTGGCGCTCGCAATGGAGCCACTCGAGTTATACGCGTCCGGTGCGGATGCCTGAGCCGCCATCTGCTGCCCGAACACTCTCAATACGACTTTGTCGCCCTCAACCGATGCCTCGTAGGGTGCAGGGCTATTGAGGTTCAGAATCAGACGGGTTTTGTCATCCGATGAAACCACAACGGCACTTTTGGCATTCTCGTAGGCGAGCGGGAACTTTTTCTTGTCGAGCGCGCTGTCAACACCGGCAAAATCCAGCACGATTCTTGAGGGAGACTCGATGGTATAGGAGGCCGGCTCGGGCGCCGCTTCGGAGAAATCCAGCTCAATCTCAAATTCGTTACCCGGCAAGGAACTGAACCGGATGTCATCCAGGGTCATGCCCTGCGCCGTAAGTGCGACCCAGAAAGCCAGGCTGCCGATAACGGTGCGCATAGCGGTGTTCTTACGCATCCTGAACTTATTCATAGCGTGCTCCCCGATTCTTTTCACACTTATTTCTCCCTCAACGCCAACGTCCTGGGCCTCTCTACCCAACCCTGTTTTCCGTCCGGCACTATCTCAACTACTTCTATCTGTCCCTGATCCAGACCCACAATTTTACCGTGGTTTTTTCCCAGGTAATTACCTACGGTGACCCGATGTATGCCGCCGGCGCCGTCGTCCACCAGGGCCCACATGACGCCGTCCTTATTCATGGTGCCAACCATGGAAAGCGCCGAAAAATTAACCGTTTCCAGGAATTCTTTAGGGCGTGCCTCATCTGGCGCTACCGCTTCTCGACCGTAGCTGCCGTCCGGCAATGATTGGAGGAGAGGAGGCTCAAAAGGACTCCGAAGGGCAAGGGCGCTGTATTTGTAGGTCTGGTACGGCTTGAAAGTGGGTATCGGCTCGATCTCACCGGCCGGCCTGGCCTTGACTTGCGCCATATAGTCCTGCAGGTCCTGGTGTGTCGCATCCCCACAGCCAGCCAGCAGCAGAGCAACGCCCGTATAAAAAACAACGCCAGCCTTTCTCATCGCCATACCTTATTCTCCCTCGCCCTTGTAGCGGTATGTCTTGGCTGTTATTTCAAACAGTAATGGCCGCCCTTCTTCCCCGGCAACGATAGAGTAGTCGTGGAGCGTCACAATACGGGGCAGGCCGGCGATGCCGCTGACAAAGGTTCCAAAGTCATGATATCCACCTAAAGTGGCAATCTTGATCGGCAACTCGACGTAGAAATCAGACGGAATTTCCGGCTCTAAGGTTATGCTCTGGATATCCAGACTGCTGCCATAACCAATCTCGGTGATGTCCTCGAGGAGTCCAGGCACCTCTGTATCGCTGGGCAACTGGGAAAGAAGCGCGCCAAAGGACTTCTCCACCTCAGTGACCTGAGCGCGATAGGCATCCAGATTGGCGGCCTCAAAGGCCTTGCCTTCAAAGGTCTTTTTGAGTGAGACCTCTTTCTGCCGCAGAGAATCCAGTTCCGCTTTCTTGTTACTGATATGAAAGTAGTACCCGGCACCCAGGACTGCGACAAACACCACCACCAGCACAATGATTCGCACCGGGAGGGGCCAAACGCCGATGGAATTAAATTCCAGCTCGGCGATATCAAGCTCTTTCAACTGGGTAAGTAGGCTGTCACTGGCCATCGCTAGACTCCCCTGCGACGTCTGCAGACGCCGGCTCCGCCGGATCGGTGATCTTCACCCGCATTTCAAATCGATTACCCTGCTCGCCGAGATGTTCGTCTGCTTCCACTTTGGTGAGATTTGGCGAGGTGAACTTGAAAGAATCGTCGAGGCTGCGCATCAGCGCTGATACACGATTATTGGATTCAGCGTAACCGGTCAAGGCAATGCTGTCCTTGGCCCGCTTAAGCTCGGTAAAAAACACACCGTCCGGGGTCTTGACTGTGAGCTCGTCAAAGACCTTCACAACATCCGGCCGATTGGTCTGAAGCTGCTGAATCACCTCCATGCGCTCCAGCATTTTCAGTTTCTTTTCTTTAAGCTCGGCGATCTCTTTCACCTGAATTTCCAGGGCAGCGATTTCCCGATTGAGCAATTCATTGCGACTGCTCTGATTATCGATTCTCGCGGAGATCACCTGGGACCACAAAAACGTTGCTATCGCCCCTAACACGAGCACGACAGCCGTCACTTCGAAAAACTCGCGCTTTTTCGCCTGCCGATATTCTTCCCGCCAGGGCAATAAGTTGATTCTAGGCATGATCAGTCGAAGCTCCTCATTGCAAGGCCAACCGCAATCAGCATTGCCGGCGCGTCGTTAGCAAGGGAAATCGCATCGACCTTGTTTGACAAGGTCATCTGTGAAAAGGGATTGGCAACCACCGTCGACAAACCCAGCTTCTCCTGAACCTCCTCCTTCAAACCCGCCATTGCCGCAACACCGCCGGCCAGAATCAACTGATCGACGTAGTTGTACTGACTGGACGAGAAGAAAAACTGAAGCGAGCGTGAAATTTGCTGGAGAAGGGCTTCTTTGAAGGGCTGGAGAATCTCAAGGTCGTAGTCTTCGGGAAGACCACCTTCCTTCTTGGCGCGCCCGGCATCCTGGAACGACAGTCCGTAGCGGCGCTGGATCTCCTCCGTAACCTGTTTACCCCCGAACAACTGCTCCCGTGTATAAACGGTTTTGCCGTCGACCAGGACACTGAGTGTCAGCATGGTGGAACCGATATCGGCAATGGCAACCACCTGATCGGAGAGATCTTCAAACTGATGACTGATGAGCTGAAACGCCCTCTCGACCGCAAACACCTCGACATCGACAATCTTCGGGTTCAGCCCCGCGAGCTCCAGTGCTTCCTGGCGCGCTTCAACGTTTTCCTGCCGACAGGCCGCGAGCAGTACGTCGACCTGCCCGGGATTGACTTCCGATGGGCCCAGTACCTCGAAGTCCAGTGCAACCTCTTCCAGCGGGTAGGGAATATACTGATCCGCCTCGAGCGCGATCTGCGCTTCCATCGCCTGGTCACTCAGACCGGACGGCATATCGATCATTTTGGTAATGACGGCCGAGCCCGCTACAGCGGCGGCAACATCCCTGGTCTTTGGCTTGGCCTGGGCAATGACTTTCTTTATTGTCTCCGCCAACGCTTCGGCATCGTTAATATTCTTTTCAACGACGGTATTGGGCGGTAAAGGCCGAACCACGTAACTTTCAACACGATAGCGGCCCCCTGACTGACTCAATTCAATCAACTTGACCGCAGATGACGTGATGTCGAGCCCCAAAACGGGCTTATGTCCGGCCCTCAGAAAACGTAGTATTTCCATTTTGTTTTCTATTTCCCACTGTTGTGAGCAGCTTATTAGAAACCACTTTAACTTAGACTGGCTACTTTGCAAACAATACAATGGCTATTTTTTTACCAGTATAATGCCGCTTCAAATTGGTTTCGGTTAGTCAATGAAAGCATATTTACGATTTTTTGGTAAGTTTTTCTCAATGTTAGCGCTTTTAGGCGCAGGATCGACCCTTGTTGTCGCCGCAAGCTTCTACCTGTACCTGAGCCCGAAACTGCCCTCCGCTGAATCTTTACGCACCGTCGACCTGCAAACTCCACTCAGAGTTTACTCTTCAGACGGCCTGTTAATGGGGGAGTTTGGTGAAAAAAGGCGGACTCCGGTCACGTTTCATGAGATTCCCGAGGCCTTTATCCAGGCTATCCTGGCAGCCGAGGACGATCGTTTCTATCACCACAACGGCGTTGACATTACCGGCTTGCTCAGAGCGGCCCTGGAACTTGTGACCACAGGGAGCATCCAGTCTGGCGGAAGCACCATCACCATGCAGGTGGCGCGCAACTTCTTCCTCACCTCTGAACAGAGTTTTGTGCGGAAATTCAACGAAATACTGCTGGCCATCCGCATTGAGGACGAACTGACCAAGAGCGAAATCCTGACGCTTTACGCCAACAAAATTTATCTCGGCAGCCGCGCCTACGGCGTAGAGGCCGCTGCCCAGGTGTATTACGGCAGGCACATTGGCGAGTTGCGCCTCGACCAGCTGGCGATGATCGCCGGCTTGCCAAAGGCGCCTTCCGCGTTTAATCCACTGGTCAATCCGGAGCGCGCCAAAACACGTCGCGACTGGATTCTCCGTCGTATGTACAAGCTAAGGCACATCGATCAGACCGAACTCGACGGTGCTTTAAATGCTCCGATGGATGTCAGCTACCATGGGCCGGCTGAGGAACTGAAGGCCCCGTATCTGGCCGAGATGGCTCGCCAGGAGGTAATCGACCGCTATGGACTCAAGGCCTATACGGAAGGTTACCGGGTTTATACCACCCTCGACAGCAAACTTCAGGGAGCCGCCGACAGCGCGGTACGCAAAGGTCTTGAAGAATATGACATTCGCCACGGCTACCGCGGCCCGGAGCGCCATATTGAAGATCCGCAGAAATGGAAAGCTGCGCTTGCCGATACCAAGATCGTTGGCGGATTCCTGCCCGGGATCGTCCAGGCCGTGGAAAAAGAAACGGCGATGGTTCTGCTGCACAATGGCGATACCGCAGCACTCAAACTTGCCGACGATGATCCTATCCGACAGTTCATCACTGAGAATGCCCGTTCAGCGCCGGTGTCCGACTTTACTGAGTTGTGGCAACCCGGGGACCTGATCCGGGTATGGCAAAGTGATGACGGGGGCTGGCGACTGGGACAGGTTCCAAAAGTGCAGGGCGCACTGGTCGCCCTTGACCCCGCCGACGGTGCTATCCGCGCCCTGGTGGGTGGCTATGATTTCGGACTCAGCCACTTTAATCGGGCAACCCAGGCCCAGCGCCAGCCCGGGTCCAATTTCAAACCCTTTATTTACCTCCACGCCCTGGAGCGCGGCATGACCGCCGCCACGCTTATTAACGATGCCCCCATTGTCTTTGATGACCCGGGGATGGAGGATGTGTGGCGACCGGAAAACGACAGCGGCAAATTCTACGGCCCTACCCGTCTGCGCCAGGCGCTTTACCTATCACGCAATCTCGTTTCGATTCGGATTCTGCGCCAGATCGGCATCCAGGACACGATTAGCAGCATGGCCCGCTTCGGCTTCGATACCGAGTCATTGCCTGCCAATCTCTCCCTCGCACTTGGCACCCAGGCCACGACACCACTCAAAATTGCCTCCGGCTATACGGTTTTCGCCAACGGCGGTTACAAGGTGGATCCCTACCTGATCGACCGCATCGAGTCCGAGGACGGGGACATCCTCTTCCAGGCCCGCCCTGACACCGTCTGCCACGACTGCGAGCGCGCCGCCAGCCCCCGCGTACCCGGTTCAGAAGTCTCGTCTCTCGAAGAGCTGTTTGCACTGGATGATGCGCCAGAAAACCANCGCGGCGGGNAGGCCGACGGCAAAATACCGCCAAAAGCCAAGCGTATCGTNGATGCCCGCATNGCCTATATCATGGACTCTATCCTCAGGGACACCATTAAACGCGGCACCGGTCGCAAGGCCCGGGCCCTTAACCGGAGTGACATCGGGGGCAAAACCGGTACCACCAACGGACCAAGGGACGCCTGGTTTTCCGGATACAGCCCCCACCTAACCACGTCAGTGTGGGTTGGATTTGACAGTAACGATCTTTTGGGCCGAAACGAGTACGGCGGCTCGGCGGCGTTGCCCATATGGATTGATTTTATGGAAGTTGCCCTGGCCGACAAGCCCGATCGTCTTCGCCCGCAACCGTCAGGATTGGTGACCGCCCGCATCGACCCCGAAACGGGTCAACAGGTCGGCCCCGGGTTTCCCGGCGCCGAATTCGAGTATTTTCTCAGCGAGCAAATGCCTGTGGTACAGGGAGACCAGACAGAGAGGGTCGCCCCCCAACAAAGCAGCGGCAAGAATATTCCTGACAATCTTTTTTAACCGCGCAAATCAGGCTTCAAACCAGCGGGACCAGGCGAATGTTGTGTCGCCGACGGCATAGAAAGACGGATTGAGCAGGCTGTCACCGGCGTTGTAGCGCCGCGGTCGACCATCCAGGGTGAATAGACCACCTCCCGCCGCCTCCAGGAGCGCCTGTCCCGCCGCCGTGTCCCACTCACAGGTGGGGCCAAAGCGGGGATATAAATCCGCCGCGCCTTCCGCGATCAGGGCCATTTTCGCCGCGCTGCCCAACGATTCACAGCTCACTGACGGAAAAGACCCGGAAAGTCGTTTCCGCAGGGCGCGGGTTTGCGGCATTCCATGGTGGGAGCTGGTCAACATGCGCAAGCTCCGACCGCTTTCGAGGGGACGGGTGGCGATCGTCAGGGGTTTGCCATGGACATATTTTTCGGCCCGCCAGCACGCCGGATTATCCGTCGGGCAGAAGCCGGTGTAGAGAATCCTGGGGGCAGGCAAGCCAATGACGCCAAGGACCGCCCGGTTGGCCTCAACCAGTGCGATATTGACCGAGAATGCCAGGCTGCCGCGAACGTATTCCCGGGTGCCATCGAGGGGATCTACCAGCCAAACACGGTGCCAGTCCCGACGTTCCTCAAATGGTGGAATCAGCCCCTCTTCCGAAATCGCCGGAATATCGGGTGCATGCCGTTTGAGCGTCGCTATAAGCACCTGATGAGCGGCAATGTCCGCTGCCGTCACGGGGCTCGAATCCGCTTTCCGGACCGCGGATCCCGGTGCACCCCGAACCCGTTCTGCCATTATTCGCTCACCCGCCTCGGCGGCAGCTGCCATCATGATCTCCAGAAGGTACTCATGATCCGATGGCGAACCCATGGCTCAGGACCTCAGCAAATCGCGCACCAGGTACAGGGCGGCGAGGGAGCGGCCCTCGGTGAAGTCGTCACGCGCCACGAGCTCGGGCAGGTTTTCCAGCGACCAGGGCACAACCTCAATGGGTTCCGGCTCATCGCCGGGCAAACGCTTTTCATAAAGGTCTCGCGCCAGAATCACATCGATGGCGTGACCCATATAGGCCGGGGACAGGCTCAGGGATTTGACGTGCTCCAGATGGTGCGCCCCGTAGCCGACCTCTTCCATCAACTCGCGGTTGGCGGCCGCCAACCGATCCTCTCCCGCGTTGCAGGCACCCTTCGGCAATGCGAGGTGGTAACCTTCAATGCCCGCGCCATACTCCCGGATCAACAATACGGTGTCCTCATCCAGCATGGGCACGATAAGCACCGCACCGTGGCTCGGCCTGGACAACCGCTCGTAAATCCGTTCCACACCGTTACTGAAACGCAACAGCATTTCCTCAACCTTGAACAGGCGCGTTCGGGCTGTCTCCCGTCGCTTTAATATTTGCGGTTCAAAAGGCATACTCTCACGACTTGCTTCCTCGACGTAGAGTCATTATCCGCGATGATAGATTGGAACGCCATTGATACGGTCCTGCTGGACATGGATGGCACGCTGCTCGACCTGCATTTCGACAACTTTTTCTGGCAAACCTACCTCCCGAGACGCTACGCGGAACACCACGGTCTCTGTCCGGAGGAGACTACTCAAGAGCTGCACCAGCTGTTCCATGAAAAGCGCGGCACCCTCGACTGGTATTGCCTGGACTACTGGGGCCGTGAACTGGCCCTGGATATCCGCAAGCTAAAGGAAGAGGTACAGCACCTGATCCGGGAGCGTCCCCACGCCCTGCACTTTTTAAGGCAATTGGGTGCGGCGGGCAAAAGGCGCGTCCTGATTACCAACGCCCATCGCCAGAGCCTGGACCTTAAGCTGGCTATCACCGGCATCGGTGCTGAGCTGGATCAAATCATTTCATCCCATGACTACCGAAAGCCCAAGGAATCCCGGGCCTTCTGGCAAAGCCTGCAGGAACACACCGGCTTTGACCCGGCCCGCACACTTTTTATCGATGACTCTGAAGTGATATTGAGTTCAGCGCAGGATTTCGGTATCGCCAATCTCTACTGTATCGCCCAGCCGGACAGCCAGCTGCCGGTCGCCGGTGCCGGTCGCTTCCCAAGCATTGAACACTTTGACGACATTTTGCCGCCCACAAGACCAGACTCCCGCAGTCAACATGGATAAGGTGCGGATCGACAAGTGGCTTTGGGCGGCGCGTTTTTTCAAGACACGCAGCCTGGCCAAAAGCGCCATCGAGGGAGGCAAAATCAAGGTTAACGGGCAGAGAACCAAAGCGAGCCGGGAATTGACGCTGGACATGGTCCTCGAGATTCGCCAGGGATGGGATGAAAAAACCGTCGTCGTCACCGGCTTGTCTGACCAGCGCCGGGGGGCCGCGGAAGCAACGCTTCTCTACCGGGAAACAGAGGAGAGCGAGCGCCGTCGCAAAGCGCAGGCCGAGGCCCGAAAGCTGGCCCGGGAAAGCCTTGATCACCCCGGACAGCGCCCCACCAAGAAACAGCGCCGACAAATTCACCGCTTCAAAGATCTCGACCTCAACGACTGAGCGACCCCGCTGCCCTCGAAGGGTGGACAACCTGTCCACGGCTGCATTACATTGCCGCCCCCCTCAACACTCGGGAATGCCATGAATCGACCAGACCAGTTACACCGCTTTATTTTCGACCACAGCGATATACGCGGTGAAATCGTCAGCCTTTCCGCGAGCTACCGGAAAGTACTGAGCAATGGCCGCTACCCGCCACCGGTCGGCGAGCTTCTGGGCGAAATGTTGTCAGCGGCAGGCCTGCTGAGCGCAACAATGAAATTCGACGGTACCCTGACGCTCCAGGCCCGGGGCGAGGGCTCACTGAAACTGCTGATGGCCGACTGTACCCGACACCACTCCCTGCGGGGGATCGCCAAGACAGCGAGCGGCGAAACGACACAAACTGAGCAGGGCACTTTCCCCGAGCTTATCGGCCGGGGTCACCTCGCAATCACCATTGACCCCGCCCAAGGGGAACGTTATCAGGGAATCGTGCCGCTGGAAGCGCCGACGCTGTCTGGCTGCCTGGAGCACTATTTCAGCCAATCGGAGCAGCTGCCAACCCGGCTCTGGCTGTTTGCCGATGGCAGGGATGCCGGCGGCCTGTTACTGCAGGCCTTACCCACCAAACTGCAAAGCGGCGAAGAACGGGAGGTCTACTGGCAGCACCTGTGCACCCTGGCAGACACCATCACGGCGGAAGAGATGCTCTCCCTGGAAAGCGAAACCATTCTGACCCGCTTGTTCCACCAGGAAAAACTCCGCCTGTTCGAACCTCGAGACATGGACTTCGCCTGCAGCTGCTCCGAGTCCCGAACCGCCGAGATGCTTTTGACTCTGGGCGAGGAAGAAGTGATGGGCATTGTCGAAGAAATGGGCTCTGTCGAAATCGACTGCCAGTTTTGCCATCAACACTACCGTTTTGATCGGCAACAGGTCGAATCACTGTTCAGTCAACAGCCGGATATTCTGCACTGACGAGCCTTTTACTGCACGCCTGACAGGGCCTGGTTCAGCCCCTGCTGAAAACACCGGAAGCTCGCCGCTTCGTCGCCGCGCCGGGCTAACAGCGACCCCAGCGCATAATAAGTCGCCGGCGTCGGAGAGATCGCCAGGGCCTCTTCAAAATATCGGCGCGCCTTGCCCCACAACTCCGACGCAACGGACAAGTGACCGAGGGTACTGAGCAGATCCGCATCTCCACCGTGGGCCTTGAGCCAACCCTCGGCAAAGCCCAGTTGTCTACTGGGGTCTACTTCGAGGGTACCGTACAGACGGACCAGTTCAGGATGCCAATGCTTGTTGAGAAACCGCCGGAGTCGTGTTTCAGCCTTGTCGGCACGCCCCACAACAACGAGCTTCCGGACATACTGCGCCACCAGCCGAGGCTCCCGCTGCAACGCCTTGGGGATCTCCTCCCACAGGCGGTCGAGCGCATTCTGCAATTCCGACTGGGATAGATTCGGCGCCAACCCTTCGGGGAATATGACCAGCAGCTCGCGGTAAACTTCCTCGCTCAGCTGCCCGATCTCCTGTTCGGACAGGGCGTTATACTTGCCGAGGTCCGGCAATAGCGTTTCCAGCGCGCGCCAGTCCCGCATACCTTTCAGGGTGCTGGCCAATAACCGGAGCACAGAGGGATGGCTCGGCTGACGGCGGTACAGGTCCTGCACCAGGGGCAGCGCCTCAGCAAACTTTCCTTCCTGAAGCAACAGTCTGACCCGCATCAACCGGGCTGTGACGTCATCGGCAATCCCGGATAGTTCGGCGCTTTTCAGATAGTCAACGGCGTCCTGGTTATTACCCAGATTGAAGCTGGCCGCGGCAGCGCCCAGGTAGTTCACTGCCGGCAACTCCGACTGCTGGGCCGACTTTTTGAGATTGACAATGGCCCTGGGCCAGTTGCCCTCGATAAAGTCTAAAAACCCCTGCAGGGTCCTGTTGATATTGCGTTGCTCCCGGCGATGGGCGCGACCACTGACCCAGCGCCTCGGGACCATGAGAAAACGCCAGCAGCGGACCAGTAACCAAACAACCAGCCAGAGCAGCAGGGCGATGACGAGAAGCCCCCAGAGACTGGTTTCGATCACATACGATCCAATGGAAACCAGAACAAACCCCTGACGCGCCGTGAGCATTTGAAACAGGATAGCGCCCACGACCAGGGCTGATGCGGCGAATAAAACCCACTTTCTCATGGAACCACCTCAGCTGAATCCGGCTCCCGGGCGGCCCTGGATTGCCCTTCAGGTTCATACCGGTTATGCCACAGGTGTATGTAATCCTGCAGCGCGCGGATCGATCCCGTCAGGGAGGGCAACGACTGGCGTACGGAAACCGTGTCCAGTTCATGCAGCTCTTCAATAAAAACACTGGCCACCTGATCATCCATGAAATGCTCTTTCACCAGAGCAGCGGCACGATCGAGGCTCTGCTGGTAAACCACCTGCTGCTCGCGTAACAACGCCAGTCTTGCCTGCTCCAGGAGTAGACGGACACTGTCACGGATAACCGCTTCCTGGCTCTCTGTCAGCATGGGTTTGAGGGGCAGATCCCGGCGCTCGATACGGACAAAACTGAATATCTTCTCAAACGCCAGGCGGGCATTATCCCCCAGACGTTCCAGCCAGGTGCGATCACTGTTGTCGATAGGGTCAACGGCTGTCTTTGGCTCAACCCTCGGCGCCGGAACCGAGAGACGGTCCACGGACGAAATCAGACTGCCTATTCGCAAAAAAAGCCCTTCGCGATCAACGGTCCCGGACATACGCAGAGCGGTGATATCGTCCGCTATCGACTGGCGAACCGCAAACAGGGAAGGATCGTTAATGTCCCGCAGGATCTCATCCGCACTCGTCATCAAACTGAGCGCATTGGCTGTCTGCCGTTCCGTCAAAATACGCTGGTTTGCCAGGCGCAACAGGTATTCCGCTTCGGCCAGCAGCCAGTCTTCGCGACTGGTAGTGGACAACTGGCGCAGCCTTTCCCGGCTGCTGTCGAGCGCTCGCTGCATCTCTGCCAGACGTGCTTCAACGGTTTCACCCAGGGCCTGGCGGGCTTCGATTTCCCCTTCAAGGCGGGCGGTCAGCGCATTCAGTGCACTGACTGGCAACGATGTGGGCGATGAGGACCCACCGACCTTCACCGCCTCCGCCGGGGCGGTTTCCGAAGCGGGCTGGGTGGAGGACGGTTCCGGCTTGAGACCAGCGTCAGAGAGCCATCCTTCGGGCAGGAACGGCGCGATCTGCTCGCTGTAGCGGGGCCACATGAGTGCGGCACCGGCGCCGATAACGAGCAAAACAATAATAACAACTGCCAACGTAACCCGGGGCTTGCGAACTTTTTCAGCTTGCCGACCGGCTTTTCCGCCGGCGCTGGACGGTTGTTCTGAAGAAGACGAGGAAATGGCGCTGGCTTTCTTCGACGTGCCGACTGCTGTGTCGGTATTCCCGTCCGGCTTTTTCTCATCCACAGGTGTCTTCCTCATCATTGATGCCACACCAAAATGGCCGAAGGTGCGGGGGCCTATCACTTATCGGATTGAGTGTACCAGCACCGAAGAGCCTCGACCATGCTCCCGGGCATGGCGCTATCGGCACGAACCACCCTGCCAAACCCGGCCTGCTGCGCCATCAGCGCCGCCGGCACACTGGTAACCAGCGCGGTCAAACGGGATAAGGCCGGGGGCGTCGCCAGTCCCGGCAGGGCCAGGAAACAACGCAGCACTTCGGCGCTGTGCGCGACGACTACATCAACGGCGCCGGTGGCGAGCAAACGCAAAATATGGGGCTGGTTGTCCAGGGTCTGTTCACGCCGATACATCTCGCAGTAGGACACCCTCGCACCGCGGCGCTCGAGGCCTTGCCTGAGCACATCCTTGCCGCCCTCACCGCGCAATATCACGATCCGCTGGCCCGCCACCTCCTGGAGAGGGGACAGTGCCAGCAGCCCCTCGGAGCTGGGGTCATCCTCCGGGTAACTCACCGGCAACCCGGCGTCGAGCAGGGGCTCGGCGGAACTTGCCCCGACGGCGAACCATTGAACGGGCCGGCAGTCTTCCACCCCCAGGGCAGCGAGATGCCGCAATGCCAGCGTTGCGGCATTCGCACTGACCACGATGACTTTATCGGCACTGGGCAGGGCCAGGAGCTGATCGCGCAGGGCCGACGTTAACGGCAGTGGCTTGACAACCATCACAGGCAGTGGGTGAACATCGGCCCCTTCATCGGCCAGTTCGACACAAAAGGAATCCGGTGAGCGCAAGGGGCGCACCACCAGGACCGACAGGCCGGCAAGCGTACCCCCGGAGACCCTGCCCCGAGATCCGGACATTACGTCTCCTGGTCGTAAATCGCGCTGAGAATACGATCAGCGCCCTGGGCCAATAACACTTCGGCGACCCGGATACCGAGGATTTCGGCGTCTGCGGCAGGTCCCCTGGTCTCGGCGCGCAGCATTGTGGCACCATCGACGGACCCGACAAGGCCGCGGAGAAACAGCTGCTGCCCACTTTTTTCCAGCTGCGCGTAACAGGCGATGGGCACCTGGCATCCCCCTTCGAGGCGCCGGTTAAGCGCCCGTTCGGCGGTCACGCAGGTCGCCGTATCGTCGTGATGCAAAGGCTTGAGGAGTTCGAGAAGTTCGGCGTCGTCGCTACGGCATTCGATACCAACGGCGCCCTGTCCTCCCGCGGGCAGGCTCAAGGTGTCCGGCATGCGCAGCCGGATTCGGTCTTCCATCTGTAAGCGAACCAGACCGGCGGTGGCAAGAATAATGGCATCGAATTCACCGGCATCGAGCTTTGCCAGCCGGGTATTGACGTTGCCGCGCAGGTTTCGGACCCGCAGGTGGGGATAGCGTTCGCGCATCTGGCACTGGCGGCGTAGGCTCGATGTCCCCAGGACCGCCCCCTCGGGCAGGTCATCCGGGTGTGGAAACCGGTTGGAAACAAAGGCATCGCTGGGATCCTCCCGTTCGCAGATAACCGCCAGGCCCAAACCATCGGGAAACGCCATTGGCACATCCTTCATCGAATGCACCGCGATGTCCGCTTCACCCGCCAGCATGGCGGCCTCCAACTCCTTGACGAATAATCCTTTGCCGCCGATTTTGGCCAGGGGTGAATCGAGAAGCTTATCGCCGCGGGTCGTGAAACCGACGATATCCACTTCCAGAGTCGGATTGATGGCCTGCAGACGGGATTTGACGTGCTCGGCCTGCCACAGTGCGAGGGGGCTCTGGCGGGTAGCGATGCGCAGAACGCGGGGAAAAGTCATGGTGTATCCAGCTTGAAAACGGCCGGTTATGGTAGCAAATCCCTGTCCGGAACCCGAATTCAAATCCGGTCGAGCAACTTGCGCAAGGGCGCCACATGACGGCGACTGACCAGGGGACGTATATCAACACCACTAAAGCGCACGAAATACTGACCTTCGCTGTTGCGTTCGAGGCCCTCTATATGGGCGATGGATGCCAGCGCATTGCGATGTATGCGAACGAAACGGCCGTCGAACTCGTCTTCCAGTTCTTTGAGCGTTTCATCGAGGAGCGCCTCGCCGTCATCGAAATAGGCGGTGACATACTTGTGGTCCGCCTGAAACATCCGGATTTCCGCCACCGGCACCAGATCAATGCCGCGACGACTTTTTGAAGTGATGTGGGTACGGCCCGAAGACCCCACCAGCGGCGACTGTTGCAGTTGCGCCAGTTGTACTTTATTCACCCGTCGGCAGCGGTCCAGGGCGGTTTCGAGCTCCTGTTTCTTGACCGGCTTGAGCAGGTAGCCGATGGCCTGTGATGAAAACGCCTCTACCGCATAATCGTCGTATGCAGTACAGAAGATAACGGCCGGCGGAATATCCAGCTCCGCAAGGTGCTGGGCGGCGGCCAGCCCGTCCATACCGGGCATTCGCACATCCATCAGCACCACATCAGGTTCATGCTTTTCGGCCATTTTAATGGCCTCTTGGCCACTGCCCGCCTGGGCAACCACCTTGCAGCCCGGGATAGCCTGAACCATCCGGTTCAACCGGTCGCGGGCCAGGGGTTCATCATCGAC
>PABE01000131.1 GCA_002702725.1 Porticoccaceae bacterium
TTTCTAATGAACGATACTCAAATCTGGCCCACCGAACCACGTATGTACATCGACGAAAACTCTATCCCTCATAACGAACGTGCCGAGCGTCTTAATGGCAGGCTTGCCATGCTCGGCGTTATTGCTGCGATCGGATCGTATGCAGTAACTGGTCAACTTATCCCAGGTATCTGGTAATGAGTCTCTACGAGAACATTAACAAGCGTAAGAAGGCTGGTACTTCTCGCTCTAAAAAGAATTCTACTGTTAGCTCTAAATCTTATTCAGATATGAAGAAGGGTTTTCCTAACAGCAAAAAGAACAAACTAAAAATGTCTTAATCAAATGGCAGCTACTATCACACTACAACGTCCCAAATCTATTTGGGATACTTATGTTGAGTGGGTTAGCAGCACTGAGAACCGGCTTTATGTAGGACACTTCGGTGTCCTCATGATCCCTTGTCTACTGGTTGCTACCACTTGCTTTATTGTTGCATTCATTGCAGCACCACCTGTTGATATTGACGGCATCCGTGAACCGGTTGCTGGATCGCTTCTCTATGGAAATAACATCATCTCTGGAGCAGTCGTACCCTCCAGCAACGCAATCGGACTACATCTCTATTCCATCTGGGAAGCAGCCAGTCTCGACGAATGGCTCTACAACGGAGGACCATACCAACTTGTGGTCTTCCACTTTCTCATCGGTGTCTTCTCTTACATGGGACGCGAATGGGAACTTAGTTATCGATTAGGCATGAGGCCTTGGATCTTTGTCGCATATTCTGCACCGGTTGCGGCTGCTACGGCCGTGTTCCTTGTATATCCATTTGGACAAGGATCATTCAGCGATGGGATGCCATTGGGTATCTCCGGTACCTTTAACTACATGTTCGTCTTCCAAGCAGAACACAACATCCTTATGCACCCATTCCACATGCTTGGTGTGGCTGGTGTATTTGGTGGCTCTTTGTTTTCTGCAATGCACGGCAGTTTGGTCACGTCTTCTTTGGTACGAGAAACGACTGAGAATGAGAGCCACAACTACGGCTACAAGTTCGGTCAAGAGGAAGAGACCTACAACATTGTAGCTGCTCATGGATACTTCGGTAGACTAATCTTTCAATATGCAAGTTTCAACAACTCTCGTTCACTTCACTTTTTCCTTGCTGCCTGGCCTGTTGTTGGCATCTGGTTTGCTGCTCTTGGTGTATCAACCATGGCGTTCAACCTGAATGGTTTCAACTTCAATCAATCGATTCAAGCTGCTGATGGTCGTGTAATTAACACCTGGGCTGACATCTTGAATCGTGCTGGTCTTGGTATGGAAGTGATGCACGAGCGTAATGCACATAACTTCCCACTTGATCTGGCGACTCATGAAGCGCCAGCTATCGCTTAATTATACAAACTCTTTAATTACATGTTTAACAAAATCGCTCTTTCCACCCTCGCGGTGTCTTGTTTTGCTGCTCCCGCAATCGCCGGTCCCTATGTGAACGTCGAAGCAAAGCAGAAATGGTCTGGTGAAAACTACAAATCAGCTACTCTTGATACACACGTGGGCTATGAAAACAAGCTTGGTGACAGCGCTACTTGGTATATCCAAGGCGGTCCTCAAGTTCGTTTCCCTGATGATGCTGAGCAAGTCGGTGCTGCCTCTGGCAAAACCGGTCTGAAGTTCAAAGTCACTAAGCGCCTGAGTGCATACGGTGAAATCTCTGCTGCTACCAAAGAAGGTATGGAGCTAGAGGGTCTCGGCGTTGGTACTAAGGCTGGTCTTAAGTATAAGTTCTAAACGTAACGTACGTTCATCCCTTATCGGGACGCATAACACTCACACCATGGAACGGGGGTGTGGTACTTCAAAGGAGATCATCATGTCTAATGTTGAACTGCAAGCTCGCGTACGTGAGCAGAAAGAAGCCGAGAAGGTTTCTAAGCTGAAGTATCGCAGCGTTACCTACAAAAAAACAAGGTAAGTAGACTTTCGGGGAGGTGCAATTCCTCCCTTACCTATTGGCGTTGGCCCTTACGAGGACACCCTTCGCCGTCATGACGGTGGGATAGACCACATCTTTTTTTTTGAATTTACTACACGTGTAGATAGTTATAAACTCTTTTATTATTTACAATGTCACAACAATCTACTGATATGCAGGCCAGCCTTGTAAGGCCTGGTCAATCTAATAGTACGGGTGACGCCCGTGCTCTATACCTGAAACTGTTTTCAGGTGAAATGTTCAAAGGCTTCCAAAACAATACGATCGCTCGCGATCTTGTTATGAAGCGTACACTGAAGAACGGCAAGAGTCTTCAGTTCATCTTCACCGGTCGCACAACTGCTGAGTACCACACTCCTGGTAACAGCATCCTCGGTAACTCCGATGGTGCACCTCCGGTGGCTGAGAAGACCATCACCTGTGATGACCTTCTGATCTCCAGTGCATTTGTGTATGAGCTAGACGAAGTTCTTTCTCACTACGATCTGCGCTCTGAGATCTCCCGCAAGATTGGTTATGCTCTTGCTGAGAAGTATGACCGTCTGATCTTCCGTCAGGTTGTTAAAGCTGCTCGCCAAGCATCTCCCATCACCAAGGCTAACTTCCTTGAGCCTGGTGGTTCTCAGATCCAAGTTGGCGCTAACACTGTTGATGCTTATGACTCCACAAAGCTTGTAGAGGCATTCTACAACTCTGCTGCAATGATGGACGAAAAAGGTGTAAGTAACGATGGCCGCGTGGCTGTCCTTACTCCTCGTCAGTACTACAAATTGATCCAAGAGTGTGATACTAACGCTCTTATCAATCGTGATGTACGCGGTTCTGCATTGCAGTCCGGCCAAGGCATTATGGAGATTGCTGGTATCAAGATCTACAAGTCTGCCAACATCCCCTTCCAAGGTTCCCACGGTGTCAAGCTCGGCGCTAACGGCGTACCTTCCAAGGCTGATGGTCGCTATGGTGACTTCGTTGGTGACGACATGGTAACTGTTGACTCCAGCACCACTGGCGTCCGTAACAACTACGGTGAAGCCGGTACTGATGGTGATGACACCGGTACTGTCGCTACCTCTAGCTTCGCTACCACTTGCGGTCTGATCTTCCAGAAAGAAGCCGTTGGTTGTGTTGAAGCAATCGCACCTCAGGTGCAAGTAACCTCTGGTGACGTTTCTGTCATCTATCAGGGTGATGTGATCCTCGGCCGTCTGGCCATGGGTGCAGACGCTCTGAACCCTGCTGCAGCAGTTGAGCTGCACACTGGCACTGCTGGCGACCTCGCTGGCTTTGCCCTGTAAATATCTTTTTGGGGACTCTTCGGAGTCCCTTTTTTTTATTCATACATATGTCCTTTCCTACTTCAGCTGTGTCCACCGAACTGGATGCTGTAAATCAAATACTTAGCTCAGTGGGACAGGCTCCTGTCACCACGTTGGATCTTCAAAACCCAGAAGTATCTATTGCACGTAACACACTCATTGAAATGAGTCGTCAAGTACAGAGTGAAGGTTGGACCTTCAACACCGAACGTAAGCTTGACATGGCACGTGATCAAAACAATAAAATAGTTTGGCCATCAGACTACATCACCATTGATGGTAATGAATACCACAACGGTCAGTACGATATTGTCAAACGTGCTGGTTACTTGTATGACAGGTACAAGCACACCAGTATCTTTACCGAGAACTTGAAGTGTGACGTTGTCAAGTACTTCAATTTCATTGACCTCCCCCAACCTGTACAAGCTTATATCACTGCCAAAGCTGCACGTATGTGTGCAACAAAAATGGTTGGTGATGCACAGTTAAATCAACTGCTTGCTGAACAAGAAGCACAGACGCGAGCCAACATTATTGAGTATGAATGTCAACAAGGTGACTACTCATACTACGGATTTAACGACGGTGAGAATACATACAACAGCTATCAACCTTTCCATGCACTTAAGCGATGAGCACATTCTCTCAATCAATCCCCAACTTTTTGTCAGGGGTATCACAACAGCCTGACAACAGGAAGAGACCTGGGCAAGTAAAAGAAGCTGTCAATGTCTACCCTGACTTTGCTTTGGGAATGCTTAAGAGGCCAGGCTCAAAGTTTATTAGTACGTTATTTAATGCAACCACTGGTGGCAGCAGTAAATGGTTCCCAATCCTACGTGATTCAAGTGAAAAGTATGTAGCTCAGTTTGATGGATCTAACTTTAAGATTTGGGATTTATCCACAGGTCTTGTTCAGATTGTAGACCATGGTGACGGTTGTACTGCTACAACTGAACGTGACGCTTACATCACTGAGGTTAACAATCTAGGCACTGCTTACACTGCTTTGCGTAATGCAGAAGATCAATACCGACGCACTTTAAATGAAGGCGTAGATAACATCTACGAGGTTGATGTTGAATATCAATACCCAGCTACTGGTACTATTGCTAATGCTGTTACGTGTGTTACATACGACGGTACTAACTATCGTTTTTACAAAGGAGACACTCTACCTTTTAACACAGATACGACTAGCACCCACACTGCTAACGGATACAACTATAGCTTAGGGACTGAGCGTACAGATGATCACCCACTGTTGGCACAAGGTGGGATCAAAGTGTATGAGTTACGTGAACAAAAAGATGCACCTTCAACTTCAACTGATCAAGCAGCAATTGTCACTGCTCTTAGTACTTATCAAGCTGCGCTAAGCTTACGTAATGGAGCACGTACTGCTTATCAAAATGCTGTCAATAGTTGTGGTCCTTCTAGTGTTTCGTATTTAATGGGAATTCAGAGCAAGGATGACATCGATGTCCTTACCCTTAACGACACTACGTTTGTGTTGAATAAGAGTAAGACAGTATTGATGAAGAGTTCTCCACTGTCTAATGCATCTGGTCATGACGCTGATAAAGAAGCGTTTGTAGTTGTCACGGTTAACCCAGTTAGTGGTAATTTTAATATTGAACTTGAGTGGAATCTATCTGCAACAACCCCTCAAACAAATTCCCTTGCAGCTGCACCTGCTGGTGACATTACAGCTACCCTTAATGCAATCAAGGCACAGATAATCACTCTTAATACTGCACAAGCAACGCAAGCTGGTTCCGCTACTTATACTTCTCCTGAGATAGCTCCTGAGTTTGAGTGTACTTTAATCGGATCAGTATTACATATCAAGTCACCAGTTGACTTCCGTATTAAGATTACCCATGAAAATCCCACAAATGTCTACGTTATCCGTGACACGGTAACTAACGAAACAAGGCTCCCTAACTTCTGCAAGAATGGAACTGTACTTCAGATCGTTAATACTTCTAATGTTGATTTCGATGACTGGTATGCGAAATTCACCACAGATGATGGGAGTACTTTTGGTGAAGGTAAGTGGAAAGAAACTGTAGCTTCTGGACTTGAATACCAAATTGATGCAAGTACTATGCCACACAAGCTAGTACGTGGAGCTAACGGTACATTCACTTTAAGTGAAGTTGATTGGGACGATAGAAACATTGGTGATAATAACACTAATCCACTACCAACTTTTGTTGGAAAAAAATTGAGGAGTATCTTCTTTTACCGCAACAGACTTGGACTACTAGCTGACGATGCAGTCAACTTATCTAGAGCTGGTGATTTCTTTAACTTCTTTGCAACATCCGCACAGGTCGCTACTGATGATGATCCTATTGATATCTCCGCCTCTGGTTCACGCCCTACTATTCTGCACCACGTTCTACCTACCAGTGTTGGCCTTGTTCTATATGCAGTGAACGACCAGTTCCTGTTGACTACAGACTCTGACATCCTTTCACCTAAGACTTGCAAGATCAACAGGCTGTCTTCTTATGAGTGTGATCAGAAAGTCAAACCTGTATCTCTTGGTACGACTCATGCGTTCTTGTCTAAGTCAAACCTATATTCAAAGATGTTTGAGCTTGTACAGATAAGCAACGACCGATCACCAGTTATGAATGATCCGTCTGTGGTTGTACCTGAGTACCTCCCCAGCACCATTGATCAGTTCATTACTTCACCTAGTTTGTCTACCGTATCCTTAGGTACTACAGGTCAAAAGGATCTTTATCAATTCAAGTTCCTTAACCGTGGTGGTGAAGAACGTGTTGTTGCTTCTTGGTTTAAGTGGACACTCCCTGGTGAGTTGCTTTGTCAGTTCTTTGATGAAAGCACTCTTTATGTAGTGACCCTTAACAACACTGAGGTTCATCTTTGTAGGCATGATTTGTCCCAGTCAAATGAAAGTGGATTCCTTAGGTTAACTACTGGTGAAAGTACTGATGTTTGTCTTGACGAATTTCTAATCAATCCACATCGTACAGGTTCTGGTCCTACTAAGGTTTACTTACCATTCAGTTATAGAAGTGATTCTACTGTTGTTGTACTAGACGTTGGTGGTAATCGCAATTCATTACCTACAGCTGCTGATCAGACTGGTGGTAAGGTCCATGAGTTCACTTCTGTCAGCAATGACACTACTGGTGACTACGTCTTAGTTGATGAAGATCTGCAAGGTAAGAACCTTATCATCGGTACGTTATACGACATGCAAGTGGAGTTACCTAAGTTCTATAAGTTCAGTGCTTCTGGTGACAGTGTCGATGTTGATGATAGTGCTGACCTTATTCTTCATAGATTTAAGATTAAGTTAGGACTAAGTGGTCCTATTGACTTTGACGTAGACATTACTGGTATCCCTAAGTGGAGTAATAACAGTAGCGTCACTTATCCATACCAATACCTACTTAATAGTGTAAATATGTTACCACAATCAACACACACTATTCCTATCTTTCAACGTAATGAGAACCTCAACGTCTCGATTAAGAGCAGCACACCCTTCCCTGTGTCGTTGTTAGGTATGGAATGGGAAGGCAAATATAACCGTAGATTTTATAGGAGGGGTTAATGTCATACAGTGGTTATATACCTGAATCAACTGGATCAACTGGATCAACTGGATCAACTGGATCAACTGCATCAGCCCTTAAAGGTGCTGCTCTAAGCGTAGGCGGCGGAATATTGGGCGGTGTAGGCGAGATTATGGCTAACCGCCAGAGAATTAATCAACAGAATCGACTACAAAAGCATAACTATCAACAAGCTTTACAAGGTTGGCGTGATCGTAACCGAGAACTTGCATCAAAAAATACCTTTGATGTACAAACTCGCAACAAAGAAATTGAAATTGCGAACAAGTTTCTTTTACCACAGATCCGCCAAAGTGCACGGCAGAGTTACTACGACATTGCATTAGGTCAGTATCAAGCTGATCAACAGGATGCGTTTATTCGTGGTGAGATGAACCGCCAGCTCCTGGAACAGCAGGGTGCTAACACTGCTTCTTTAGGTGCTGGCAATCGTAGTGGTGAACTCGCAGCAGCAAAGATGACTGCTGGTGCTCGTGGTCGAATGCTTGCTCAGATGTCTGAACGACGTCTTGGACGTGGTGCACAAGGTCAATCACAAATGAATAACACAGCGCTCCAGGCACAACAGGCGGCTACCAACGTTGTAGCTCCACTACAGATGCCGTTGTATATGCGCCAGATGACTTCCAAGCCTAAGCGTGGTCCACTTGCGAAGCCTAACCTTGCCTCTGATTTGATGATCATGGGCAGCAATATTGCTAAGGGGTTTTTACCATTACTTGGATAACAAATGTCAAATCTTAAACGACTTGAGGAACGGATCCTTTTTGAGCCTACAGCACAGAGTCAAGGCTTTCGTGCACCATCAGCTCCTGATCTAATTACTCCGCTACGGCAAAGTCAACAAGCTAAACTTGATGAACAACGTGCTCAAGCTGAAGCACGTCAGAGTGAGATGCGTCGCCAAGGCGAGTTTCTCAAATACCAAGAGATTGCAGAAGAGTACAAACTAAAAGGTCTTCTTTCTTTAACTGAAGCTGGCAAAAGCCTTCTTCAAGAGGGCTACAAAGCTTATGAAAAGTCAGAGGATGCTGCAGGTGCTGCTGCTTTCTACAATACTATTGATGAGCGTAACGCTGCAGTAGCACGATATCAAAACAATGAAGCACAACTCAGCGCACTAGATACAGGTGCGGAGCAGATTGCACTAGATGCACAAAAGAACGGTGCTAGCAACAGTGTTGTCCGCAGGTATCAAGACCTGTGGGGTCGTCGTAAGCGAGCCTTTGCCAATGCTGCTATTAAGTATTCAACCGCTAACTACGAGACACACCTGTCATCACGCTTGATGGATGATGATCAAATTCGTCTTCCTGATAACAGTGTCATTTCACTGAATGATCCTAACAAAACAGATGCTCAACATGCACTTGTCATGCAGCATCTGCGTGAAGAGTGGATGCAGATCACTGGGATTGGTCAGATGGACTCCGATCAAGTTGCAGCAGAGGCATTCCCTTCTTTTGGTCAAGTAGAAGCAAAGCTAAACCAACGGTTTGCCAGGGACTCTGCTGACAATCAATCTATCCAGATTCAAGCAGAAGAAACAGAACTGCTTGATACCAACCTGACGAACGGCAACCCCTATGCCCTTTCACACTACCTAAACCGTATTGCCACTACCACACGTAATGGTAAGCAGATTGGTTTTGCTGGTGCTTGGAGGACGTTACGGGAGACTCTCGTTGCACGTGCTGCTGAAGGTGAAGATGTTGGTCCGTTGATTGCACAGCTGCAAGCTTTACCTGTCCCTGGTGATAAGAAGAGTAGGACCTACGGAGACCTGTACAACAAGACTCAGTTCAATAAGATCATTGATGAAGTTGACAGTGCTGCAGTACGTGACTTCAACCAAGAACAAGCACAAAGTGAAATCGTTACTAACAACTTAATCCAACAGTGGATGGAGGAAGTTGGTAATGAATATACGGATGAGCAGATCCTTGCTTTGGAAGATAAGCTGAAAACAATGCGTGCTAGTAGCGGGTTGTATGGTCCTATACGTCAGCTAGATAAACTTAAAAATGATGCTTCGTTTAATTTGTCAGCGGCAGAGCGGGCTGAACAAGTAGCTGAGCTTCAACTGAAACAGGAGCAGGGTCTACTGAAAGTAAATGAAGTTAACACTTATCCTGAGGAGGTTGCTAAGCAATTCAGGAACTACGCTGTACAACAAGAGAACGCACACAACACTTCTGTTAAACCTGTACTTAAGCAAGTAGAACAAGCTGTAAAAGGACTTGATGGTGTCAAGTTGATTGGTGGCCAAGAGATGAGTGGTAGAGCAGGAATGATTGCTGAGCACTACAAACGTGTATTAACTATTCGTACTCAAGCAATTCTTCGTGCAGATCCTACTATGGATATATACAAAGCTTCAGAGCAAGCATATAAAGAATTTGAGCTGCAACTTCAAAAGGACACTACTGATAAAAGCCATCCATTCTATTTGGATCAAGATCCAGAAGGTGGTTTTAACGGATTTGAAAACTACAACAAAGCTAAAACAACTGGTGGTGTAACTGTACAAATAAACAACGAACTCAACCGTATTAATTCAGCAGCTAAAACCAAGCCAAGTACCTACTTAGATACCGCTGGACTGTTTGGATCTAAAGCTGACTTTGAAGGTTGGGCTGCAAACTACGGACAACCCGGTTGGCGTGTACCCACAACTATTGCAAGGTGGGCTGCTTACCACGATAAAAGTCCGCTAGAGATAATGAATAGACAAATGATTGCACATGATTTACCGCCTCTACCTAATGTAGAGCAGATACTAGAACAACGTAAACAAGTTACTCCTGAATATCGACGTATGCTCGATAAGTTATTTAGTGGCACTGCTTCGATGAATCAGTACAACAGATTAACAGGTGGTCCTGTTCCTGTACGATCTAGTATTGCAAGTGTTGTTCCATCCTCTCAAGTATCTAGATTCCGTAGAGCCATTATCAACCAAGAGTCTGGTGGTAGTTACACTATTGTCAATCCTGATAGCGGTGCCATTGGTGTTGGTCAGGTTATGCCATACAACGTTGGTCCTTGGACTAGAAAGTACTATGGACGAGCTTTGAGTCCACAAGCATTTAGGTTTAACCCTGCTGCACAAGATGCGGTCATTAACGGTAGGTTCAGTGACATGCTTGATCAGCAATTTAAAGCTGGATATCAAGGTGAAGAAGCTATTCGACGTGCTGCTTCAGAGTGGTATTCAGGTCAGCCTAATCTTTGGAATAATACAAATCCTCAATATTCTAATGGTCGCCGATACCCATCTATTGCCGAATACACCCGATCAATCTGGCGTAAATACAACGACCTCAAATAATGGAGAATGAAGAACAACCTACATACGAGCCGTTAAGTGATGATGTCCTAAAAAAGATTGATGCTGATACGGCTCGGCAAAATAATATGGTTACAGGTGAAGAGGTAGTTGAACAAGCTACCACTTCTACTCAAAGTGAATCCACTCCTCAACAACAGAAACCAGAAACACAACCTAAAGCTGAACCTGAACAACCAAAGGAAGAGGAAAGCAGTGATGATCAACTCATCCCTCAATTGATGGATGGTAATGCTGACATTGGTGACTTTGCTCGATTTGGTGTGGAGATGGGTGGCTCACCAGTTGCTGGTACTGCCGACTTCATTGTCGATGCAGTTAACCTTATTCCTGGTGTACAAATACCTAAGATACCTAAGTATCAAAACGACTTGGCTCAGTCATTACGTGAGCTGTCTTCTATCATTGTACCTAACGTATTCATTGCTGGTCGTCTCATTAAAGCAGGGCAAGCAGCCAATGCAGCAGTCAAATGGAAAGCAGGTCAGTCTGCGCTAGTTAAGTTCTTAGGTACTGCTGGTGTCAGTGCTGGTGTTGGCGCTGGTGTTGACTACACAGTTGAATTTAATCAAAAGGATGACAACTTCCTTGGCTCTGTCAAGAAGATGTTCCCCAAGACTCTTCAGTGGATTAGTGATGACTGGGCTACTATTGATACTGATTCATCAGATCTAAAGCGAGCTAAGAACATTAAAGAGGGTGTTGGCCTCGGTGTCTTTACTGACTTACTTGGAGGTTTTATTAAACTCGGCCAAGCTATTAAAGGTACACGTAGAGTAACCACCATCATTCCTGAAGATGAAATAGCTGAGGTTGCAGCTGCTAAACGTATGCAGCCAGACGAAGCCACACCTGAAGATGTTTTCAACAACAGTGCTAAGGCACGTGAGGAAGCATTGGATCAGATGGGCTATCTCAATCTAACCAAAGCTGAAGAGAAAGATCTAGACCAAGTCTTTGGAGTCAAGGATTCATTTGATCCTGCTGAAGAAGGTGTACGGTCTATGGATAAAGATGGCTTAGTAGGAGCTACTGTAGATGCAGCTCGTATTCAAAATAATATCAACACCGTCTACGGGCGGCTGGGAAGTGTTATCACTGATGCTGCTCTTAAGTATGGTCTAAATGCTAATAGCTTGTCACAACGTGAGGTTATTCAAAACCTTGCTAAGCAGATTAAAAATTCTGGTAAGTACTCTGCTGAAGTTGCAAGTGGTAAGAAGATTACTTTTGAACAAATTGATGAAGCTGGTACTAACTTAGCTGAATTGCTTTATGACACTCGTATGGATACTGGTTCTATCCGTAAGCTCCTTAGTGAGTTCAAGGATGAACTATCTAAACTAGACGGTAATGTCAAGTCACTCAGTGATGTTGGATACAACGCAACCATGAAGGCTATCAAGTCTTACATGGATGATTACATTGAGATGGATATCAACAAAGCTGCTGGTTATTTGACCCACAGCCTTGGTGGACAAGTGTCTGATATGGCTGAAGGTGCACGTCTGATGCAAGGTACAGAAGCTGTACAGCGTGCTCAGGAGATGATCCTTGACCGTCTTGAGTACTTAATGGTTGAAAAGGGTTTTGCTGCTTATAACCGTGGTGCCTCACTTAACTTCTTGAACACCTGGAAACGTCTATCTAAGAATCCAGAATCCTTGAAGCAGTCAGTACTAGCAGCACGTGAAGGTAATGAAGAGTATCTCTCTACCTTGGCTCAAGATACTAAACGGTTCATGAATACCTTGAGGACTATCTCTCGTGAGCGTCCTAACTATCTTGAACCTTTACACTTAGCTTGGGAATTCTCTGATGGTGACATTAATACTCTCACCAAACTCAACAAGTTTTATGATCAGAGTCTGCCATCTATTGAGAAAGCTTTCTACGACAATCAACCACAAGTACCCAACCAAATCGTACAAGGTGCTTGGTCCAATATCTATAACTCTGTGTTGACAAGTGTCTCTACACCTATGAAGGCGTTGTTTGGCAACCTTTCATTGATGATGCTTAAGCCCATGTCCATTACAGCTGGTGCTGTTATTGGACGCGATTTGGATACTTTGAAGCGTGGTTGGTATCAATACAGTGGAGTAATGCACACGATGCAGAACTCTCTTAAGCACATGAGTATGGTGTTTAAGAAAGCATCTACTGATCCTACTTCTGTCAGCTACATCATGCGTGATGACCTCGTTGTTAAGAACGAGGAGACCATGAACATCTTGCATTCTTACGCTAAGGCGTCTGAAGCGAGTGGTGAATATGGTCCTATGGCTCTTTACAACGTAGCTGAAACACTAAACGACATGGGTAACAGCCCAATACTTCGCTTTGGTGCTAATGCAATGACAGCACTCGATGGATTCACACGTGCTGCTATGGCAACAGTTGAAGCCCGTGGTAAAGCCTACGACGTATTTGTAAAAGGTAGTAAGGATCTCAACGGTCAAACGCTACGTGATGCCGAACAAGGCATCTACAACACAATGTTTGATAAGTCCGGTATGATCTCTGATAGTGCTGTTGATCATGCCAGTCGTGAGATTGCTTTGAACCTTGACAACGAAGGTGTACAAGCAATATCTAAATTCATCTCTCATCACCAGTACATGAAACCATTCCTGATGTTCCCCAGAACTTCAGCGAATATGATTTCTATGACTAACAAGTTTAGTCCTGTATCCTTATTTATGAAGGATTACAATAGACTTGCTATGCCAGGTAATAACTTTACCTTGGATGAAATCAAAGAGATCCTAACCAGTAAAGGTATTGAATATACTGGTAACTTCGATGCCGATATGGTTCAGTTCAATAACTTACGTGCTGAAATTAGAGGACGTAAAGCTATTGGTATGTTCACCATCATGGGTGCTGCTGGATTGTTTATGAATGACAGTCTGCGTGGTAACGGTCACTTTGACAAAGAGCGTCAACGTGTACGTCAAAGCCTTAACTGGAAACCTAGAACCTATAAAGCAGTTGATGGTAACTGGTACAGCTACGACGGCTTGGGTCCAATCTCTGACTTCTTAGCTGTTACTGCTGATGTGATGGATCACTTCGATACTGTTACTGAACAGACCCTAGAAACAACACTAGCCAAGCTTGGTTTCATGTTGGGTGCCAACCTAACTAACAAGTCCATGCTTGCTGGATTGGAGCCTATGAACGACGTGCTTAGCGGTAACCCAGCTGCATTGAACCGGTGGGCTGCTTCTTTTGCTAGCTCCCTTGCTCCACTGTCCGGCTTCAGAAACGAACTTGGTCGCTTGATTTCTCCACAACTACGTGAAGTGGATCAGGAGTTCTTCCAACTAGTACGTAACCGTAACAAGTTCCTTGATTCGATTGACCCAGATACTGCACTGCCAAATGCATACGACTGGATTGATGGTAACAAGATTGGATATTCCGATAACTTCTTTGCACGTGGTTGGAATGCAATCATGCCTATGAAGGTGTCAGGTGCAATCTCTCCTGAACGTCAGTTCTTGATTGACATTGAATTTGATTCACGTCCAGTCTTTAATAAATCAATGAAGGGTGTTGAGCTTACACCTAAGCAACGGTCTGAACTATACAACCTTATTGGTAAACAAAAGTATTTTAAGCAAGCTATTCAAAAAATTATGCAAACCACTGATGCAAAAGAGTGGCGTGCACAAATCAAAGAGATGCGTCGTTCAGGTACACAGGTCGATCCTGAACTCTGGCAATCACTCTATCGTCGTTTGAACACTGAGTTGCGACAAGCGAAGAAATTTGCTTTGGCAAACATGGAGTATCCAAACGATATTAGAGACCTGGAGATCATGAGTGGGTTCAACAAACAGAACCAACTACGTGGTTATGCGCCTCAATTTCCACTTGTCAACAGATAACCTTTAATCAATGACATACGAACATAAACTATACACCATTAGCGGTGGTGCATCGAGTCAATATGGTTTTGACTTTGACTATATTGATGAGTCTGAAGTAAAGGTTGAAGTTGATGGTAGTGAGATCACTGCTTTCAATGTAAATGGAAACACCATTAACTTTGAAGGTCACCAAGTTCCAACCGGGACTACTCTTATCGTATCCCGTAAGACTGATCTAAGTCAATCTAAGGTCAAGTTTGCAGCAGGCAGCGCTATTCGTGCAGGTGATCTAAACACACTTACNAACCAGCTTCTGTATAGTGCNCANGAGACTGAGTTTAANCAACTAGACATTACTAAAGNACCNGGNAATGNAGATGAAGGCACNCGTAGTTCTATNAAAGCCAGNACTAATGATGCAGATGGCTTATATGACTACATTGGTAAGTGGATGGATCAAAATGGTTCATTCTCTTATAAGCTTCAAGTTTCCCAATCAGCGCCACAATTTCGAGGGGATGGCAGTCCTTTAGCACAAGGTGACCTTTGGATTGATACTGGTAATGGTTCACTTTACTATTACTGGCAAACTGGTACTGACCCTAATACTAATACTGTTATCAATGGTTGGGTTAAAACTACTCTCGATCCCACAACCATCAACCATCTTGCTACTTTTGCTGGCGTTGTTGGAGGTGATTTCCAAGATTGTGGTAATATTACCGATACTACTGGTTCGCCAGGCTCTGCTGTTAACTTTGCTACTATTGCTGATAACATTACAGCGATCAATACAGTTGCTGGAATTTCAGCAGACATAGATGCACTGGTAGACTCTAATGGAACAGCATTAAGTGATCTTCAAGTTGTTGCTAACGATATAACTACACTAGCTGACCTTGGATCCGTTGCTACTTCTGTTACAACAACTCCTGGCGCTAACTACATTTCAGAAGTAGGTCAGAATATTGCTGATGTAACAGCTGTCGCTGGTCAAATTACTCCCACCAACAACATTGCTTCTGTTGTAAGCAACGCTGCTGACATCACAACTGTTGCTGGTAGTATCAACGCTCTCAACAGATATGCAGATGAGTATTTGATTGCTGCAGAGGATGTTAACAACTCCGGTAACCCAGTTTTACCTGCTGGTTGGACAGTTGTATCCGGTGACCTTTGGTACGACACAACTAACACTCAACTAAAATATTACACAGGTAGTGCTTGGAATGCTACTGGCGGTGCACAAGGTCCACAAGGTCAAGGATGGACAAGTGGTTCCTATAACGCGACGACTGGTCAAGTCACCTTTAACTCAACCTTTCCTGCTCTTCAGTTCAGTACTGGTAACCTGAAAGGTGCTGATGGTAATGATGGTAATGATGGTACTTTAATTAGCTATGCTGGTACAGCTCCAAATAGTCCAGCTACTAATGATTTCTGGATTGATAGTAATTCTACCAATAAAACCCTAAGTCAATACACAGGTGGTCAGTGGAATAATCTATTTAATATCGAAGGTAGTACTGGACCTGCTGGAGCTAACGGTACTTTAATTAGCTATGCTGGTACAGCTCCAGGTAGTCCAGCTACTAATGATTTCTGGATCGATAGTAGCACAGCTAATAACACCCTAAAACAATACAATGGGACTGTTTGGTCAGACCTATTTGATATTGAAGGGTCTGACGGTGCCGCCGGTACTAACGGTACTAACGGTACTAACGGTGCTGACGGTGCTGACGGTGCTGACGGCACTGAAATCTACTATCAAACCACACAACCTACTGGTGGTAACAACGGTGACTTCTGGGTTGATTCCGACAGCACTGGTAAAGAACTTTGGCGTAGAGAATCTGGTACGTGGAATCAAAAGTTCCAAATGGGTATGGACCTTACTCCAACCCAACTATCAGATGTATCTGCTGTAGCCAATGACCTTGCTCAGAATAACGACCTAGGCTTAATCTCCAACAACGTAACCAACACTAACACTGGAGGTTCACTGCAGACTGTTGTTAGTAACTTGAGTGATATTAATGCATTCAATAATCGCTATCAAATTGCTGCAGCTGGTCCGAGTACACGCTCAAACAGCACTGCATTGGTAGAGGGTGACCTTTACTTTGACACCACTACAGATGTTCTCCGTGCCTATGACGGCTCCACTTGGGGTAATGTAACTCTTACATCTGCTCAGCTTACTGATGTCTCCGCCGTTGCTAACGATATCTCTCAAAATAATGACCTAGGTTCTATTACCGTTGCTGCTAGTAATACTGGCACAGGTGGCTCACTGCAGACATGTGCGTCCAACATTGCGGACATTAACACTGTTGCAGCTGCTAATTCCAACATACAAACAGTTGTCAGCAATCTAAGTAATATTAATTCATTTGCCGATACTTATTTTATTTCTGCAAGTGCTCCTGGTAGTCCTACAGTTGGTGACCTTTGGTTTGATTCGAGTAATAGTGTATTAAAGTATTACGCTAATTCCACATGGACTGTAATACAAACTGGCTACGGTAACTCTGATGTAGATGCACATTTAAACCAGAGTTCTGCTAGCAATGGTCAGCTACTCAGCTGGAATGGTAGTGATTATGATTGGATTGCTGCACCAAGCACTTATGGTGATTCAGATGTAGATGCACACTTATCGGTAACTACAGGTTCAGCATCTGGCGGCGGATCCTTAAGTTATAATGCTGGTACTTTTACTTTTACTCCTGCAGCTATACCAACTGCTTATACCAACACAAATGTAGATTCACATTTAAATAGAAGCTCTGCCGGAAGTGGCCAGATACTTAGCTGGAACGGTAGTGACTATGCTTGGGTTAATGATAACAACACCACTTATTCAGTAGGTGACGGTGGATTAACTCAAAAGAATTTCACTACTACATTAAAAACCAAGCTAGATGGCATAGCTACTGGTGCTGAGGTAAACGTTCAGTCAGACTGGAATGCCAGTAGTGGTGATGCACAGATCTTAAATAAACCCACAATCCCGACTAATAATAATCAGCTCACCAATGGTGCAGGTTATATCACTTCAACTGGTACTGATGAAAACTTCACTACTGCACTAAAGAATAAACTAAATGGCATAGCTTCCGGTGCTGAAGTCAACGTACAATCAGATTGGACTGCCAGTAGTGGTGATGCTGAAATTTTAAATAAGCCTACAATTCCAACTACTTTAGGTGGACTAAGTGATGTATCTACTTCCGGTGCTTCAAACACAAACCTACTTGGTTACAACGGAACTTCTTGGGAGCCTGTAACTGCGCCAAGTGGTACTACCAACTTAGGTATCGGAACCATTACATCGACTACTGTTCCGGTAACTAGCAGTACTGGTACTGATGCAACATTACCTGCTGCCACGCAAAGTGATGCTGGTGTAATGTCTAGCACGGATAAAACAAAGCTAGACGGTGTTGAAACAGGTGCTACTGCTGATCAAACTGCTGCGGAAATACGTACATTAGTTGAAGCCGCAACTGATTCCAACGTCTTTACTGATGCCGATCATACTAAGCTTAACGGCATTACAACTGGTGCTACTGCTTATAGTAACAGTGATGTTGATAGCCGACTTGCTAGTTATACCGGTGCTGCTGCTGATTATATTTTAAGCCGTAATTCTAGTAACAACGGTTTTGAATGGGTATCTAGTGG
>PABE01000132.1 GCA_002702725.1 Porticoccaceae bacterium
AAGGATATCTTCGAGGACACCCGCTCCATTGCGGAGCCCGCGGGGGCGCTGGCGGTGGCGGGTATGAAGCGTTATATCGAACTGCATGGCTGGCAGGGTAAACACATCGCGGCCATTGTCAGTGGTGCGAACATGAACTTCGACCGATTGCGCTATATCTCGGAGCGCACGGAAATCGGTGAGAAACGGGAGGCGATCCTGGCGGTGACCATTCCCGAGCGGCCCGGCAGCTTCAAGAGTTTCTGCGCCCTGCTCCACAAGCGTATGGTGACCGAGTTCAATTACCGTATCGGGGATGCCACCCAGGCCCATATTTTTGTCGGCGTGCAGGTGGCCTCCGACGAGGACCGCGACCAATTGGTGGCTGAGCTGCGACAACAGGGCTATCCGGTGGAGGACATGACCGACAACGAGATGGCCAAGCTCCACATCCGACATATGGTGGGGGGTCGCGTGGCCACGGACGAGCGGGTTTTTCGCTTTGAGTTTCCCGAGCGGCCCGGTGCGCTGTTTCATTTTCTAAGCCGGCTGGGCAGCAACTGGAATATTTCCATGTTCCACTATCGCAACCACGGTGCCGCCTACGGTCGGGTTCTGGCCGGGTTTCAGGTGCCGAGTGCCGAGCGGAGCCAGCTGCCCGCTTTTCTGTCCTCCCTGGGGTATGATTACAGTGACGAAACGGATAATCCTGCCTACCGCTTCTTTCTGCGCGGCTAGGGAGTGGCCGTTAACGCGCCGACAAAAGGAACTTGGCCATGGTTAGAAAGCTGCTTGGGATTATTCGCGCGCCGTTTCTATTGCTGGCCCCGGCAAGTCTGGCGCCAGTGCTTGCGCTGGCCTGGCTCGCCCCCGGTCCCTGGGATGAAACGGCGGTGATACTGGTGTTGGTGGCCGGCCTCTGCGCCCATATCGCTGTCAACGCCCTCAATGAATACGACGATTTTCTGAGTGGGCTGGATTTCCATACCACGAAAACGCCCTTCAGCGGTGGCAGTGGCACGCTGGTGGCCGACAACGACTTCGCGCCCGTGGCGCTTTATGTGGGTGTGATCGCCCTGCTGGTCGTGCTCTCCATCGGCGGGTATTTCCTCCTCACCAGCGGCCATCAGCTGGCGGCGCCAGGGCTGCTCGGGGTGGCCATCATCCTCGCCTATACCAAGTGGATCAATCGTCTGCCGATGCTGTGCCTGCTGGCGCCCGGGCTGGGATTTGGCCTGTTGATGGTGAACCTGGCCGGGCTCGTGCTCACCGGCCAGCTGAGCGCCGAGGTGTTCTGGCTGTCACTGCCGGTAACCTTTCTGGTCAGCAACCTGTTGCTTGTCAACCAGTTTCCGGATGTAGAAGCGGATGCCGGCGCGGGCCGGCGGCACCTGCCGGTGGTGCTGGGCGTACCCGCGGCCACCCGGGTGGCTATGCTGTTGCTGGTCCTGGCCTACCTGGCGATTGTCGCCGGGTGGTGGCTAACGCAGCTGCCGGTCGGCACACTGCTGGGCCTGCTGTCCCTGCCACTGGCGGTACGGGTTGCAATCGGACTTGAACGCTGGAGGGGCGACCTCACAACCCTGATGCCCGCGATGGCATTTAATGTGGCCGTCACCCTGGGCACGCCACTGCTGATGGCCGGGGGTATGCTGCTCCTTCACTGATACAGTTCCGGAATGGCGTGTACGACGTTGCCGCTGTCGCCGCCGAGTTTGATGTGTTGGTTACTGATTGCCTGTGGACGGATCCGGGGGTATTGGCGTGCGCATGATTATGGGGCTGTCGTTGCGAGGTCTCCCAGCACGCGAATCTGTATGGCTTCGACACCCGAGCGGGAGAGCGCATCTGAAATGATCACCACCTTGTCGGTCTCGGTGAATTCCTTGCGTTGCAGAAGGATAGCCGCGGCTGTATTGAGGGTTTTTTCCGAATCCGCGCTGAAGTTAATGCGAAAGCTGCGCAGATTTCGGTTCATCACCAGTTGCCGGCGGGAGCGGCTATCGTTGGTGAAAGCGCAAATGACGGCCCTGTGGGGCCGGCAATTGGTGACCAGATTGGCCATCACGCCGCGGCGGGTCGGCACAATAATGGCTTTTGCGCCGATAGTGTTGGCCAGATCGACCGCCGCCCTGGCAATGCCCTGTTTATCAGTGTTGATTTCCAGGCCACTGCTGAAATTGAGTCCGGGGCTCTTTTCCGTGGCCCGGGCAATGCGGTCGAGCACTTCCACGCACTTCACCGGATAGCTGCCGACGGTGGTTTCCCCGGACAGCATAATGGCGTCCGCCTCCTCATAGACCGCATTGGCCACGTCGGTGACTTCGGCGCGGGTGGGCATGGGGTTCTCGATCATGGATTCGAGCATATGGGTGGCGACGATGGCCCGCCTGCCGATCTCGGCGCAGCGACGGAGGATGTGACGCTGGATCCGGGGCAAGTCCTCGAACGGGACTTCGACGCCCAGGTCTCCGCGGGCGACCATTACACCGTCGCTGGCGCGGATAATTTCATCCAGATTCCGGACCCCTTCCTGATCCTCGATTTTGGCGATGATGCGGATTTTTCCGGCCCTGCTGCCAAGTAGTGTCTTCAGCTCGCGAATATCGTCGGCACTGCGAACGAACGAGAGCGCGATAAAGTCGATGTCCTGTTCCATGGCAAAGGAGATATCCCGGCGATCCTTGTCGGTGATCGCAGGCAGATTAACGCGGATGCCAGGCAGGTTGACGTGTCGCCGGCTTTTCAGGACCCCGCCATCCAGCACCCGACAGCGCATGGCCCGTGCCTCCTTGCTCAGCACCTCCAGATTGATCAGGCCGTTGTCGACGGTGATTTTGTCGCCGACACGGACGTCGTCGATCAGATCTTCGTAGTTGACGTGTATGGAGCGCTCGGCTTCAACATCCGCCTGCTGACGGGCGACGACCGTCACCTCGTCGCCGGCTTTCAGGTTGAGATCGTGGCTCATGACGCCGGTCCGGATCTCGGGGCCCTGGGTGTCGATCAGTACCGCGATGGGATGATGCAGCTTTTTATTCAGGGTGCGAATCGCCTTAATGATGGCGGCACAACTGTCGTGTTCGCCGTGGGACATATTCAACCTGGCCACGTTCATGCCCGCGTGGGCCAGCTTCTCCAGCATCGTGTAAGAGCTTGTTTCAGGACCGATGGTGCAGATGATTTTGGTTTTACGCATGAACGCAGGGCTCCTCTTAGGCACTTGTTCCTGTCGGCCAGACCATCCCCTGTTCGGTGGCGATACCGTGCAGGGGAATATCCCAGGGTTCCCGGGGCAGGCTGTCTACCAACTGAAAGCTGTGGGCGACGCCGATCAGAAGCGGGTGGCGACGCTGCCTGGGCAGCCCGGCGAGGGTGCGGTCGTAAAAACCGCCGCCCATTCCCAGACGGTTGCCGAAACTATCAAAGGCCACCAGCGGCAGGAAAATCACATCGATCGTCAAGGGGGACACCGGTCTTGCGCCTTTCAGGTCCGGTTCCGGAATGCCGAACCGATTGCGGACCAGCGGCTGTCCAGACTGAAAGGGCAGGAAATACAGTTGGCGATGGTTGAGGGGATGCAATACCGGCAGGAGTGGTGTTTTACCGGCAGTAGCGGCGATTGCGACCAGCGATGCCGGATCCAGTTCGCCATCACGGGCCAGATAGAATGCCAGCCGTTGGCTGCGCATGAAGAACGCCTGGTGAGCAACATGTTGGGCCAGTGATTGCCCGGCTTGCGCCTGTTGGCGTGCCGTTAGAGTGCGACGCCGCCGGCGCATGGCGGAACGAATCGAGGATTTAGTGGAATCTGGCATGGCCACCATTGCTCGGGGTGGTAGTGAAGCCCCGGAAGTGCCGCTGTCAAGTTGGCCTTGAACCCAACGGTTCAAGGTGGAGACCCCCGCAACGCATCAGGCTTCCCGTCACGCGGGTATGCTCAACAGCGAGTACTGGAGGCCTCCGGGGTAAAGAGTATCGGCTCAAGGACTGATTGACTGGCAAACACCCCAGGGTGGTTACCATTATAAACCCCCGCCCCGGGGGTGAAGCAATGATCGTCGAATCGACGGCTAGAGCTCCGGCTGTTGGAAGCGCGCCAGGGCCTCGTCAAGCTGGGCATCAATGCGACTCAAGTCCTCGTTGAGCGATTCGCTGCCCTGGGCGCGGTTCTCTGCCCGCAACAGATCGTAGGTGAGATTGAGGGCGGCCATGACCGCGATGCGTTCCAGGCCGATGACATTGCCGGCCTTGCGGATATCGCGCATGCGCTTGTCCAGTTCCTGTGCCGAACTGATCAGGGCGCTCTGTTCCTCGGGCGGGCAATTGACTTGATATTCCTTGTCCAGAATGCGGATAACGACGGTGTTGTTCATGGTTATCCTTCGATATCGAGGCTTTTCAGTCGGGTGATCATGGCTTCGACCCGTGAGCGCGCCAGCTCGTTTTTCTCGACCAATTGGCTGCGCTCGCGCAGCAAGGTGGCCTCCCGTTCCCGCAAGCGACGGTTTTCATGGTGCAATTGATCGCACAGGGCAATTAGCCGGTCGATCTTTTCTTCGAGCTGTCTGAGGTTTTGATTGGCCATAAAGTCTGCACGGGTTATAGCCTCGACACTATATGCCGGTGCTACACGGGGGTCAACGGGGCAATGGCTGTCGAATCCCCTGCTTTTCAGAGGCTTGCCAGAGGTTGCTACAGTGCTGTCAGAGCAGTGGCCGCGCTCAGGGCGTTGAGGCCGCCGGCAAGACTGTAAACCTGTCGAAAACCGGCGGCTCGCAGGCTTCGTGCCGCCAAAGCCGAACGATGGCCAGTCTGACAGTAAAGTCCCACTGGCCGGTGCGCGGGCTGCGTCGCAAGCCAGTTTTCCAGTTTCGGCCCTGACAGACAGTGTCCGCCGGCGTTGCTTTGGCGATGTTCCTCCGGGGTGCGTACATCGATCAGCTCTCCATTTCGATGCCGGCCGCCATCCAGCCACTGTTGCCAGCTGAGGGTGATGTCACCGCTGTCGCTACTCACCGGAACGGGGGGCGACGCGGCCCGGTTATTGTGTTGACAGCGGCAGCCTGGATTGACGCGGAGTGCCAGCTGTCGCATGCCGAGATGCCGAGCGTCGACCAGTACCAGGCGGTTGATCGCAGTGGGTAACCCGAGCAGGTATTTGAGCGCCTCTCCCGCCTGGAGTTGGCCGAGCAGGCCGGGCACCGGTCCGAGCACACCGTTAGTGGCGCAGTTGCCCCGGGGGGCCGGGGGCTGGGGATACAGACAGCGAAAGCAACAGGGACCGCCGCCGAACATGGCCAGGCTACCGCGAAAACCGTCTACACCGGCGAACACCCAGGGTACGGCATGCTCCAGACAAAAATCGTTAATGACATAGCGGGTGACGAAATTGTCGCTGCAATCCAGAATCAGGTCGGCGCGGGGCAGTGTCCCGGCGACGTTGTCCGCAGTGACAAACGACGTCAACGCAGTGATGTGAACGTCGGGATTCAGGGCACTCAGCCGCCGGGCCAGGGCACCGGCCTTGAACTCACCCACCTGATCATCGGTAAAGGCCACCTGGCGATGGAGATTGGAGCGCTCGATCCGATCGCCGTCGATAATGGTCAGGCGGCCGATACCGGCGCCGGCCAGATACAGGCCTGCGGGGCAGCCGAGGCCACCGGCGCCGACCAGGACAATATGTGCGTCGGCCAGTCGTGTCTGGCCGGTCGGCCCAACCTCGTCGAGGGCCATTTGCCGTTGGTAGCGATCGGGTGTTTCATTTCGCGCTTGCATATCCGGTCTCCGTTGATGGTGTTGCGCGGTTGAATGCCTGCAGTAGACCCTGTGTCTCGGTAACCGGGTCCGGAGCGCCGGTAATGGCGCTGATCAGTGCGATGCCGTCGGCGCCGGCAGCGGCAACGGCGGGCAGTCGGGCTGCGTTAATACCGCCGATCGCGACCAGCGGGTACCCGCGCAGGACGTTGCGCCAATAGCGAAAGCCGGCCGGTCCCCGGGGTATCCAGGGCATGTCCTTGGTGGCAGTGGCATAGACGGGGCCGAAAGCCATGTAGCTGGGGCGCAGGTGGTGGGCCCGTGCGACCTCGTGGTGGCAGTGGGTGCTGATACCGAGGCGCAGGTTTGCCGCACGCAGCGCCTCGAGATCCGCGCTGTCGAGGTCTTCCTGGCCGAGATGGACACCGTAGGCGCCGAGGTCAATGGCCAGCCGCCAGTGATCATTGATAAACAGTCGCGCACCGTGGCGGCGGGCCAGGTCGGTCCCCGCTTTGAGCTCCGCCGCCAGGGCATCGCCGGTCAAATCCTTGATGCGCAGTTGGACGGTGGTAATACCGAGGGGCAGCAGTGTTGCCAGCCACCGAGCCCTGTCGACAATGGGGTAGAGCCCCAGGGGAGTGGGGCCGCAATCGGCAAAGGGCGGTCCCGCTTCCTGAGCACGGCAGTGCAGTCCGGGCAGGCTTTCGCTGTTACTGGGGAAGTGGCGGATGTTGGCCGGTCCCGAATCTCCCGCCACCCCGTAGCCATGACGAAGGCCCTGATGGATGGCCATTCTGGCAATCACCAGGGCATCGTCGAGGGGATAACCGAGGGCCAGGCCCGTGGCGGTGGCGCAGGCAAAGGCACAACCGGTGCCGCGCCGGTGCCTTGCGGGCAGCCGCCTGGCGTTGAGCCAGTAGCGGTTTGGGGATTGGGTTTCCGTGGGATGGCGGACGTGGTCGCTGCTCAAGTGGCTGGCGCCGTGGCCACCCTTGATGACCACGGCACACCGGGCCGAGCGGCAGATGTCCGTCGCTGCCCTCTCGATGTCTTCGGGTCCGCCCAGGGGCTGTTTTAACCAGGCTTCCGCCTCGGGCAGATTGGGGGTCACCACCGTGCACAGCGGTAGCAGGGTGCGTCGAATAGCTTCACGGGTACGGTCGTCGACAAGGGTGTGACCGCTGGAGCTGACCATCACCGGGTCAATCACCATCGGAACGGCCCGGTGCGCCAGGACCTGGGCGCAGACATCAACCTGCACCGGGTTCGCCAGCATGCCGATCTTGACCGCCGCCGGCGACAGGGCCATGCAGGCCTTCAGCTGGCCCGCCAGCGCATCGGCACTCACCGGGTGAAGGCCGTCGACGGCGTAACTGTGCTGCGCCGTGGTGGCGGTGATCGCCGTTGCGGCGTGCCCGCCCAGGGCGTGGATGACCCGAGCGTCCATTTGAATGCCCGCCATCCCGGCACTGTCACTGCCGCCGATGGCCAGTACCACAGGGGGGCTGGGCTCGATCACGACTGATGCCAGAAGGGTGTGCCCACCACCGGGGTGCTGGGTTGGGCCAGATCACGCGCCGGCATCAAACCTGCCTGGTAGGCCAGGCGCCCGGCCTGGACCGCGTGGCCGAAGCCCCGGGCCATGGCCACCGGGTCGGAGGCCTGTGCGACAGCGGTGTTCAGCAGTACGCCGTCGTAGCCCATCTCCAGTGCCTGGCTGGCGTGGGAGGGGGCCCCGATGCCGGCGTCGACGATCAGGGTCACATCCGGCAACCGGGCGCGCAGGGTCTTCAGCGCATAGGGGTTGATCAGGCCGCGGCCGGTGCCGATGGGAGCGCCCCAGGGCATCAGGATCCGGCAACCGGCTTCGACAAGTCGCTCGCAGAGCACCAGGTCATCGGTGCAATAGGGAAAGACCTCGAAGCCCTGGTCGATGAGCTCCCTGGCGGCTTCCAGAAGGCCAAAGGGGTCCGGTTGCAGGCTGTAGTCGTCACCGATCACCTCCAGTTTGATCCAGTGGGTGTCGAACAATTCCCGGGCCATCTGTGCGGTGGCGATGGCGGTCTTGACCGACTGGCAGCCGGCGGTATTGGGCAGCAGGTGCACGTCGAGGTGCTTGAGCCGGTCCCAGAACTGCTGGCCCCCGCCCTGTTGTGGCGACTGCCGGCGCAGGGCCACGGTAACCACCTGGGCGCCGCTGGCCGCTATAGCCTGCTGCATCACGGTGGGGGAGGGATACAGGGCCGAGCCAATGAGCAGCCGGCTGTCGAGGGTTTTATCAGCCAGCTGCCACATCAGCCACCCTCCATCGCCGTCACCAGCTCGACGGCATCGCCGGCCTGGAGCCGGTACTGGCCCTGGGCGTTGCGCGGCACGAACGTCTCGTTAACCGCGGTCACCACGGCTGGATCGCTGGCGAATTCGGCCACCAGCCGATCCAGGGTCATGTCACCAGCGACATCGGTGGGCTCGCCATTGATAAAAATTCTGATCACGGTTGCTCTCCTGTTGGTTCCGGTTGTGGCCTGTCCTGAAGGTCGATACCAAGGGCCTGTAATGCCGCCTCCGCGAGGGCCGGGGCGAGCAGAAATCCGTGGCGGTAGAGGCCGTTGATGTGCAGCACGCCATCACGGGCCTTGACCAGGGGCTGGTTGTCGTCCAGGGCCGGGCGGCAGTTGGAGGCCATGCGAACGACCCGCGCCTCGGCAAAGCCGGGGTGCAGGCTGTAGGCGGCGGACAACAGTTCCAGGGCGGAGCGCACGGTAACGGGGCCCCGGTCGTCACTCTCGATCTGTGTGGCGCCAAGGACATAGCGGCTGTGCTCGCGGGGCACCGCATAGAGGCGATAGCGGGGGTGCAGCAGGCGCACCGGACGGGTCAGCGCCACTTCCGGGGCTTCGAGCCACAGGACTTCGCCGCGCACACCCCGCAGGGCAGTGAGCGAAGGCCGGGCTCCCAGTCCCCGGGTATCGACCACCTGATTGAACCGGTACTCGGTGCGTTCAGTGGCAATCACGCCCGCAGCCAGGTCCGTAATCGGTGTCCCGGTGTGCCACTCGACCCCCGCCGAAACCAGGTAGTCGCCCAGGGCGGCCAGGGTCTTGTGGCTGTCCAGCCAGGCCTCCCCGGGCAGGTATATGGCCTCGGAGAAGAGTTCCGCAAGGGCCGGTTCCCGCTCCATGAGAGCGTCACGATCCAGTGTCTCCACGCCCTTTCCGGCGCCCGGTTTGCCGGTCAGCCTGGTCCGAAAACGCCGGTATTCGGCCCGGTCTGCACCGTGGGCGACCACCAGGCTACCCTGTCGCTTGAAACCGATATTGTGTCCCAATGCCTCGTCGATAGTGGGCCACAGAGTGAGTGAGCGCATACCCACCTGGAAAAAAGCGGGCTCCGCGTCCTCCAGTTCCGCCCAGGGGGCGAGCATGCCCGCCGCCGTCCAGGCGGCGGCGTCACCGCAGTCGCGACGGTCTTTATCAAACAGGGTTACCCTGCAACCGGCGCGCACCAGATAGAACGCCAGCATGCGGCCCATCAGGCCGGCACCGGCAATGCCAATTGACCGGGCATCCGGTACCGAATGGCCGGAGGTGGGTGCCGCGGCCCGGCCTTGCGTTGGCGGAGGAGCGTGTCGGGACACCACGGCTGTTTTACTGCCCGACCTTCTGATAGAGATTGCCGCCGGCGTCGATGAACTCCGCGGATTTCTGCGCCATACCCTCCCGGGCGTAGTCGCGCACCTCCTGGGTGATTTTCATGGAGCAAAACTTGGGCCCGCACATGGAGCAAAAGTGGGCCACCTTGGCGCTGTCCTTGGGCAGGGTCTGGTCGTGATAGGCGCTCGCGGTGTCGGGATCCAGGCTCAGGTTGAACTGGTCCTGCCAGCGGAATTCGAAGCGCGCCTGGGACAACAGATCGTCCCGGTAGCGGGCCCCGGGATGACCCTTGGCGACATCCGCCGCATGGGCCGCGATCTTGTAGGCGATCATNCCGGCCTTGACGTCGTCCCGGTNGGGCAGNCCCAGGTGCTCCTTGGGGGTGACGTAGCACAGCATCGCGCANCCGTACCAGCCGATCATGGCGGCGCCGATGCCGCTGGTGATGTGGTCGTAGCCGGGGGCTATGTCAGTGGTCAGGGGCCCCAGGGTATAGAACGGCGCCTCCTGGCAGTATTCCAGTTGCTTGTCCATGTTCTCGCGAATGAGGTGCATGGGCACATGGCCCGGGCCTTCGATCATGGTCTGCACATCGTGCCGCCAGGCGATTTGCGTCAGTTCCCCCAGCGTTTTCAGTTCCGCGAACTGCGCCTCGTCATTGGCGTCCGCCAGGCAGCCCGGGCGAAGCCCATCGCCCAGGGAGAAGCTGACGTCATAGGCCTTCATGATCTCGCAAATATCTTCAAAGTGGCTGTACAGGAAGCTTTCCCGGTGGTGGGCAATGCACCACTTGGCCATGATGGAACCGCCCCGGGACACGATGCCGGTCACGCGGTCGACTGTCATGGGCACGAAAGGCAGCCGCACGCCGGCGTGGATGGTGAAATAGTCGACGCCCTGCTCGGCCTGCTCGATCAAGGTGTCCCGGAAGATATCCCAGGTCAGGTCCTCGGCGACGCCGCCGACTTTTTCCAGGGCCTGGTACAGGGGTACGGTGCCAATGGGCACCGGGGAGTTGCGCAGGATGAAATCCCGTGTGGTATGGATGTCCTTGCCGGTGGACAGATCCATTACCGTGTCCGCGCCCCAGCGGGTCGCCCAGACGAGCTTGTCCACTTCTTCTTCAATGGACGACGACAGGGCTGAATTGCCGATATTGGCGTTCACCTTGACCAGGAAATTGCGGCCGATGATCATCGGTTCCAGCTCCGGGTGGTTGATGTTGGCGGGAATGATCGCCCGCCCTTCGGCCACTTCCCGGCGGACGAATTCCGGCGTGATCCGTGCCGGTATCTGCGCCCCCTGACTGTCCCCCGCAAGACGCGACCGGCGTTCCGAATGGTCGATGTTCTGTCGCCAGGCGTCGCTGATCCGCTGGTTTTCCCGCAGTGCGATGAATTCCATTTCCGGGGTGATGATGCCCTTGCGGGCGTAATGCAGCTGGCTGACGTTTGCCCCGGCCCTGGCGCGGCGCGGCTGGCGGCGCAGGGACTCGGGGCGCAGGCGACCGATCTCGCCCTCCCGCCGGCCATCGTCCCCGGGTTGTGGAACGCGGCCCCGGTAGGGCGCTGTATCGCCGCGGGCCTCGATCCAGGTCCGGCGTAGCGGTTGCAGACCTGCGCTGAGGTCAATGGCGGAGCGGGGGTCCGTATAGGGGCCCGAGGTGTCATAAACGGTGGCGAACTCGCCGTTGGTGAGGGCGATCTCGCGCATCGGTACGCGAATATCGGCTTGGTCGGGGTGCTCGAGATAGACCTTGCGGCTGGCGGGCAGTGGCGCGCGGGTCAGGGCCTGTTGGGTGTCGAAAGGGCGGGACATCGGTTCTCCTTGCCGGTGGCGGTTGATGGTCCCGACCAGCAAGAGTAGAGAAGCGGATTCCCATGGGGAGTGCTGAAAAGAGGGTGACGGTATAGCCCGTCGACTCTTCCCTACGCCGATACTAGTCGGATCAGGTTCAACGGGTCTGCGCTAGCGCATCTCAGCCCTGGGTTCCTGCGAACCGGGGCCCCCCGAGAGTGTCGGCAAAGTATAGGGACTCTGGGGCGAGAGTCCAAGGGGTAATCCGTTTATAGCGGTCGCCAGGGGGCACGCAAAAGCATTTGATTGTTTAGGCCCGCATGGACGCGATGCCGGAGGTTGTTTGTGCACTGAGCCCAGGGCTCGTGTCGATAAACAACAGCCCTCTTTTCGGCACGGAATATCGCTTATGTGTTATGCGAATTGGCTGACTTGCACAACAACCCGGGAATGACGTAGACGCTGCGTTACTTTCAACCTCACGTCAGTCGAACTCTCCCCTGCAAGGTGAATTCTTCGCGGCGGGAATGATAGGATGGCGGTTTTGGGGCGGGTTTGTTAATGACATACGATGAATTGGTGGCCCTGCTGGACCGCGAAGACTTCGAGGAGACGGCGGCGGAGGTGCATGGCATTATCTGTGGTCGTCTGGCCGGTGGCGAACGACTTGCCGGTGAAAAGCTGCGCAATGCCCTGGTGGAAAGCCTGACCAGCGAGGAAGAGCTGGTCGATAACGCACTGCCGGAGTTGACCCGCCTTTATCAGCAGGCCCTAGAATCCCTGTCCGATGCCAGCTTTGCGTTCAAGCCACTGCTACCGGGGGATGATGTCGACCTTGGGGTGCGGGTCTGTGCCCTGGGTGACTGGGCGCAGGGCTTCCTGGACGGCTTGTCCGATGCCGGGCTTGCCCGCCAGGGGTTGTCCGAGGAAATGACGGGCGCACTGGAGGATATCGCCGCGATCAGCCAGGTGGGTTACGAGGGCGATGGGGATAACGAGGACGAGACGGATTTCGCCGAGCTGGAAGAATATATCCGCGTTGCTGCCATTCTCATTTTTTCCGAGCGGGCCAGTCCCTCGGACATCGGGGCGGCGTCGGTGTCGGTACCGCGGACCCTGCATTGAATGACCCCAAGCCACAGCGAGATACGATCGACGATGATCAAAGCCACCGAATACCAGCGTCGCCGCCAGGACTTGATGGCCGCGATGGCCGCAGACAGCATCGCCATTATTACCGCTGCCCCGGAACGGGTGCGCAGCCGGGACACGTACTTTCCTTACCGCCAGGACAGCGACTTTCTTTATCTCACCGGGTTCAATGAGCCGGAAGCGGTGCTGGTGCTGATTCCCGGCAGGACCCAGGGGGAGTTCATCCTGTTTTGCCGCGACCGCGACCCGGACAAGGAAATCTGGGATGGTTACCGGGCCGGACCCCAGGGGGCCTGTGAACACTATGGCGCCGACGACGCCTTTCCCATCGATGATATCGACGACATTCTGCCCGGCCTGATCGAAGGTCGCGAGCGCGTCTACTACGCGGTGGGGAAGGACCCCAATTTTGATCGCCAGCTCATGGAGTGGGTCAATGCCATTCGCGCCCGGGCCCGGACAGGGGTGATTCCCCCGGCCGAGTTTGTCGATCTCGATCATCTGCTCCATGAAATGCGACTGTTCAAGAGCGCCGCCGAGATAAAGGTCATGGCCAAGTCGGGCAGAATTGCCGCCGCCGCCCACCGCCGGGCCATGGGAATCTGCAAGCCAGGTATGTATGAATACCAGCTGCAGGCGGAAATCGAGCACGAATTCGCCATGGCGGGCGCCAGTTTTCCTGCCTACAGCAGTATTGTCGGCGGCGGCGCCAACGGCTGCGTCCTCCATTACATCGAAAACCGGGATCGCCTCAATGACGGCGACCTGGTGCTTATCGACGCCGGCTGCGAATATCAGGGTTATGCCTCCGACATCACCCGGACTTTCCCGGTCAACGGCAAGTTTTCCGGGGAGCAGAAAGCGCTTTACGAAATTGTGCTCGACGCCCAGCACGCGGCCATCGAGCTGACTCAAAACGGTCGTCACTGGAACGAGCCCCACGAGGCAACGGTACAGGTCATCACCCGCGGTCTGGTGGACCTCGGTCTGTTGTCGGGGGACGTCGACGGCCTGATAGAACAGGGTGCCTACCGGGATTTTTACATGCACCGCGCCGGTCATTGGCTGGGCATGGATGTCCACGATGTCGGAGACTACAAGGTTGAGCACCAGTGGCGGCTTCTCGAGCCGGGTATGGTGATGACGGTGGAGCCCGGAATCTACGTGGGCCGGGACAACACCAGGGTCGACGAAAAATGGCGGGGCATCGGTATCAGAATTGAAGACAACGTGGTGGTTACCCGCAAGGGCACCGAGATTCTCACGGCGGATGCCCCCAAGAGTGTCGACGAGATCGAAGCCCTGATGGCGGACTGAGGACTGGCTGTGACAATAGAGGCCTTGCCCGAAAAAACCGACGTTGCCATCGCCGGCGGCGGTATGGTCGGGTTGAGCCTGGCACTTTTATTGGCCCGCGCCTGCCCGGAGCTGTCGATCCTGGTGCTGGAAGCGCATCCTTTGCCCGGGACAGACAGCGGCGAGTTCGCGTTTCCGCCCAGTTTCGATGCCCGTTCGACAGCCCTGTCGCCAAGCAGCCGGGCGCTATTCGAGCAACTGTCCCTTTGGCCCTCGCTGGAGGCCGCGGCGGCGGCCATTGAAACGATTCAAGTGTCGGATCGGGGACGTCCCGGCGCCACCCGGTTGCACGCCGCGGAAGAGGGTTTTCCCGCCCTGGGTTACGTTATCGAAAACCGGTGCCTTGGCCATATCCTCCTTCAGGCGGTGCGGGAGTACCCCAACATCAGGTTGCTGGCGCCGGCACGGGTTGATCATTTGCGTCCGGGCGCCCGGGGCATGGGCCTCGTCGTGGGCGAGGACTGTTGTCGCGCCTCCCTGGCGGTAATCGCCGATGGCGCCCGATCGCCATTGCTCTCCCGTCTTGGCATCGAAACAGAGGTGACGGATTACGGCCAGACAGCACTTATTGCCAATGTCGCACTGGCGCGGCCCCATGACGGTATCGCCTATGAGCGCTTTACCGAGCGGGGGCCGATGGCGTTGCTGCCGTTACCCCCGGTTGACACACAGTCGCGCGCTGCGCTGGTTTGGACCTTGCCGCCAGAGGAGGCGGCGCGTCTTCAGGGGTTGCCCGACCAGGACTTCCTGCCAATCCTGAGCGAGCATTTCGGAGCCCGGGCAGGCCAATTTCAGCGCAGCGGTGAGCGCGTTCTCTATCCCCTGGCCCTGGCCGTGGCCCGTGAGCAGGTGCGCCACCATCTGGTGGTGGCCGGCAACGCCGCCCATTTCCTGCATCCGGTGGCCGGTCAGGGCTTCAATCTTGCCCTTCGGGACATCGCGGTGCTGGCGGAAGTACTGATTTCGGAGCATGGCCGGCGCGGCCTCGGCGACCTGTCCCTGTTAGAGCGGTATCAGGCGAGACAGCGGGGCGATCAGCGACGCACCATCCTGTTCAGTGATGCACTGCCGAGGATCTTTGCGGCACGGGACTGGCCCACGGTGGCCGCTCGCAATGCGGGGTTGATTGCCATGGATTTGCTGCCGGGACTGCGTGGCGAGTTTGCCCGCTTTGGCGCGGGTCTGGTCACTCCCGGACCACGTCCGAATACTTTTGTTAGCGACTCAGAGGGGCGATGACACATGGTCGATAACCGCTTTGATGTGCTGGTGGTTGGGGGTGGACTGGTCGGGGCTGCGTTCGCGGTGGGTCTCGCACAACATCCGGTGGCTGCCGGACTGTCGATTGGCGTTGTGGAAACGGCGCCGTTTAAGGGCGATCCTGGTGGCGAGGCGTTCGATCCCCGGGTGGTGGCCCTGGCTGAGAAATCCAGGCGACAGCTACAGGGCCTGGCAGTCTGGTCCGATGCCCTGGCATCCCGCGCCTGTTCCTACCACCATATGGTGGTCCGCGACAGCGCCGGCACTGGTTGTATTGAATTCGATGCCGCGGACGTCCATAAGACGGATCTCGGCTGTATTGTGGAAAATGCAGCGCTGCTGGCAGCGCTGCACCAGCGCATCGAGAGCCTCGACAACCTGTCCTTCGTCTACAGCGCAGTGCGTCGAATTCGGCGCACGAATGCCGACCGGGGCGATCTGGTGTTGACACTGTCGGACGACCGGCAGCTGACAGCGTCTCTGGTGGTGGCTGCCGACGGTGCCCGATCCAGGATCCGGGAGCAGTGCGGGTTTACCCTGAGTCAGCGGGATTACGGTCACAGTGCCATTGTCACCACCCTGACCTGTGAGCGGCACCATGATCATACCGCCCGGCAATGGTTCATGGCGGAGGGTCCGCTTGCCTTCCTGCCCCTTGCCTCAGCCGACGGCCATCACGTCTCCATCGTCTGGTCGCAAAATCATGGCGAGGCAAAACGGCTGATGGCCCTTGATGAAGACAGGTTTTGTCGTGAAGTGAGCCTTGCCAGTGAGTTTGCCCTCGGCAACGTGGTGGCGACCGCCCGGCGGTTCATGATTCCTCTCAATGAACGCCATGCCGCTGATTACGTCCAACCTGGTGTCGCTTTGGTGGGAGATGCCGCTCACACAATCCATCCCCTTGCCGGCCAGGGAGTGAATCTTGGATTTGCCGATGTCGAGGTGCTGGTCGAGGAGTTGGTCAGAGGGCTTTCACGGGGATTGCCGGTCGGCCACCTCTCGGTGCTCAAGCGTTATCAACGCCGGCGCAAGCCCGCCAATCTGGCCATGATGGCCGCGATGGAGGGCTTCAAACGGCTGTTTGAGGAGCCGCGCCCCGTGATTCGCCTGGTGCGCAACCAGGGTCTTTCGGCACTGAATTCCCTGACACCGGTGAAAAGTCGCCTGATTCGTCAGGCCATGGGTTTTTAGGGTTTGTTGAAAGGCCATCCCCCGCCGGCGCAGACAGGCCGGGGTGTGCCTGCTAGAATTCACGCTTTTCACGGGCCGCAGTTGTCATGGCAAAACGTACCCCCCTTTACGACGCTCATCTGAAGCTGGGCGCGAAGATCGTCGACTTCGGCGGTTGGGACATGCCTCTCCATTACGGCTCCCAGGTCGAGGAGCACCATCAGGTGCGCCGCCATGCCGGTGTTTTCGATGTCAGCCATATGGCAGTCGTGGATATCGCCGGTTCTGACAGTCTTCCATTCCTCCGTCATGTGCTCGCCAGTGATGTCGACCGGCTCAAAACAATTGGCAAGGCACAGTACTCCCTTATGCTCAATCCACGGGGTGGCGTGAAGGATGACCTGATCGTTTACCTGGCGGGTGAAAGCCGCTATCGGTTGGTGATCAACTGTGGCACCGCCGCTGCCGACGTCGAGTGGTTGCGCGAGCAGTCCTGCGCCTTTGGGGTGGACATTGCTCCCCGCCCCGATCTGGCGATCCTCGCCATCCAGGGGCCCGAGGCTCTGGCCAGGGTGCGGGCGGTAGCCTGCGCCGAGGCCGGTGCCGCCATCGATACGTTGTCGCCATTTTCCGCCGCACAGGTTGGTACCTGGTTTATCGCCCGGACCGGCTACACCGGAGAGGATGGAGTGGAAATCATCCTGCCCGCCGAAAAGGCTGTCGATCTATGGCAGCGTCTGCTCGCGGTCGGCGTCGCCCCTGTGGGGCTTGGCGCCCGGGATACCCTGCGTCTGGAAGCGGGGATGAACCTGTATGGCAGCGACATGGATGAAACCACATCACCCCTGACCGCCAACCTGGGCTGGACCATTGCCTGGCAGCCGCAGGACCGCGACTTCATCGGCCGTGCTGCACTGGAGAGCGAACGTCAGGCGGGGCCTCGGCAAAAGCTGGTGGGCCTGGTGATGGAGGCCAGGGGCGTGCTGCGTGCCCATCAGACGGTGACCTGCGACGGTGTCGCTGGTCAGGGCGAGATTACCAGCGGCACCTTTTCACCGACCCTCGGATACAGCATCGCCCTGGCCAGGGTGCCCGTGGCGTTTGAGGGCACTGCGCAAGTGGATATCCGCGGCCGGCAGGTTCCCGTTACCATCGTCAAACCCTGCTTCGTCCGCCATGGACAGGCAGTCGTCAATCAGGAATAGTGGAGAGCACCATGAGTGAACTGCCCAGTGAATTGCGTTATCTGGAAACCCACGAATGGGTCCGTAATGAGGGCGAAGGCATTGCCACCATCGGGATTACCGACCATGCCCAGGATGCGCTGGGTGACGTGGTCTATGTGGAATTGCCCGAGGTGGGCAGCACCGTCAATGCCGGCGAGGAAGCCGGGGTGGTGGAGTCGGTAAAAGCCGCCTCGGATATTTTCTCGCCAGTCACGGGGGAAGTGATTGCCATCAACGAAGCCCTCGAGGACGCCCCGGAAACCATTAATGATTCCCCCTACGGCGACGGCTGGTTCTTCAAGGTCAAAATGGCCGACCCCGCTGAGCTGGACGGTTTGCTCGATGCCGATGGTTACCGTGAGGCCGCCGGCGAGTAACCGCTGAGGTTGTGACGGGTCCATGTGCCTGATCGCCTTTGCCCACCGCCGGCATCCCCGCTACTCGCTGGTCCTGGTGGCCAACCGGGATGAGTTTTTCGACCGGCCGACGCGGCCGGCGGACTGGTGGCCGGAACAGCAGGGTGTCCTGGCCGGACAGGATCTCAGGGCGGGAGGTACCTGGCTCGGGGTGGCCAGCACCGGCCGCTGGGCGGCGGTGACCAATTATCGGGAGGGCATCCCGCAGGACGGTGCCCGAAGCCGGGGCCAGCTGCCCCTGGACTTTATCACTGATCGCCATGCACCGCTCGCCTACGCCGAAGAACTGGAACCTGTGGCTGACCGGTTCGGTGGATACAATCTGCTGGTCGGCGACCTCTCGGAACTGGCCTACCAGTCCAATCGGGGCGGGCGTGCTCGATTGCTCGAGCCGGGGCTCTACACTCTGAGCAATCACCTGCTGGATACCCCTTGGCCAAAATCAGAGCAGGCGCGCTTTCGGCTCCAGGGGCTACTGCGGCGGGATCAGTTTTCCGTCGACGAAGCGGCACAGGTCCTCGCTGACCGAACCCCGTTCGATGATCATCTCTTGCCATTTACCGGTGTCGATATCGACATGGAGCGGATGCTGTCGCCCCCTTTTATTGTCAGCGAAGCTTACGGTACCCGCTCAACAACTGTGATCCTTCAGGACTACCGGGGACACACGGTGTTTTTTGAGCAGAATTACCTGCGCGGGGAAAAACAGGGCAAGCCGCGCCTGTTTCAGTTTGATGTGACCGCGGCGTCTTGAGGTCAGGCGCTCTTTGCCCTTGACCGGCTGTAAAGGCGGGTGATTTCCGGGTCGGTGAAGGCGCTTTCGAGAAATTCCAGGACGTGACTGCTATCGTCCAGCTCCATGGCACGCAGGGCGAGTTTTTGCGCCTGCTCTATGGTCACCTTGCGCAATATGGCTTTTACCCTGAGCAGGTTGGTGGCGCTCATGGACAGCACCCGGTAACCCATACCCACCAGCAGTACCGCCGAAACAGGATCGCCCGCCATTTCGCCGCAGATGCTCACCGGACAGTTTTCCTCCCGGGCACCGTCGACGATTGCTTTCAACGCCTGGAGCAGAGCGGGGTGGTAGGTATGGTAAAGGTCTGCGACCCTCGGGTTATTGCGGTCGACCGCCAGCAGATATTGGGTCAGGTCATTGGAGCCAACGGACAGGAAATCCACCCGTTTGGCGATATCCCGGACCTGGTAGACCGCGGCGGGCACCTCGATCATGGCGCCTACTTCCGGCCGCTTGAGCTGATAACCTTCCTCTTCCGTCAATTCATCGTAGACCCGATACACCAGCTCCAGCGCCGATTCGAGTTCGGGGATATTGGAGATCATCGGGATCAGTATGCGCAGGTTGTCGAAGCCCTCGCTGGCGCGCATGATCGCCCGCAACTGCACCAGGAATATTTCCGGATGATCGAGGCTGATGCGGACCCCCCGCCAGCCCAGAAACGGGTTGGCCTCTTCAATGGGGAAGTAGGGCAGTGCCTTGTCGCCCCCGATATCCAGCGTGCGCATGGTGACCGGCCGGGGGGCGAACATCTCCAGTTGCTCCCGGTAGATCTTGCGCTGCTCGTCCTCGGAGGGAAAACGCTCGTGCATGAAAAACGGGATCTCGGTTCGGTACAGACCGACGCCGTCGGCACCGCGGTCCAGGGACAGCAGACTGTCGAGACGAAGACCGGTGTTGACCCACAGGGCAATGGGTTGATTGTCGCTGGTCAGACTGGGTTCGTCGCGCAGCCGTTCCAGATCCTCGGCAAGAATCTTCTCTTCCTGAATCTGGGCCTTGTAGGTGCGCAGCATTTGCCGGCTGGGATTGGCGATAATCAATCCCTGGTGTCCGTCGACAATGACCGGGCAGTTGTCCAGCTCCCGCCAGGGCAGGTCGATTGCACCCATGACCGTCGGGATGCCCATGGCGCGACCGAGGATTGCGAGGTGGGAGTTCCGTGATCCCTTGGCGGAAACCATGCCGACAACCTTTTCGACGCTGACGTCGGCGAGATTGGGGGCGGCCAGTTCTTCACCTATTAAAATGGTGTCCGGCGGATATTCCTTTTGCTGTACCTGAGACTGCTGCAGGTAGCCCAGAACGCGGCGTCCGAGATCGCGGACATCCGTCGCCCGCTCCCGCAGGTAGGCGTCCTCCATGGAGCTGAAATTACGGATATGCTCGATGATCACTTCGCTCCAGGCGGTCTGTGCCGACAGGCCGGCCTTGATCAGAATCCTGACCTCGCCGCCCAGGGAGTTGTCGTCCAGCATACTGACATAAACATCGAACAGGGCCCGCTCTTCCATGTTGAGCCTTTCCGAGAGGTCGCTGTGAACCGCTCTCAGATCCCGCTTGGTGTGTTCCAGGGCCGTCTGGAACAGTTCAAGCTCTTCCTCAATGTTTTCCGCTGGTCGATGGGGTACGGCGTAAAGGTCGGCGGGGGAGGTGACCAGCACCGCTGTGCCGATGCTGATGCCGGGGACGCTCCCAACTCCCTTGAATATCCGCTCGTTGCCGCTCTTCGCGATGTCGGGGGAAAATTGCTGGGTCAGCTGTCCGGTGGCGCTGGCGTGGGCGATGACACCTGCCAGTTGCGCCGAAACGGTGACCAGAAAAGCCTCCTCGCTTTCGTCGAAGCGGCGGCTTTCAGCCTGCTGGACGACGAGGACACCGAGTACCTTCCGGTGGTGAATAACCGGGGCGCCAAGAAAGGAGCGGAAGCGCTCTTCGCCACTCTCCGGGAAGAACGCGAAATTCGGGTGTGCTTCGGCATTGTCGAGATTGATGGGTTCCGCCTTGGCAGCCACCAGGCCCACCAGGCCTTCTCCGCTGGCCAGCTGGATATTGCCCACCGCTTCGGGGTTGAGGCCCTCGGTGGCGGCCAGGACGTATTTCTGGCTGACGGGGTCGTGCAGATAAATGGAGCAGACCCCCGTGGCGGTGGTCTTTCGCACCCGTTTGACGATGATTTGCAGTACGCCGGCAAAATCCCGGGCCGAGTTGACCTCCTGCACGATGCTGCGCAGGGAATCGAGCATGGTCATGGCAGGGCCCTGTCCGGATTGCGTTCAATTTCTATGTGTACGGCCGCGAGTTCTTTCAGCGCCTTGCGGTAGACATCGCGTTTGAAGTCGACAATCTGGCTGACCGGGAACCAGTAATTCACCCAGCACCAGCTGTCGAATTCGGGCTTATCGCCGCAATCAAAGCGGATGCGCTCAGCGTCACCCGTCAGTTTGAGCAAAAACCACTTTTGCTTCTGGCCGATGCACACCGGGTTGGCATTGCGCCGCACATAGCGCCTCGGCAGCCGGTACCTTAGCCAGCCCCGGGTTTGGGCCAGGAGGTGTACATCGTCCCTTTGCAAGCCAATTTCTTCGAAAAGCTCGCGATATAGGGCGTCTTCCGGGGATTCGCCGCGATTGATGCCTCCCTGGGGAAATTGCCAGGCGTCCTGCCCCGCTCTTTTTGCCCACAGTAGCTGACCCGCGCCGTCGCACAGCACAATGCCGACATTTGGTCTAAAGCCATCTTTATCAATCACTTAACGGGCACTCATTCAGTTCAAAGGCTATTGTTCCACAACTCCATGGCGGTCAGCAATGTGATTCCTCGTCCCCCTTTGGTAGGTGTCGCCGATTGAGTGGGCTGCACCCAGGGGTTATCCTCGCGCCTTGCACCGGAGGGGGATGTATTGATGGCGCTGGCGATATTTGATCTTGATAACACCCTGATTGCAGGGGATAGCGACCATGGTTGGGGGGTGTTTCTCGCCGACCGGGGTGTGGTTGACGGTGAACAGTACCGCGAGATGAACGAAAAGTTCTATCAGGACTATCAGCGGGGTGAACTCGATATACTGGATTATCTTGCCTTTGCCCTGCAGCCGCTGGCCCGTCTGGCCAGGGAAGAGTTGGTCCAGTTGCACAGGGAGTTCATGATTCAAGTCATTGAACCGATGTGGCTGCCCAAGGCCGTTCAGCTGGTCCAGAAGCACCGGGAGCAGGGCGACCAACTGATGGTGATCACGTCAACCAACCGTTTTATTGTCGAACCCATTTGCCACAAGTTCGGCATCCATGAGGTCATTGCCACCGAGCTGGAAATCAGCGAGGACCGGTACACGGGCCGCGTGGCCGGCATTCCCGCCTACCGGGAAGGTAAGGTTACCCGCCTTTCAGCCTGGCTTGAGGCGCATCAGGAAAGCCTGGAAGGAAGTACGTTTTATTCCGACTCGATCAATGATCAGCCGTTGCTTGAGCGGGTGGATCACCCGGTGGCGGTGGACCCGGATCCGGCGTTGGCGGAATTGGCCAGGGCACGGGGCTGGCCAGAGATAAGTTTGCGTTGATATGGATGGTGCCGGTGGAAGTCAGTGGGGCGAGTCGCTATGATCCCCGCGTCAATGCCCAAGGCTTAGTTATGTCACTTAATTACCCTCAGATAGACCCGGTCGCCTTTTCGCTAGGGCCGCTGACAGTCCATTGGTACGGCCTTATGTACCTGTTTGGCTTTGCCGCCGCCTGGGTGTTGGCCCTGTCCCGAAGTGACCGCAGCTGGGCGCCGGTGCGTCGCAGCCAGGTGGAAAGCCTGGTGGTCTATGCGGCCTTTGGTGTTATCGTCGGTGGCCGGTGTGGTTATGTGTTGTTCTACAACTTCGACCGCTGGCTGGCTGACCCCCTGTGGCTCATCCGGCTTTGGGAAGGCGGGATGGCCTTTCACGGCGGCCTTGTCGGTGTCATGGCTGCGCTTTGGCTGTTTGCCCGCAAGCATCATCAGAGCTTTTTCGCCATCACTGATTTTGTCGCGCCCCTGGTGCCCATCGGCCTGGGGTTGGGGCGTATCGGCAACTTTATCGGCCAGGAGTTGTGGGGGCGGGAGACGGATGTGCCCTGGGCGATGGTTTTTCCGCGGGATCCTGCGCTACTGTCCCGCCATCCTTCCCAGCTTTACCAGGCTTTTCTGGAGGGGCTGGTGTTATTCGCCGTGCTGTTCTGGATCAGCAGGAAACCGCGGCCCATCGGCGTGATCAGTGGACTTTTTCTGATCCTTTACGGTTGCGCGCGGTTTGCCGTGGAGTTTTTCCGTGAGCCGGACGCCCACATCGGCTTTGATCTGCTGGGCTGGATGACCCGGGGTCAGTTGCTGTCCTTGCCGATGATTGGCGCCGGAGCGCTGCTCATCCTCTGGGCGTTGATTCGGCGACGTTTCGTGACAACGGAGAAACCCTGAATGCAGCAGTATCTTGAACTCCTGCGGCACGTGCGCAGCAACGGTGTCCGCAAAGGCGATCGCACCGGTACCGGAACGCTGAGTGTTTTCGGCTATCAGATGCGCTTTGGTCTGGACGACGGGTTTCCCCTGGTGACCACCAAGAAAGTGCACCTGAAGTCAATCATCCACGAACTGCTGTGGTTTTTGCGCGGCGATACCAATATCGGCTATCTGCGCGAGCACGGTGTCTCTATCTGGGATGAGTGGGCCACCCGCGATGGGGATCTGGGGCCGGTCTACGGTTACCAGTGGCGCTCCTGGCCCACCCCGGACGGCGGCGCGATCGATCAAATGGCCGAGCTGGTGGACCAGATCAGGCGGCGGCCAGACTCCCGTCGACTTATTGTTTCGGCGTGGAACCCGGCCCAGTTGCCCGATGAGGCGGTGTCCCCGGTCGCCAATGCTGAAGCGGGGAAAATGGCACTGGCCCCTTGCCACGCGTTTTTCCAGTTCTATGTCGCCGACGGGAAGCTGTCCTGCCAGCTCTACCAGCGCAGCGCTGATATTTTCCTCGGCGTGCCGTTCAATATCGCGTCCTACGCGCTGCTGACCATGATGGTGGCCCAGGTCACAGGTCTCCGCCCGGGGGATTTCGTCCATACCCTGGGCGACGCCCATCTTTACCTCAACCATCTTGACCAGGCGGATCAACAGTTGTCGCGCAGGCCCCTGCCATTGCCGACGATGAGGCTCAATCCGGCGGTGAGGGACCTCTTTGAATTCCGGTACGAGGATTTCGAGCTTGTTGATTATCAGCATCACGCGCCCATCAAGGCGCCCATTGCGGTATAGCGGCTGATGACGATCGCACTTGTCGCGGCTCTTGCGCACCACCGGGTGATCGGCGTCGACAACCGGCTGCCCTGGCACCTGTCGGAGGACCTCAAGCGATTCAAGGAACTCACCATGGGCAAGGTCATGGTCATGGGGCGCAAGACGTTTGATTCCATCGGCAAGCCGTTGCCGGGCCGTACCAGCATCGTCGTTACCCGTCAGCGGGATTGGCACCATCAGGGAGTGCATGTCTCCGCCACCGTCGAAGCGGCCTTGAGTCTCGGACGAACCTTGCGCGCCGACCCCGACCAGGAAATCATGGTAATAGGTGGTAGTGAGATCTACCGACAAACGTTGCCGCTGGCATCGCGACTTTACCTGACCTGGGTGGACATCGAGGTCGAGGGTGATGCCCTGTTTCCGGAATGGGAAATCGGCCAGTGGGCCGAGGCGGCCAGGGAGTCAGGCAGAGCAGAAAAGGATGGTCTGAAATTTGCGTGGATCCGATTGGACAGGATCGTTGAATAATAGCTGTTACCGAAGGTAACAAGAAATCGCACTGTTTGATTCAATAAGCGTTATTTTCTCCCGGTTCATTGAATTCTCGATTTTGGCAGGGCCATAATTCAGCCACCTGTATACCCTAGGTTAGATAAATGCCGCCTTTCTAGCGAAGGTGGCCATAATAGTTTTCTTCTTTACAAACCGCGTGATACCCAAATTGAGGGAATTATGAAAAATCATCGACTCAAAGTGATGGCGATGTCCGCCCTGCTGTCGACGGGGGCAGTGTCCCTAAGTCTGCATGCGCAAGAGGTGGAGTCGGTTATCAAGGCCGGCGACGCGAAGCTGGACCAGGCGAAAGCCTCCCAACAGCGCGTCGACAAGCTTGCCGATCAGGCCTACGACATCCTTCAGGATTTCAAAACCGTCAACAAGCAAATTGAAGGTCTGAAGGTTTATAACGCCCAGCTAGACCGCCAGATTGCCAACCAGCAGGAAACCATGAACGACCTGCAGGAATCGATCGAGAACGCCACCGTCATGGAGCGGCAGATCATTCCGTTGACCGTCAAGATGGTTGATGCCCTTGAGCGTTTCGTCGAGCTTGACCTGCCCTTCCAGAGGGCCTCCCGTCTCGAGGCCATCGAGCGGGTTCGCGAGAATCTCGACAGCTCCCGTTTTACCTCTTCGGAAAAATTCCGTCAGGTCCTTGAACTGTACGATATCGAAGGTCAGTACAGCCGGACCATCGACCAGTTTGAAGGCATGGTCGAGATCGACGGCCAGGAGCGCCAGGTGAATTTCTTCCGGGTCGGTCGTATCGCGTTGATGTATCAAACCCCCGATATGGGTCAAACCGGTGTCTGGGATCGGGAAACCGGAAGCTGGGAAGTGGTCAATGACTTCCGCTCGGCCGTTGCGAAAGGCATCCGGATCGCCAAGAAACAGGCCGCCATCGATATCCTGACACTTCCCATTCCCGCTCCGGAGGCAGCACAATGAAAATGACATTTGCTAAGCGTTGCCTGGCTGTTGTCGCCGGCAGCATTTTGACCGTCGCCCCGGCATTTGCCGTTGAAGAAGCCGCATCCATTGACGAACTGCTGAAACTGATCAATCAGGCCAAGGTCAGTGAGTCGAAGGAGCACCAGCAGCGGGAAGCCGAGTTCCTGCGCCAGAAGCAAAACCAGCAGAACCTGCTCAACCAGGCGAAATCCACCCGCGCTGCTGAAGAGGCGCGCAGTGAAACACTTGAAAAGGCCTTTGCCGAAAACGAGCTGAAAGTTGAAGCACTGCGCGAGCAGCTCAACGAACGTCTCGGTTCACTGAAAGAGCTGTTTGGCCACCTGACTTCCACCGCTGGCGACATGCGCGCCATCATCAACCAGTCCATCGTCACCGCCCAATACCCCAGCCGCGGTGAGTTTCTCGATGAACTGATCGGCAAAATGAGCAGTGATACCAAGCTGCCCAAGCTTGAAGAGATCGAGCAGCTCTGGGCAGAAATGAGTCGCGAGATGGTCGAGAGTGGCAAAGTGGTGAAATTCCCCGCTACTGTCGTATCTGCCGATGGTGAACAGGCCCAGCAGGAAGTCGTTCGTATCGGTGTGTTTAACCTGGTGTCCGATGGCGCTTATCTGGATTACAGCAGCAAGTCGAACCTGATCTCCGAGCTGCCCCGTCAGCCCTCCGGGCATACGTCCGGGATCGCCAAGCTGCAAGGCGCCAGTGAGGGCTTCACGGCTGTTGGCGTCGATCCATCCGGCCCCAGTGGCGGCAACCTTCTGAAAGCCCTGATTGATACCCCGACCCTGGTTGAGAAATGGCATCAGGGTGGCCTGGTTGGCTACATCATTACCGGTGTGGGTGTATTTGCCGTGTTGCTGGCCATCTGGCGCTTTATTGTGCTCAGCGGCATCTCTGCAAAAGTCAGCTCACAGCTGAAGAACCCCAGCGAAGCCCGGGAAAACAACCCCCTTGGCCGCGTGCTGAAAGTGGCCCAGGCCAACCCGAACATGGATGCCGAGTCCCTGGAGCTCAAGCTTAACGAAGCGGTGCTCAAGGAGCGTCCCGCTATTGAGTCCGGTCTCAACCTGTTGAAGATCATTGCCATGGTGGCACCGCTGCTGGGTCTGCTCGGTACTGTTACCGGTATGATTGTGACCTTCCAGCAGATCACCATCTTTGGCGCTGGTGATCCGAAAGCAATGGCCGGCGGTATCTCCCAGGCACTGGTGACCACCGTGCTCGGTCTGGTTGTCGCGATTCCCACGGTGCTTCTGCATACCCTGGTGAACGGTCGTGCCCAACGGGTCCTGCATGTTCTTGAAGAACAAAGCGCAGGCATTATCGCGGAGAGCGCGGAGGGCTGATCCATGTATGCACTGTTTGATGCGTGGGAAGGTGTCCGTGACTTTATGGATCAAGGTGGCGTAGTTCTCTACGCCATCGCCATCCTGATCTTTGTGATGTGGACCTTTATTTTCGAACGCGTGTGGTATTTCAAGGCATCGCTGAATCGGGACATCGATAAAGCCCTGTCCGCCTGGGAAGGTCGTTCGGAGCGCAAGTCCAAGCGAGCCCACCAGGTGCGCGAAGCGCTGATTTCGCGGGTGAATGAGAAGATCGACCAGTTCATGCCGCTGATTAAAACCATGGTTACCCTGGCGCCTCTGTTCGGCCTTCTGGGTACGGTGACCGGGATGATTTCGGTCTTCGAAATCATGGCCATTACCGGTGGTGGCGATGCCAAGTCGATGTCGTCGGGGGTCTCCAAGGCGACCATTCCCACGATGTCCGGCATGGTGGCAGCGATTTCCGGGGTCTTTGGCTACACTTATCTTGAGCGTGTTTCCAATCGTGAGAAGCAACTGCTTGCAGATCACCTGACCATGGATCACTGAGTCCTATTAAGCCCTAGAGCGGAATTCAGATATGCGCAAGAGCCAACCCAAGGCTGAAGAGCAAGCACAGGCGATCGATCTGACGCCTATGCTCGATGTGGTGTTCATCATGTTGATTTTCTTCATTGTCACCGCATCGTTCATCAAAACCCCGGGCATCGATGTCAGCCGAACGGAAGCACTGAGTGCCGACGATCGCAAGGCTGCCATCCTTGTCGCGGTTAGTGGAAACAACGAAATCTGGATCGACAAGAACCTCGTTGAACCGGATTCCGTCAAACTGCAGCTGGTTCGTCTGCACACCGAGAACCCGAAAGGGGGGCTGGTTATACAGGCTGACAACAACGCCAATCTTGAAACGGTCGGTCTTGTGGCGGACGCTGCCATCGAAGTGGGTCTGACGGATATCGCTGTCTCTACCTTGACGGAGTAACGCTATGAATGTGACATCAAGAGTAGGGATTTCCCTGGTACCGGGAGTGGTCATTACCTTCCTGTTGCTCGTGCTGATGTTTACCTTGATTGCCACTGGCAGTAAGGAGCTGGACGAACAACCGGCGCGTAAAATCGCCGACATATTCCAGCCCGAGCGGACTGTGGACGAAAATGTCAAAGAAGTGAAGCCGGAGAAACCCGACGAGCCGGATGAACCACCACCGGATCTGCCGGACGTTGACGAGAAGTTTGAAGCGCCAAAGAACGCCCTTAGCATGGCGGCACCCCAATTGGGTGGAGACCTCCAGGTGGGTCTTGGCGGATTCGCGCGGGACAGCGACTACATCCCCGTTTACGTTCCGCAACCCCAGTATCCCCGCCGTGCACAATCCCGGGGTGTTAGTGGTTACGCCGTCGTGGAGGTGATCATCACCACCAGCGGTGCCGTTCGTGATCCGAAGTTGATCGAGGAGTATCCCGAGAATTACGGATTTGGCCGCGCGGCAGTGAGAGCGGCTGAAAAGCTCAAGTATAACCCGCGGGTCGTGGACGGCGTGCCGCAGGAAGTTCCCGGTGTGTTGTACAAGTTCTCTTTTGTGATCGAATAACCGAGCGCATTAACCCGATAAATACGTTTACTTAACAGGGTTCAGATATGCAAGTTAGTTCCCTTGGCAAAAAGCCTCTCCTGAGGATCGCCGCGACCCTGGCGATTCCCCTGGCCGTTGTGTTCTCTGTCAACACCGGTGCCCAGGAGGAGGATGAGCGCAAATACGATGATGTGGAAACCCAGCAGCGCCAGGCCGTTGGTCAGAAGTGCGGCAAGGTGCTGGAAGGTGTCCAGGAACTCACCGAAAAGGAATCCTGGGCGCAGGCCCAGAGCGCGCTACTCGGAGCCAGCAGTTCCTGTACTTCAAGTTACGAGAAGTCCCAGGTCTATAACTTTCTTGGTTATGTCTACTATTCACAGGACAAATACAAGGAGGCGGTCCAGGCCTACAACAATATGATCAGGGAGCCGGAGGCGGACCAGAAGCAGGTGATCAACACCCGCTACACGATTGCGCAGCTCTACCTGATTATGGAGGACTACGCTGCCGCGGCCCGGGAGCTGGAGGCATGGATGAAGGTGTCACCGATCGTCGGTGCCGATGCCAAGGTCCTGCTGGCCCAGGCCTACTATCAGCTCGATCGCAAAGATCGTGCGCTCAGCCTTGTCGAGGAAGCGATTCGCGAGCAGGAATCCAAAGGCAACCTGCCCAAGGAAGGCTGGTGGAGCTTGCAGCGGGTGCTTTACTACGAGAAAAACGACTACAACAAAGTCGTCGATATTCTCAAAAAATTGATCAAACACTATCCGTCCTACAGTTACTGGCGCCAACTCGGTGGTATGTACGGGGAGCTCGGTAAAACGGTAGAGCAGCTGGTATCCAACGAAGTGGTTTACCTTGCCGGTCAGTTTGACGATCAGGAGCGTCAATTGGTAAGTATGGCCTATCTCTACCTCGGTTCTGAGGCCCCGTTCCTGGCCGCCCGCGTCCTTGAGACGGGTATGAAGGAGGGGAAGATTGAGCGCAATGGCGAAAACCTCGAGTTGCTGGGTACCGCCTGGCAGCAGGCCAGTGACTCCCGCCGGGCTTTGCCTGTTCTCGAGCAGGCGGCGAAAGCGGCGGGTAAAGGTGATTTGTATGCCCGCTTGTCCGGGGTTTATCTGGATCTGGACCAGAACGAGAAATCCGTCACCGCAGCACGCAACGCCATTAACCGGGGTGGATTGAAACGCACAGATATCACCTATATGAACCTTGGTAATGCACTGATCAACCTGCATTGTTACAACGATGCGATCAAAGCGTTTCGGCAGGCTGCCAAATACGAGAAGAGCGAGAAATACGCCAGGCAATGGATCCAATATGCCGAAAATGAGGGAGATCGCCGTCAGCAATTGATCGAGAGCGGTGCCAAGATTGCGGGCTGTAAAAAGGTCTGATCGACCGGTGATCAAGGCGTAAAAAAACCACCCAATCGGGTGGTTTTTTTATCGCAATAAAGTGACTGCGTACTTACAGCTGGGTCAAATCTCGAACCGCGCCTTTGTCGGCGCTGGTAGCGAGCAGGGCATAGGCTTTTAGAGCCGCTGACACCTGGCGGGGGCGAGCCTTGGCTGGTCGCCAGCCCTTCTTGTCCTGCTCTTCACGGCGAGCAGCCAAAACAGCCTCGTCAACCTTGAGCTCGATGCGGCGGTTTGGAATATCGATATGAATCGTATCCCCCTCTCGGACCAGGCCAATCGCGCCACCGGCGGCTGCTTCCGGCGATGCGTGGCCGATGGAAAGGCCACTGGTGCCGCCGGAGAAACGACCGTCGGTGATCAGCGCACAAGCCTTGCCCAGCCCTTTCGACTTCAGATAGCTGGTTGGGTAAAGCATTTCCTGCATGCCTGGCCCGCCCTTTGGCCCTTCATAACGTATAACGACCACATCACCGGCCTTGACCCGGTCATTGAGGATATCGTCGACCGCGTCCTCCTGACTCTCGCAGACATGGGCGGGGCCGGAGAAGACCAGAACGGAGTCATCCACGCCGGAGGTTTTTACCACACAGCCATCCCGGGCGATGTTGCCATAGAGTACGGCGAGACCGCCTTCGTGGCTGTAAGCGTAGTCCAGGCTGCGGATACAGCCATGCTGCCTGTCAGTATCAAGGCTTGGCCAGCGGGTATCCTGGCTAAAGGCAACCTGACTGGGAATACCCGCGGGGCCAGCCTTAAAAAAGGTCCTTACCCGGTCACTTGGCGCTCGCGCCAGATCCCATTCGTCCAGTGCGTCCTTTAGGGTGGGGGCATGAACGGTGGGTATCGTGGTGTCGAGCAGTCCGGCGCGGTCAAGCTCACCAAGGATGCCCATGACGCCACCGGCGCGGTGGACGTCTTCGATATGGTAGAGCGGCGTGTTGGGCGCTACTTTGCAAAGCTGAGGCACACGCCGGGAAAGCTGGTCGATATCCGCCATGGAAAAATCCACCTGTCCCTCCTGCGCAGCTGCCAGCAGGTGGAGAATCGTGTTGGTGGAACCGCCCATGGCGATATCCATTGTCATGGCGTTCTCAAATGCCGTTTTACTGGCGATGGACCGGGGCAGGACACTGTAATCGTCTTCCTCGTAATGGCGTTTCGCCAACTCCACCACCAGGGAGCCGGCGCGTTCAAACAGCTGCCGCCGGTCGGCGTGGGTGGCGACCACGGTGCCGTTGCCGGGCAGCGACAGTCCCAGGGCTTCGGTCAGGCAGTTCATTGAGTTGGCGGTAAACATTCCCGAGCAGGAGCCGCAGGTGGGGCAGGCGGAACGCTCGTACTCCTCGGCTTCCTCATCGCTGACGCTGGGGTCGGCGGACTTGACCATGGCGTCAATCAGGTCGAGTTTATGCTCTGCGAGTTTGGTCTTGCCGGCTTCCATTGGACCGCCGGAGACAAAGACCACGGGGATATTCAGGCGCATGGCGGCCATCAGCATGCCGGGGGTGATCTTGTCGCAGTTGGAAATACATACCAGGGCATCGGCGCAATGGGCGTTGACCATGTATTCTACGGAATCTGCGATGATGTCCCGGGATGGAAGGGAATACAGCATGCCATCGTGACCCATGGCGATACCGTCATCGACTGCGATGGTGTTGAACTCGCGCCCTATTCCGCCCGCTTTGGCGATTTCTTCGGCGACCAGCTGGCCCATGTCCTTCAGGTGCACGTGCCCGGGCACGAACTGGGTGAAAGAGTTGGCGATGGCGATGATTGGCTTGTTGAAATCGTCATCCTTGAATCCAGTCGCCCGCCACAAGGCACGGGCTCCGGCCATGTTACGGCCTTTAGTGGACGTATGAGAGCGGTAGGTGGGCATGATTTGATCCTGCGATCACGGTACATTTCGGACGCGCAAGGATAGCAGAGCTGCCCGTGGACTGCAGTCCCTTGGCGCGTATTGTCGGACGACGGCATCAATGATGCGGGTCAATAACCCGGAACGTCGACGCCTGCACAATATAGGCGTGAAAGCCACGCACCGAAAATCAGCGTTATTCTGGCCCTGAAGGGTAAAGGAGTTTTAGATCATGGAACCGTTTCCCCACCACTATCGAGTCGCCGCAAACGGAAAACCGACCGGCAGCATCACTTGCCAAAACGAGCAGGGAGTGGACCTTCCGGTTAACTCGCCGCGCCAGTTTGGCGGTGAAGGTGAGGACTGGAGTCCCGAGCATTTGCTATCCGCGTCGGTTGTCAGCTGTTTTATCCTCACCTTCCGAGCCGTTGCGGCGGCCAGTCGCCTCGATTGGTCCAGCATCGCGTGTGATATCGAAGGTACCCTCGATAAAGTCGACCGCAGGATGGCGTTCAGCGGGTTTAAGCTGGGTGTTACCCTGACCGTCCCTACGGGGGTGGACGAGGAGCGGGCCCTGAAGGCGCTTGCCAAGGCAGAGGCAAACTGTCTGGTTACCAACAGCCTCATCTGCCCGGTCCGTCTGGATCCGAAGCTGCTGGTCGATGGCTAACGTCCTTTGACATGGCGACGGGCGCCGAGGTTCGGCATAATGGCGGCTTTGTTGACCAAGGCCGAAGCATGACCGACTACCTGATTGCCCCGTCGATTTTGTCCGCTGATTTTGCCCGACTTGGCGCCGAAGTAGATGCGGTGTTAGCGGCCGGCGCGGACGTGATCCACTTTGACGTTATGGACAACCACTACGTCCCGAATCTCACTATTGGCCCCATGGTCTGTCAGGCGCTGCGCAAGCACGGTGTCACCGCCCCGATCGACGTGCACCTGATGGTCGAGCCGGTCGACGACATGATTCGCATGTTTGCCGATGCCGGTGCCAGCTGGATTACCTTCCACCCCGAGGCTACACGCCATGTGGACCGATCCCTGCAACTGGTGCGTGATTTCGGTTGTAAGGCGGGCCTGGTGCTGAATCCCGCCACCGGCCTCGATTGCATCGACTACGTCATGGACAAGCTGGACATTCTGCTGCTGATGTCGGTCAACCCCGGCTTTGGTGGCCAGAAGTTTATTCCCGGGACCCTTGAAAAATTGCGGCAAGCGCGTCGGCGCATCGACGAATCAGGATTCGATATCCGGCTGGAAATTGATGGCGGTGTCGGTGCCGGCAACATTGGCGATATAGCGGCGGCGGGGGCGGATACGTTTGTGGCGGGCTCGGCTATCTTTGGTGCGGATGATTACCATGCGGTGATTGCCGCCATGAGAACGGCCCTGTCAGGCAAGTGAGCCCGTCCATGGTTTTACAGTGGCGGCGAATGCCTCTAGAATGGGCCCAGTTTTCAGGATTTCATCATGGCAGCTACCTGTTTCACTGTCTTTCGTGCCCCCACCCCATCGCGATGGCGTCTTTGGTGATTCCGGGTGCCCGCTCGGGTGCCAGCCTTCCCTCACGAGGCGAATAAGTAACAAGCCACCAAGACAGCCAAGGCATGACCATGAATTCTGAACAGTTTGCCCAGTTGGCGAGCCGCCGAAAAGGCCGTATCGCCGTCAGTCGCGAAATCCTCGCGGACCTGGAAACCCCGGTAACCACCTACCTCAAGCTCGCCCGCGGGCCCTACTCCTACCTTCTGGAATCGGTGGAAGGGGGCGAGAAATGGGGTCGTTATTCCATGATTGGACTGCCCTGCCGGACCGTACTGAAGGTGCGCGGCAATAATGTCACTGTCGAAGTGGACGGCGAAGTGATGGAGGCAAAGGTTGCCGAGGATCCGCTGATCGAGGTTGAGGCATTTCAGGCCCGTTATCAGGCGGTGGAAACGGCTGATCTGCCCCGCTTTAGCGGTGGTCTTGTGGGCTATTTTGGCTACGATACCGTCCGTTATGTAGAGCCTCGGTTGAAAGAGGGTGTGCCCCGCGACGAGTTGGGTGTGCCGGACATACTGCTTATGGTGTCAGATGAAGTGGTGGTGTTCGACAACCTTTTTGGCACCCTGAGCCTGATAGTCCATGTCGACAGCGGTGAACAGGGGGCGTTTGAGACAGCACAGCGACGGCTCGATGAAATCGAAGCCCGGTTGCAGACACCGGTACCGGACCTTCCTGCCATCGATCTTCAGGGAACCGCGGTTGGCGAGGATGCCTTCGTCTCCAGCATGGGCCGGGAGGGCTATGAAGCGGCGGTGGAGCGCATCAAGGCCTATACCCAGGCCGGGGATGTCATGCAGGTGGTACCTTCCCAGCGTCTCACACTGCCGTTTCCCGCCGAGCCCTTCAACCTGTACCGCGCCCTGCGCAACCTGAACCCGTCACCCTACCTGTTTTACCTTGATCTGGCGGATTTCCACATTGCCGGATCATCACCGGAAATCCTCGCGCGACTGGATGAGTCGGAGGTCACCGTACGTCCCATTGCGGGCACACGCCGCCGCGGCCGGACCGAGGAAGAAGACCTGGCCATGGAGCAGGAAATGCTGGCCGACCCCAAAGAGATCGCCGAACACCTGATGTTGATCGATCTGGGCCGTAATGACGTAGGGCGGGTGTCCAGTATCGGCTCTGTTAAAGTGACGGAGAAAATGGTGGTCGAGCGCTTCTCACATGTCATGCACATTACCTCGAATGTTACCGGTCAGGTCACCCCGGGCACCTCTGCCATTGATGTGCTGAAGGCTACTCTGCCGGCGGGTACTCTGAGCGGTGCGCCGAAAATCCGCGCCATGGAAATTATTGATGAGCTGGAGCCGGTAAAACGGGCCATATATGGCGGGGCGGTCGGCTATCTTGGCTGGAACGGCAACATGGATATGGCGATTGCCATACGCACGGCGGTCATCAAGGACCGAAAGTTGTATGTGCAGGCCGGTGGCGGCATTGTTGCCGACTCAGTGCCGGCGCTGGAGTGGAAGGAAACCATGAACAAGGCGCGGGCTATCTTCCGGGCCGCGGCCATGGTGCTGGCCAAGGATGCCAAGAAGGAGGGGCTGTCATGATCCTGATGATCGACAACTACGACTCCTTTACCTATAACGTTGTCCAGTATCTGGGTGAACTGGGTGCGGATGTCCGGGTTTTTCGCAACGACGAGCTGACCCTCGAGCAGATCGAGACGTTGGCGCCCGAGAAGATTGTTATTTCCCCCGGCCCCTGTACACCCAATGAAGCGGGTGTCTCGGTGCCGGCCATTCGGCATTTCGCGGGCAGGATTCCGCTTCTGGGAATTTGTCTCGGGCATCAGAGTATCGGTCAGGCGTTTGGGGGCCGGGTGATTCGTGCCCGGGAGGTGATGCACGGTAAAACATCACCCATCTATCACAGTAGCCAGGGCGTGTTTGCAGGACTCGCCAATCCGTTTGAGGCAACCCGCTACCATTCGCTCATCGTCGAACAGGAAACCCTGCCGGACTGCCTGGAAGTTACCGCGTGGACCCAAACCGAGACCGGTGAAGTGGATGAAATCATGGGGTTGCGGCACCGCCGCTATGATATTGAAGGCGTGCAATTCCACCCCGAATCCATATTGACGCAGTATGGCCACGAGTTGCTGCGTAATTTTCTGAAGCGCTGAAAGAACGGGACCGACCATGGATATCCAACAAGCCATTTCCCGAGCGGTTGAATGCCAGTCGCTCAGTCAGGACGACATGATTACCGTCATGCGCCAAATCATGACTGGCGGCGCGACGCCAGCGCAAATTGCCGGTTTCCTGGTCGCTTTGCGTATGAAGGGCGAAACCATAGACGAAATTACCGGTGCCGTTATCGTCATGCGCGAGCTCGCCAGCGGCGTGCAGGTTGCCGGACAGCACCTGGTGGATATCGTCGGCACCGGGGGCGATGGTGCCAATATATTCAATGTATCGACCGCCAGTAGTCTGGTGGTGGCGGTAACCGGGGCAAAGGTCGTCAAGCACGGCAACCGCTCCCTGAGCAGTAAAAGCGGCAGCGCCGACCTGCTCGAAGCAGCCGGTGTCCGCATTGCCCTGGCACCCGAGCAAGTGGCCCGCTGTGTCGATGAGCTTAATGTCGGCTTCATGTTCGCGCCCAATCACCACAGTGCCATGAAGTATGCCGGGCCACCCCGTAAGGAGTTGGGCATTCGCACGCTCTTCAATCTGCTCGGTCCCATGACCAATCCCGCTGGCGTCAAGCGACAGCTGATAGGTGTCTATGACCGGGGGTTATGCAGACCAGTGGCGGAAGTACTCAAGCGGCTCGGCAGCGAGCACGTGCTGGTGGTGCACAGCGATGACGGACTCGATGAGATAAGCCCGGCGGCGCCAACCGCAGTGGTGGAACTGAAGGGTGGTGAAATTACGGAATTCACCATCAGCCCCGAGCAATTTGGTATCGCCCGTCAATCCCTCGATGGACTCCAGGTGTCCGATGCCAAAGGTTCACTCGCGCTGGTTGAACACGCACTGGGCAAACGCAGGACTGCGGAAGGTGCCAAGGCTGCGGATATGATTGCCCTCAATGCTGGCGCCGCCACCTATGTCGCGGGCGTTGCCGACGATCTGGCCCAGGGGGTTGCCATGGCTCAGGATGCCATCGCCAGCGGCCTCGCGCGGGAAAAACTCACGGAACTGGTGCTCTTCACCGATTGTTTTGGAGATGTCGAATGACCGGAACCGCGACGGTATTGACCCGAATCCTTGCCCGTAAAGCCGAGGAAGTGGCTGAGGCGCGGTCAACGGTGCCGCTGGCTCAGCTACAGGATCGGGCGGCTGCTCAACCACCGGTTCGGGGTTTTGCCAATGCCCTTCGAGAGCGCATCCGTTCAAGACAGCCCGCCGTGATCGCTGAAATCAAAAAGGCATCGCCGAGTAAAGGCATTATCCGGGCTGACTTCGATCCGGTTGCCATCGCGTGCAGCTATGAGGCCGGCGGTGCCACGTGCCTTTCGGTGCTGACGGATGTGGACTTTTTCCAGGGTTCAAACGACTACCTGGTGGCGGCGCGGGGCGCGTGTAATCTGCCGGTCCTGCGCAAGGACTTTACCGTTGATCCCTATCAGGTGATTGAGGCAAGAGCCATCGGTGCCGATTGTATTCTGCTGATTGTTGCGGCCCTGGATCAGGAGGCTTTGGTGCAACTGCACGATCTGGCCCGAAGCCTCGATCTCGATGTCCTGGTCGAAGTCCATGACGCGGCGGAACTGGAACGGGCCCTGGCGCTGGATACTCCTCTGATCGGTATCAACAATCGCAACCTGCATACCTTCAATACCGCCCTGGATACCACGTTGAACCTTTTGGGATCGATACCGCGCGACCGACTGGTAATTACCGAGAGCGGGATTCACAGTCCCGAGGATGTGGCTCTCATGCTGGATAACGGGGTTTTCGGATTTCTTGTCGGTGAAGCGTTTATGCGCGCAGATGAGCCGGGACAGCGACTGAAAGGTCTTTTTTTTCCGGGGAATGCGGGCTAACGAGTGCCAAACACGACCATCGTTTTGCCGTGAACAGAAACGAGTCCCTGGTCCTCCAGTGTCTTGAGTACCCTGCCGGCCATTTCTCTAGAGCAACCGACCAGGCGTCCTATTTCCTGCCGGGTAACCTTGATTTGCATGCCATCGGGGTGTGTCATCGCATCCGGTTCATTACACAGATCCAGAAGAGTTCTAGCCACGCGCCCTGTGACATCAAGGAATGCAAGATCGCCAACTTTGCGCGTTGTTTCCCTGAGCCTGTTTGATAGCTGCTTTGCGAGGGCAAAAAGTACTGTCGGTTGTGACTCGGTAAGCTCGAGAAACTTGCTGTAGCTAATCTCGGCGACTTCGCATTCAGTTTTGGTCTTAACCCAGGCGCTGCGATCTTCATGGCCAAATAATCCCATTTCACCGAAAAAATCGCCGACATTAAGATAAGCCACGATCATCTCTCGACCCTGCTCATCCTCAATGCTTACTGTAACCGAGCCTTTTACAATGTAATAAAGAGTCGAGCTGGCATCGCCTGCGTGGATAAGGGTTGTTTTTGCAGGATACCGGCGTCGATGGCAGTAAGCCAAAAACTGATCGACATTCGGTATGTGAGGTGTGATTGGCTCTAAAACCAAGTTCATTTCTCCTATTTCACCTCTTTCAAGGTTCCCTGTAAGATACGGCACCATTTAACGCCGTATCAAATGGTGCGACAAGTCATTTTGGCGACTTGCGCTGTAGCGGCAATTATTTATTTAAGCATTGTTACAGTTCTGGCGGGAATTCTATGAAAGCGACAATTAAATGGGTGGGCGACGCCACTTTCCTGGGTGAATCGGGCAGTGGTCACACCGTGGTGATGGATGGTCCTCCAGAGCATGGAGGTCGAAATTTGGCGCCCCGTCCCATGGAAATGTTGTTGCTGGGGGTTGGCGGTTGTTCCAGCTTCGACGTGGTGGATATCCTTAAAAAAAGTCGCCAGGACGTCACTGACTGCGAAACGCGGATCGAGGCGGAGAGAGCGGACGAAGTGCCAGCTGTATTTACTAAAATACACCTCCATTTCGTTGTCTCGGGACATGGACTCAAGGAGTCCGTCGTCAAAAGAGCCGTGTCGTTATCTGCGGAAAAATACTGTTCCGCCTCCATTATGCTGGGTCGTGGCGGGGCGGCTGTCACGCACAGTTTTGAAATCGTCTCTGAGGGCTAGTCAGGTCACAAAACGAGTGAGACCACAAAAAAGGGAGCCAGAGGCTCCCTTTTTCTATCCATGACGGCCCACTCAGGACTTTTTGGCCTTTGGCTTCTGTCGGGTGTTGCGGAGATCCTCCCATGCGATAGCCGAGGCAATGACGCCCGAGACAGCGAGTACAACGTAGGTCACGATGGGTATGAACATGGTATCTCCTCCTTGGTGGTTACCGCGTTGAACAGATCCTAGTGACTTTGTTCCAATAAATGAAATATATATTAATTATTTTCTGCATAACTATGAGTTATTTATTGGTTGGTGGCGAGCCATGCGCGGGCAAAAAAAAAGGAGCCTGCTGGCTCCTCAAGTTCAGGGGTTAGGAATGAATCGTTTCAGGCGTCCTGTTGGCTTTCTGAGCGCTTGGCGTGACGCAGGTCGTCCCAGGCGATCATCGAGCCCAGAACACCTGAGACGGTGATAACGGCATAAGTGATTGCTGAAATAATCATGGGACCTCTCTCTGTAGCGTTGGTGCGTGTCTGACTTTGTTAGACACATTGAAACAAAAGTGTTCCAATGAATGAAATGTATTTCTTTTATTTTTATCATAAATATAAGTTATGTGGCGTGAGTCAACATCAGACGTTTGACGGTCGTCAGAGCAATGATTGCGCTGACATGCGAGGTAGCCGCCAATCAGGGTTGTAGGTTGATACGAGGGACAACCGTTAACGTCCCGGACTGAACGAGCTGGCAAAGAGCGCAAAGGCAGCTCAACTGGATAAGGGCTTTTTTCAGGCGACCGATAATCGCCACTGATGTGTGGCCGCGGATGACAGGCTGCTCGGCTAGTTTCCGTAATGTAAGCAAAAAAAAGGAGCCCAAAAGGGCTCCAGAAAACTTATACAGGGGGTAAGAAAACAGTCAAATGCAGAGCATTTGGTAAGCGTTCGGAGAAGTCTCTCTGACCGCTCAACTTGGTGAAATAGTAGAGCTTGCTAACAAATAACGAAAATGTATTATGCTTATATCTGTCATTACCTAGAGTTATGGTATGCCCTCAAGCGCCCTCTCTCGAATTGATCTCAACCTGATTGTGGCCATGCAGGTTCTCTTGGAAGAGCGCAGTGTCACTCGGGCTGCCGAGCGGTTATTTATCACCCAGCCGGCAATGAGCAAGACGCTCCAGCGACTGCGGATCCTGTTTGACGACGAATTGTTCGTACGCAG
>PABE01000133.1 GCA_002702725.1 Porticoccaceae bacterium
CGCTCCAGTAATTCGGCAAGATCCTCGGCGCTGATATCGATGAACGAGTCGACAGACTGGATGGCCGCCGAGAAGTCTTCATGGGTCAACTCATGAATCCGCTCGGACTGTCGCACCACCGGCAGGTGGCGTCGTCTCGCCATATGAGCAGGGTAGCGGCGCCATCTGAAAGCAAAGTTAAAGACAAATGCCACCATCAGGATGGTGGCTACGTTGAACAGTACGGGATTGAGGAGGTAGCTGTAGCCGAGGTCGGTGATCTGATCGCCGCCGACCACGGCGGCAAGTGCCGTTGCACCACCCGGCGGGTGAATGCAGCGCAGGTAATACATGGCCAATACCGACAAGCCCACTGCCAGCGCGGGCATGAAGTAGCCAGGGGGGACAAAGCGATAACAGGACACGCCAATCAGTGCTGACACCAGATGCCCGCCCACCACCGCCCAGGGTTGAGACAAAACCCCGTGAGGTACGGCAAACAGCAATACCGCGGTAGCGCCCATGGAACCGACCACCAGCAGTGTCGCAATATTGCCGGGCAGTCCCTGCCCGAATGTCCAGCCAGCATTCAGGTATACCAGGTAAATACCCATGAAGGCACCGAGACCCGAAATGGCTTTTTCGAGGTGAGTGGTAGAGCCGGATTCAATGCCAAGGTAGAGCCGGGCGGTGTTGATCCACTGCTTCACAGCCTTTTCCTTTTGCAACCTTGTCTGCATTCATTGGGGCGATCGATTGCAGTCATTCTTTCCTCGGTGGTTGGCTTGATGAAAATTCAGTGTCAATAAAACAAACACACACTGCGCTATGGCAGTGTGTGTTGTGATTGTACAGGGGTAAACAGGCTGGATCAGGCGGCCAGTTCGTCATCCGTGTTGTTGCTGGCATCCAGTGTCTGCAACGGGCCAAAGAATTCAAAGCGCACCCGTTCTGCAGGAATGCCCAAACCCTTGGCAATGCGATGGCAGCTGTCCATGAACGGCTTGGGGCCAAGAAAATAAAGGTCTGTCTCCGCCGGTTCCGGCACCAGGGGAGCGACCATGTCCTGTTCGATAAAGCCGGTGAGGTGGCTGTTATCGTTCGCCGAAGGCTCACTGTAACAGTAGGTAACCGACAGGTTGTCATAGCGTTCGGCCAGATCATCCACATGCTGTTTAAAGGCGTGGTGATTGCCGTTGATGGCGCAGTGGAAGAACTGAACAGGGCGGCCGCTCTGCAATGCCGGTTCCAGCATGCTGATGGCGGGGGTGATGCCGACACCGCCGGTCAACAACACCAACGGCCGCTGGGACTGCTCCAGGACAAAATCACCGGCGGGTGGAGTGAGTTTGACCCTGTCCCCCGGCTTCAGCTTGTCATGCAGTAAAGCGGAGACCTTGCCGTCATTTTCCCGTTTCACGCTCAACCGGTAGTAACGCTCGCCGGGGGAGTTGGAGAGGCTGTAGTTGCGGCGTACCTCCTGGCCGTCGATGGTGAGGGTGATGCCGATATACTGACCGGGCTTGAAATCGGCAACTTCGCCACCATCCGCAGGCTCGAAGTAAAACGACGTGATGACGTCGCTTTCTTTTTCCTTGCGCACCAGAACGAATTCCCGCTCCCCGCGCCAGCCGCCTTCTTTCTGCTCGTTGGCCTGATACACCGCCTCTTCGGCGTTGATCAGGATATCCGCCAGTTGCTGATAGGCTTCCCCCCAGGCGGACAGTACCTCGTCCGTAGCAGCATCGCCAAACACGATGGAGATGGCTTCCAGCAGGCACTCCCCGACGATGGGGTAATGTTCGGGCAGGATGTTCAAAGAGGCGTGTTTCTGAACGATCAGAGAGACTGCGTCCCCCAACACCTCCAGCCGGTCGAGATTGGCGGCGTAGGCCACCACGGCGTTGGCGAGGGCCTGGCGCTGGGTGCCCTCGCGCTGGTGACTCTCATTAAAATAGGCCTTGACCTGCGGGTAGCGCTCGAACATCAGGGGGTAGAACGTGCTGGTGATGTTCATCGCGTTCTCTCTGACGGCGGGCAAAGTGGCTGCAATAATGTCTTTGGATTTCTGGCTGACCATTTTCTCGTCTCCTGGGGGTGTAACCAACAATGTGGGCTGTGCAATGGCGCGTTACCCACGCTATAGAAGCTTTGGACACTATTGAGCAAGCGGTGTGCCAGTTATTAACTTATTGTTTATAAATGAAAAAAATTATAGGTTGTATTTTTGACAACGGCTGGCAAGATGTCAATGAAACAACGTGAGTGTCAATATGACAACAAATCAGATTGCTGAGCGCTTTGTCGATATCGTTGCCGATTTGTCCCGGCACCTGTCGCCCGAAGATCGTTACCAGCGGTTGCTCAGTACCTTTCGGGCTACCTTTCCCTGTGATGCCACGGCACTGTTGCGGTTGGAAGGTGATGCCCTCATTCCACTCGCCACCGACGGTTTGGCGGAGGAGGCCAGGGGCAGACGGTTTACTGTGGCGGATCATCCACGGCTGGAAGGTATTCTCCGCAGTCGCCAGCCGATTCGCTTTCCGGCCGATACGCCCCTGCCCGATCCCTATGACGGACTGATCCCCATGGCGGCAGACAATCTTCATGTCCATGACTGTATGGGTTGTGCGCTCTACATCGATGATCTGCCATGGGGCGTCATAACCCTGGACGCCCTTGAACCGGGGACCTTTGATTCTCTGGATATGGCGCAATTGAATGCGTTTATCCATCTTGCGGAAGCAACCGTCAAAGCAGCGGAGTTGATCCGGAAGCTGGAGCACCAGGTGCAGCAGGAGCATTTGATTGCCCGGGATATGCAGGAAAGCGTTCAATACGCCATGGTAGGCCGAAGCCCGGCTATCAACGCGCTTGAAAAGGAAATTGCCACCGTCGCGGCATCGGATCTGACCGTGTTGGTATGCGGTGAGACGGGCGTCGGCAAAGAATTGGTTGCAAGGGAACTGCACCATCAGTCCCACCGCAGGGGCAACCCGCTAATTTACGTCAACTGTGCCGCCCTGCCGGAAAATCTGGTGGAAAGCGAATTGTTTGGTCATGTTAAAGGTGCATTTACCGGTGCCTCGGAAGCCCGATCGGGCAAATTTGAACTGGCTGACAGCGGCACGCTTTTTCTGGATGAGATCGGAGAAATACCCCTGTCCACTCAGACCAAATTGTTGCGGGTGCTCCAGAGCGGCGAAATCCAGCGTGTTGGCAGTGACCGGAATCTGACAGTAGACGTGAGGGTGTTGGCGGCGACCAATCGCAATCTGAAAGAGGAAGTTTCCAATGGACGATTCCGTGCAGACCTCTATCACAGGTTGAGTGTCTACCCGATTCATGTCCCGCCGCTGCGGGACAGGGGGCGGGATATCCTGCTGTTGTGCGGCTATTTTCTGGAGCGCAACAGTCGGCGCATGGGGCTGCCCAGGGCTAGGTTGACGCCGGAATGCGAGGCATTGCTTCTGGCTTACACCTGGCCTGGCAATGTAAGGGAGCTTGAGCACTGTATAAGCAGGGCACTCCTCAAGGCGCGTGGAGACCATCAAGTGGACGGGAATTCGATCATTTCCATACTTCCCGAACACCTGGATATCAGCCATGATCAAATCCAGCATTCCAGCTTTCAGCCAGTTAGCAATAAAGCCATTTCAGAGGCTAAGTCATTAGCCAATAAGCAGGGACTTACGCTGAAAGAAGGCATAGACCGGTTCCAGCGGCTCTGGATTGAAGAACTGCTGGAGCTCAATAACGGCAACCAGGCGCAAACTGCCCGCCAGCTCGGTATGAACCGGAGTAATTTTTACCGCCTTTTAAAACGCTTGCAGCTGAATTAGGGCCTGTGGTGATTTTTCTCAACGTCTGATCCCAATATTCGCTATCCCTTTTTTGTTTGGCGTTGAGACTGATCCTTATCTTCCCGGCCTGATTAAAAATCGAACAATTCACCCAGCAATGATTTCCTTTTGTAAGGCTTATGACGCTTGTCGAAATGGCCCGGGTGCCCCTGGGAGTAATTTTGCGGGGACTGCTGTGGTAACGGCGACGGGGGCGCTGCAGAGCGTTCTATAATCTTGTCCAGCTCACCTCGATCCAGCCATACGCCCCGGCATTGGGGACAATAATCGATTTCAATACCCTGACGGTCGGACATGACCAGGGCAACTTCTTTGCAGACGGGACATTGCATAATTGACTCCTGTTTCGGTTGAAGGACACTGTCATCTCAGACAGCCAAAGTGACAAGATTTTCATCAGTGTGTGCACTTTTGATGCGCTACACCGAAAGAAAAAGTTTGATTCATCAGGCCACCACCGTTGCGACAAGCCAGAGGCTATAGGTGACATATGCTGCCAGCAACAGAGTGCCTTCAATCCGGTTGATTCGCCCCTGTGCCCTAAACCCGTAAGCCATCACAAACAAGCCGACAGTCATTGCCATCATCACCGGCCAGTCGCGTGCCAGCACATCGGGAGAGAGCTGGGGCATTGGTGCTATGACACCCGCAATGCCGACCACGGCCAGGAGATTGAACATATTGGAGCCGACCACGTTGCCGATGGCGATGTCGTGTTCACCCTTGCGAGCAGCAATCACCGAGGCCGCTAATTCCGGGAGAGACGTCCCCAGCGCGACGATGGTGAGTCCGATGATGAGGTCACTGACACCGATTTCCTGTGCAATTACCACTGCCCCCCAGACCAGTATTCGGGAACTGGTTATGAGCAGTACTAGACCTGCTGCCAGCCAAAAGATAGCCCGCCCCAGCGGCATAGCGTGGTCGATCAGCTCCTTGTCCGTATCGGCTTCAAGTGCATCACCTCTGCCACGCAGCGCAGTGAAAATCGTCCACCCGACCAGGGCAAAAAAGCCGGTTAGCAGTGCTATCGCCTCAATTCGGCTGAGCGCGTCGTTCCAGAAAAGTGCACCCGACGCTATCCCTATAAACAACAACAATGGCAATTCCCGGCGAACAATATTGGAGTGCACTGCAATAGGAGCCACCAGGGCTGTAACACCGAGAATCAGGCCTGTATTGACGATATTGGAGCCAAGGACATTGCCCAATGCGAGGTCCGGGTTACCATCCAGTGCTGCCATGGCAGAGACAACCATTTCCGGAGCGGAGGTGCCAAAACCAACAATCACCATGCCAATAAGTAGCGATGGCATGCCCGCATGCTTAGCCGTTGCGGCCGCACCCTCAACAAATCGGTCAGCGCTCCAGAGCAGCAGTCCGCAGCCACCCAGGATAGCCAGTAACGCATAAGTCATAGCATTCCCCCCATTCCACTGATCCCCGATAAATCATCGGAGAGCGATGACGGAATGCTTAAATAGAGAAGAGCAGAGTTGGAAACCGGGAGGACCTCGGGACTGCCTTTCAGGATAGCGCGCAGTTGATCAGGTCGACTTGTTTTCTGGGATAGGTGTATGGGTGACAAGTGATAATCCTCAGGGGCGGATGACGTATGACAAGGCAAAAGACAACGCCCACCCCGGAACGCCGTGTCTTGCCTTGAGTCTTGCCAATCCCTCTGGGATGTGACCGCCACGAACCCTGTAGTTCGGAGACTGTTGACGGCCACCTCAGCTATTGCCGAGCGACTACTCCCCCAAGCGCCGCAAAGCATAGGAGTGGATGTGTCTCTTTGCAAGAAAAAAGTGTGCTTTGAAATGAGCCGGCTGCTCGTGCGAACAAGCTGCGAGGTACAACTGATACCATCGTTGCCAGTTCGTTAATGGCCCCGACAGATGCAATGCGGAACCCAGAGCACTTGCTGCGCTCGTGTGGGGAAGCTCTGGAGAGAATACTCGATTTCCAGACGCACAAGATCGAAGCAAACTGACACGGACTGTTGCCTGAGAGTCGGCCAGTGAGAAAAAAGCGGATTCGGGTATCCCGGCAGCTTATAACTCCCGACGCTACAGGCCGCTGGAGAGACAGGCCTTCATTTCAGACCGGGCGTTTTCCTGGCACCCGGCATTAGAGGGCATTCCTCCGCAAAGTACCGGGAATCGTTCATACTCCAGGCGTTGCGGGGCTTGTCGCGTAGATCATCACAGCGCTCATTGACCTCGTCGAGATGCTGCTCATAATCCCGGCTCCAGAGTGCGGCGAGCAGGCGACCCTCGTACCCCGCACCTTTCCAGACCACTTCCAGCGAGTTGGTCACCAGCACCTGCAGGCGTTTGTCGCGGTCGCGCCAGGTCATTTTGGTACCGCCGCTGACGGCCACCGTGGCATCCGGCTGGCCCAGGTTGTGCACCAGCCACTGCCGTGCGCTTTGCGGTATCACGCTGGCACGGAAGAACTCCTCATAGATTACCTGGCCAACCTTTTCGCCAGCGTCCTCGAGACTGACCCGCGGGCCTGTACGGCGCTCCGCCCTGAATCGGGAAGCGTTTTCACGCGATACTGCAAATTGTGCGGAGTCGATCGGATTGGTGCTGGGTACAAGTCCGAGGCGGCGCTGCACATGTTGGATCGCTGCGTCCTGGTTCATGCCGGGGCGCAGTCCGGCGATGGTCAATGTCCTGACCCGGTCGCCGTCAAGCAGCTCTTGCAGACGTGGCGCGAGATCGATCGGCCGGGCGGCTTCGGCCTGCGCGCGGGCCTGCCCGGCGGCCTGTGCCTCGCGTATCGCCTGTGTCTTCTGTGTCATGGCGGCGTTAAAGATAGCCAGTTGCTCGCGGGTGAGCGCGGAACGATCGGTGTTATGGGAGATCTGCTTGAGCCGCGTATAGCCGGCATCGGTCAGGGGGATGGCTGCGATTTGCTGCAGTACAGCATCAAATGCGGCCTGCTCTTCGGCCAGTTCTTTAGCGGCCGCGCCACGCTTGCTTTTCAGGCGAGTCAAATACGCTTCCACTGTCTCCTGGTCGAGCAATAGGGCATATTGGCTCATTTGCGCCACCTGCCTCGCCAGACCCTGGTAGCGTGGTTGCTGGTCCTGCACGCGGTCCATCACATCCTCGCCCTGCAGGGCCTGCGTGGCCATATCAAAGATGCCTGCGAGTTCCGGCGAGGGCGGCTGTTCCACCAATTTGTCAATCTGACGCTTGACCCGTGTTTGCGCGGTCCACAGATTCTGCATGGCGGATGTAACCTCGCGCGAAACCTTCATGACGGCATAGAGTGCATCGCCAGCGGGCCGCCTGTCAGTCGCGTACATCTCGCGCCGGCAGGTGTTCATCATTGCGCCCAGCTCTCGAAAGTGGTCGCGCTGCCATTGCAGTACCGAAATCCCGAACAAGGGCACGATATGCTTATCGGCAAACAGGGTGTTCAACTCCAGCCCGGGTCTCGGTGTGAACATCTGGCCTTGGTCCAGCGTCGCCGCCCATTCGGCCAGTTCATTGCATTCGACAGCTGGCAGTTCGAAGTCTGCCGCAGCCAGCCAAACGGGTGCCCAGCAAACCATAGCAAGCAGTACGGAATTGAAAACACGGTTTTTCATGTCGCTCCCCTGTGATTATTCTGCTGTGTTGATGCAGCGGGTTAGGCAGCGTTGGGCATGGAACAGTTGGAATGTCTGCGCCACGCTCGATTTCTCGTTACGGTCGCATATTGGAAGACCTTCGTAAAGGTCCCGTCAGCGCGTAGTCTGCCTCAGCACGGCGTGACGACGCAGCAGCTATACCGAGGACGCCAAGCAGAAAAACACTGCCCATGGATGGGACGGGCACCACCGTGACGGTGACAATAATGGTGGCTCGGAAGGCGATCTTTCCCGCCCCAGAGTTTGGTGACCACTGCTCCCAAAGCCGCTGCGTCTCATCTGACAGTGCGACGAAGACGAAACTTACGAACGGGGGTGATCCGAAAGCGGGAAGAAATTCCCGGTTGGTGACCACAAGTACACACGGTCGCCGATGCCTGTTAAGCGCTGGGCTTTCATTACTTGCGCCAAAGGGCATAAAGGCGGAGGGCCTCAAGCGTGTATTCAGTATGCCTCAGGGCGCCCTCTCTCTGAATGCTGCGCATCATTCACCTTGTCGACACCAAGACCTCTGCTGAATGCGGCGTGCCGTCGAAGGTTATTCTCGATACGTCGGATTATTACATCGAATACCCGGTGGTGATGCCCAAAGCACTCGCTACACTGGCGCGGCAGACTTTCAAGAAGATACTTGATCGCCAGATGCATAAGATCCAGGCAAACAGGCCTGGCCCTTTGACCGAGAGTCGGGCTCCGCCGAGCCCGGAACTCACATATTATATTCGATGCTACTATAGCATCGTGAAAGTCACGGGGCCTTCGAGGTATTGACCCTTTGTCAGGGTTTGTCAGTCACCGCGCCTTCTGAGGCCGAGCTGACGGTGCGCGCGTACTTGGCCAGGACACCCCGAGAAAACCGAGGCGGCGGCGCAACCCAGGCCTCACGCCGACGCTTCAATTCATCGTCGGACACATCCAGCTCGATCCGGTTGGCCACCGCATCGATAGTAACGGTATCTCCATTCTCAACCAGAGCCAACGGGCCACCTTCTGCGGCTTCCGGGGTAATGTGGCCTACCACGAAGCCGTGACTGCCACCAGAGAAGCGACCATCGGTAATCAACGCCACGTCGTTACCAAGACCTTTGCCCATAATGGCGGATGTCGGTGTCAGCATTTCCCGCATGCCGGGACCCCCTTTCGGGCCCTCGTACCGAATAACCAGCACGTCGCCGGCCGCCACTGTGCCGTCCATGATCCGCTCCTGGGCCTCTTCCTCGGAGTGGAAGACACGGGCCCGGCCGGTGAAGTGGGTGCCTTCCTTGCCGGTGATTTTCGCCACCGCGCCGCCCGGCGCCAGGTTGCCATAAAGAATACGCAGGTGACTGTCCGCCTTGATGGGGTTATCGAAGGCATGGATGATGTCCTGCCCATCAGGATAAGGATCAATCCCGGCGAGGTTTTCGGCAAGGGTATTGCCGGTCACCGTCAGGCAATCGCCGTGCAAGAGGCCGCGGTCCAGCAGCATTTTCATCAGTGGCTGGATACCGCCAATGGCCACTAGTTCTGACATCATGTAGTGGCCGCTGGGGCGCAGGTCTGCCAAAACCGGCACCCGCTTGCCAATGCGAACAAAGTCCTCAAGGGTCAGTTCAACACCGATGGTGCTGGCCATGGCGATCAGGTGCAGCACGGCATTGGTGGAGCCGCCCAGTGCAATCACCACAGTGATGGCGTTTTCAAACGCTTCGAGGGTCATTATGTCCGAGGGCCTGATGTCCTTTTCAAGCAGTTTCAGCGCCGCGGCGCCCGCTGCCCGGCAGTCCGCCGCCTTGCTGTCGGACACCGCGTTCTGGGCCGAGCTGCCTGGCAGGCTCATGCCCATGGCTTCAATGGCCGAAGCCATGGTGTTGGCGGTGTACATGCCACCACAGGAACCGGGCCCGGGGATGGCGGTTTTTTCAATCTGTTGGACTTCGATCAGGTTCAGGTCGCCCCGGGCGTGGGCACCCACTGCCTCGAAAACGGAAATGATATCGGTGTGGTTCTCGCCAGGCATAATGGTGCCGCCGTAGACGAACACCGAAGGGCGGTTCAGCCGTGCCAGGCCCATCATGCAACCGGGCATGTTCTTGTCACAGCCGCCAATGGCCACCAGGCCGTCAAAACCCTCACATCCGGCCACGGTTTCTATGGAGTCGGCAATCACTTCCCGCGACACCAGTGAATACTTCATACCTTCGGTGCCATTGGCGATGCCGTCGGACACGGTGATGGTGTTGAAGATCAGGCTCTTGCCACCGGCATCATCGGCGCCGGCGGCGGCTTCCCTGGCCAGCGCGTCAATATGCATGTTGCAGGGCGTCAGATTACTCCAGGTAGAGGCAATGCCAATCTGCGGCTTGCGAAAATCCTCGTCTTTAAATCCGACGGCCCGAAGCATGGCGCGGCTTGCGGACTTTCCCAGTCCGTCCACGACAGGCGCAGAATGGCGGCGGCGTTTGTCATCTGTCATGAGATCTCTCCTGTTCATTTTCCGATCGACAAGCGGACGGTCGCTCGATTTTGTTAGAGAACTTGTTGGATACGGTGTTTAACCTATCCGTTGACGTAAACGGGCCCGAATCTGCAGTTCGACAGAATCACAGAGCCGTCGCGGGTCGATACCAGGACTATCGGGACCACCGCCAGCAGGACGTCAGAGTACATCAGCGCCTGATCTTCCGGAATACCAATGATGATGGACAGGCCGTAAATATCCGCCAGACGCCAATGGTGCTTAGACCTGGAAATAGCACCATAACAGTCAGCGCGGATGTACTGATGCAGGGAGGTTGCGTTTCAAATGCCCGAGACGTCAATCTCATGCTACTGGCCTTGCTGAAAAACGCCGAGCCGCTCACCGGAGTGGCGTAACCCGCATAATGCCGATAAAGGCGCTGAACTACTGTTCCTGCTTTTGTTTGAACAGTACTCTCTTCTCGGTGGAGAAGATGTGTCGACCAGAGGTGGCAAGTATAGCGAACCGTTACCCGATCAGGGCGTCGTAGAGGATTTTCAGCGCTGCGTCGGATACCGCCTGGGACACTCCGATATGAAAACAGACCTGAGAGGGGCTCTGGTCAATCATTTCGATGGGAATATGCTTTTCACCCAGCGCTTTCAGGGCCGCGACAATCGGGTATGAATTGCCTTTTAACCCCATGCCCACCGGTGTGAGAATCGACAGGTTGTATACCACGTCCATAAAATCAGGTTTCAGTTCGGATTCAATACGCCTGCGCAGGTCATTGATGGTGCCGGTCAGACCCGTTTGATCGACGACCACGGAGATATCGTCCTTGTCCGTGGGGTAATGGTAGGACTGGATACCGAATTCCTGCAGGATACTGAGCAGGCTGGCGGTAAAGCCCACCTCCTCGCCGAGCTGATACTTTTCAATATAGATATAGGCGACATTATTTAGCTGGGCGATGCCGACGACACCTTCCTCCGGCACCCTTTCCGACAGGATTACTGTCCCCGGGTCATTGCGCTTGTTGGTATTGCGAATATGGATGGGAATTTTTCGCTCCCAGCAAGGCATCATGGCATTGAGGTGAAAGACGTTGAAGCCTTTCGACGAAAGCAGCCGGATTTCCTTGAACGTCAAACGCGGAATCGTGCGCGCCTCGCCAATCAGGCGAGGGTCCACTTCAAACACGCCACTGACATCGGTCCAGTTTTCGTAGCACTCCGCGTCCACGGCGCTGGCGACCAGTGCACCGGTCAGATCGGAACCGCCGCGGGAAAAAACGGCCACGTCACCACCGGCGGTAACACCGTAGAAACCGGGAATAACGGCGATGGTCTCTCCATCGGCCAGGGGCTCCATGGCATCAAACGTATCTTCAACCACCTGGGCATCCAAATACTTATCGGACACATGCAAGCCAAAATTTTCCGGCAACTGCACCACAGACGGCAATCCCTTGAGATTGAAGTAATCGGCAATGATACGGGCATTATAGTGTTCTCCCCGTGAGGCGAGAAAAGCGATCCGCTGCTTGCCAGTGAGGTTTGTGTGCAAGTCATCCTCCAGGGAGGCAAGCAACGCCTTGCCGTCCACGCCCAGGTCCTCAACAATCTGGGCAAAGCGGGTCAGCACCGCCTGGCAGCTGTCTTGTGAACTGATACTGATGCGCTGATCCCGGAAATGCATACCATCCGTGGCCACATTGATCAGGTGGTCGGTCAATTTGTGCTCTGATTGCTGACTGCGCCCTGGAGCCGATACCACCACAATGCGCCGTTTTCTGTCATCGGCAACAATGCTGCGCACCTTCTCAATCTGTGTAGCAGTGGCGACAGAACTGCCGCCAAACTTGCTGACAATAATGTTTCTCACACAAGCTCCCTGTTATGTCATCTACAGATTGACTAGCTGTCTCCTGAAAGCATTTTCTGGCGCCGCTCGACCAGGGCGCCCAGAGCCTCATCTACAATCGACAAGCCTTCGTGCAACAAGTCCTCACCGATCAATAAAGAGGGCAGGAACTTGAGCACATGGTCGTCGGCACCAGCGGTTTCGATGATCAACCCGCGCTGGAAGCATTCACTGGAGGTTTCCCCGGCCACGCCGTTCTGGGGCAGTACCAGGCCCTGAATCATGCCCAGGCCGCGCACGGAGGCTTCCAGCTGGGGATATTTTGCCGCCAGCTTTTCCAATTCAGTTCGCAGCAGCTCTCCCTTGTATTTGATGGCCTGGGCCAGGTCCTCGTTATCCCAGTAAGTCATGGCCTGTGTCGCCGCTACAAAGGCAAGATTGTTGCCCCGAAAGGTGCCGGTGTGTTCACCCGGTTGCCACTGATCCAGTTCCGGGCGCATCAGCAACAGTGCCATGGGCAGGCCGCCGCCGATGGACTTGGACAGCGTTACCATGTCCGGATAGATATCGGCCCGCTCAAAACTGAAGAAAGTCCCGGTGCGGCCATTGCCCACCTGAATGTCGTCGATGATCAACAGAATGTCGAATTCCCGGCACAACTGTTCCAGTTTTTTCAACCAGCCGACACTGGCGACATTGACACCGCCTTCACCCTGTACGGTTTCAACAATGATGGCTGCCGGCAGATCGACGCCACTGCTGCCGTCTTCGAGAAAACGGCGCAGGTAGTCGATCGTATCCACACCCTCGCCGAAGTAGCCGTCAAAGGGCATGAACGCGACGTTGCTGCGGGAACCGTAGGACTCATCCTTGTAGTCGTAGTTACCGGTGACGGCCAGCGCGCCCAGCGTCAGGCCGTGGTAGCCATTGGTGAAGGAGATGATGTTGGAGCGCTTCTTGATCATCCTCGCCAGCTTGAGGGCTGTTTCCACCGCGTTGGTGCCGGTGGGGCCGGTGAATTGCACCTTGTACTGGAGGTTTCTCGGAGCCAGGATAGTATCGCGAAACTTGGTGAGGAAAGCCCGCTTGGCCACAGTCGCCTTATCCAGGCCGTGGACGATGCCTCCACGCTGAAGATACTCGATCATGGCCTCGGTCATGAGCGGGTTGTTGTGGCCATAATTCAGTGTGCCGGCCCCGGCGAAGAAATCGATAAAGCGCTTATCGTTCTCGTCGAATATCTCGGAGCCCTTGGCCACATCGAAAATCGCCGGAAAAGAGCGCACGTAGCCCCTGACCTCGGATTCCATCTCTTCAAAAATTCTCATAGGATCACCTTGTTATCTCAATGACTTAATATTTCTTTCCGGGGCATTACTCGCTTACTGACGCGGTGTCGAAGGGCCCTATGCGCAGCAACGGTTCTGCTTCGTGATCGGTGCCGGGGAACAATTCCGTGGTAAACAGCTCACTTTCGTGCAGCTCGGTGTTCAGGCGGCGGGCAATTCCGGCAAACAGTGCCCGGGACGCTTCATTTGACGCAGTGACAGTGGTCTCCAGAAAGCGGACGCCCTGCGGCATCAGAGCGTCGAGCACAAAATGCGCCAGGCGGCCGGCCAGGCCCTGCCCGCGGGCGCTGGGAGCGACGCCGATCTGCCACAAAAACCAGACATCGGGGCGCTCAGTGCTACGCAAGCCGGTGACAAACCCGACCAGCTTTCCATCGCGCTCGGCGACTGCGCAACTGTTGGCGAAATTGCGGCACAAGAGGAGATAGAGGTAGCTTGAATTCTGGTCCAGGGTGCCGGCATCAATAACCAGCTGCCAGATGGCGGCACCATCGGCAATGGTGGGATGGCGAAAGTGAAAGTCGTCGGTCTTTTTCTCGTTCACGGAAAACCTCATTACTGCTTGATTTCGTTTTAATGCTATAGCTAGAGAGTGGAAGTTGCCAGTTAACAGATCAATAATGTCCGAAAAGTTCAGCCCTGTTGGTTTGGGAAAACAGCTTTGTCAGTCTGGCGCGAAGAAGGGAACGAGGCGGCATCAACACCCATCATACGGGTTGATGGTAGAATAGGTATATTCATGTTGATCGAGCGATTAAAAGTTATGGACCGCTGACGACAAATCACCCTGGATTTGGGTAAAAAAACGTTGATGTTTCTGATAAGCGATTATTGCAGGTAACGGCGCGAGACATAAAGACGCTGATTAATGACGGCCAATACAATGAGGATGCAGGCCGACCAGAGAATCAGCACGGGGGTCATGGGGATCAGGATCAGCGAAGTGATCAACTCGATCAGGATCAGTACGATAAGAACGCGGGCGATATGGTGCCGGGTCATCCAGTTGCAGACCAGGGCGCCGAGCGGCGCGCCGACGCAAACCACTGGCACCGCCGCCAGCCACCAGCCACGTATTTCCGGTGTAAAGGTGTCGAGTATCAATCCGTGCATGGCGAACCCGACTATCGAATTACTCGCCATAAGCAGGACAGACGTCGGTGTCGCGATCTTCTCACTCACCCGGAACAGCAGAACCATCAGGGCAAATGTCATGATGTCGATACCGTTGCCGACCAATCCGCTCATCATGCCCCCGATAAAACCGAACAGCACCAACAAAAATCGCTCACGCGCACCTTTCAAAGGAATGTCAGAGTGCGTATAACGATGAACATCACGGTTGATCAGCCAGAGTGTAATGGCGAAACTCGTAAGCAACAGAGTGAAACTGATGCGGACGATGACGGGCGGTACGACCGGGGCCAGCCACAGGGTGGAAATGACAATACCAGGGACGCCGGCGAGACCGGACCAGGTGAGTGCCTTCCACGATACCGGGATGCGCAGTAGCAGGATGGTGATGGAGGCGGAGGTCATGCCAACACTCTGGATGGCGAGGGAGAAGACGCGGGCATCTGCCGGGGCGATCTCCAGCAGCTTGGTGAATACAGGGAAGGCCACCGCGCCGCCTCCCTCACTGGTGGCCCCCGCGATGAAGGAGCCGAACACCATGGTCAGTGTCACGGGCCAGTTCTCATACATGGCCCGAATGGCCGTCTCGCCGCCCAGCAAATACCAGCCGGACCAGACCAGCAGCGCCAGGCTACCATTGATTAGCAGGGGCTTGGGATAATTAGACATTGGCGAGGGACAGCTCCTTTAACTTCCCTGTGGTGGCGTCAGGATTCTCCGGGCAAACTCCGGAGATACCTGTTTATGGCAAGCCGGACTTGCCTCGCCTGTTCGCGCTAGTCTAGCACGCGACCAGGAATTCTTGTGTAGAGGTGTGTTTTGACAAGGCAGCGTAGTTCGCTTGCCCGGATTCTACTCAGGTTGCGTATTAGGGCGCAATGATCGCGATAAGGACATCCCGGTCCGCTTCATGAAAAGTCGTGCGAGGCGCGGCGGAATTTTTCGTTTTACTCGAACCATGCCGAGCATAAACTGGACGTTGTCGGTGGGCAGTGCCTAACGCAGTGTTTCCTTGGATTTCACCAAGCTTGGCAGCCCGATATGGACTTGGTTTGTAAATCTGCCTTGAAGAGGTAAAGACTTGTTACGGGTTCTACGGTGGCCACCATGTATGTGCGAAAAAGACGATTGATTTCAAGTCAGCAGAGTAGGCCCATGAAACTCTTTGTCGCTCGCACTCCAGCTCGGGGTATGGGATGACTTTTGAGAGTACTACCTGACACGGCCATTCAGTATTTTATGCGGCTCAGTCAACTCATTGTTTCCAAAATGCCCAGCTTTGAATTGCCGGGGGAAGTGGAAGCCGATGAAAGCTATTTCGGTGGCGTAGGTAAAGGTGGTCTTGGTCCCAGTTCAGCGGGTGGTAAAGGCGTTGTTTTCGGTCTATTTAAAATGAGTTGGAAGTTTTTTACCGCGATGATCCCGAACGGGAGACAGATACAGATCTGGTCATTATCGAGGAGAAGATTGAACTGACATGACATATCCAGATCTACAAAGCGCCGGATGAGGGCTGCTTTATGAATTACCGGATCAATCATGCCAAATTGTTTGCGGACAAAACGAAACACAATAACTGTATCGAAGATTTCTGGAAAGGGATAAAAATCTTTCATTATCGCCGTGCAAAATCTATAAAGCGCCTTTTTCGCTATCATATTTCCATTGTAGAAACGGGATTTGTATTGCATATCTCCAGCCAGCAGCGCCAGTATGACAGTGGTTTTTCAATTGTATTTGATCTGTCATCAAAAAATTTGACTTCTGATGTTTTATGGTATGAGTATGTTTCTGCTTCTCAGTGTGAGCCATTAACTTGAGTGTGGTGTATGGATGATTTAATTTGGGCTCCAGCGTGGAACCTGCACAAGCTTATCGTCAACGGTGAAATATCGGCGGTTGAGTTAATAGATAGTGTGCTGGCCCGTCTCTCTGCTTTCGAACCAAAAATTCATGCCTTTAGAACGGTCTGTGCTGACCAAGCCCGAGATGCTGCACAGAAAGCCGATACCATGCTAAAAAGTGGTGCCACTCTCGGGCCACTATACGGCGTTCCAGTAGTACTCAAGGACGAGCCGTGGGTTAAAGGCGTCCCGGCTACCGGAGGATCACTACTTTTTAAAGACTTTGTGCCCGCTCAAGATGGAACACTTGCCGCACGGTTGAAGACAGCGGGTGCCATCATCATTGGCATGACCAATGTGCCCGAATTCTATACCTGGAGCAGGACTGCTAACCGTCTCGGGCCCGAGACCCTAAATCCCTGGGATCTCAGGCGCTCCCCGGGGGCTTCGAGTGGAGGAACCGGGGCAGCGATCGCGGCTGGAGTTGCGCCTCTGGGTATCGGTTCTGACGGCGGTGGTTCAATCAGAATTCCGTCAGCTGCCTGCGGCCTGGTGGGCCTATTCCCGACACCAGGACGTATCCCCGACACCGGTAGTTTCAGTTATTCCCGCGTTGCCAGTATGGGGCCAATGGCACGGGATGTTCGCGATATTGCCATTGCCATGGATGTCTTGTCAGGCCCTGACGGTATTGATCCACGTCCTTGCCCCCCTGCGCGAAAATTCACGGCTACCCTTGAGGACGGCGTCGCTGGAATGCGATTCCTCTGGTCAGCAGATTATGGTCACATTGACGTTGATCCTGCGGTGGCTGAACAGGTTGGCGCCACTGCATCCAAACTGATGGAGGTGGGCGCAGTTGTTGAAAAAGCAGATTTTAATATCGAAGCGAGTTGGCCATGGTTCACTGATTTTCTCAGGGGTGAATCCGTATACGGCAACAGTAAACCTTGCTTTACTAACTCACCGGAATTTGTAGAACGCTGTCTTCTCCCGGGGAATTTCGAACGACTGATGGAATATAATCAAGAGGGTTTCAAGGCGGAGCCCGTCACCCGAGACGACTACAGGGCCGCTCAGAAATGGGTTGAGGATCTTGGCAACAAAGTCGAAAAATTGTTCGGTAAATACGATGCGATATTTTCACCCACATTGCCTGTTGTCGCTCCGATATTACCGAAAAGTTTGGCAGACCCTTACCCCAGTTTTTGCTGTGGTACTTACTACACAGCCATCGCCAATCTGTTGATGCTTCCAGCATTGACATACCCTGCTGGCATGGTTGCGGGGATGCCTGTTGGTTTGCAAATCATGGGCCGTCATGGGCGAGAAGATCAGGTTCTGCGGGTAGCCAGAGCACTAGAGCTTGTTCAGCCTTTCAAATCGCACCCGGAGTTAATTTGATATTTCGAGGCTAGAAAATAGCCACAATTTTTGAGCATTGTATTTTTCATGGAATCCGGGCTTGTCAGAAATATAATCGTCTGATTCTAGTAAGCAGTAACTTCCGATGAATAATCGAGAGAGAGTGTGACTGGCACTGAACGATTTATCTGCCTTATAACGCAAAGAAATTCTGACGAGCATGGAATCTAATCCGTGTCACGCGAGGTCGACCTGTAGTTTCCCCGGACCAGATACCGGTAGAAACGCGCCCTGATTCCCCTCGCCCGGTCCAGTCCCATCCGTTCCAGGATGGCGTTTTCCCTGTCGCCGGCGCTGCCGGCAATTAATCCGCCGGCCGCTAGGCGGATCAGGGCCACCCGACGTCCCTGAGTTTGCCGAATTTCGTCCAGAAGTGGCAGTAAGGCACGTTCCGTGTCGGTGAAATCCGAGCCAAAGGGAAAGTCCGGAAAGTCTTCCGCCTGCGTATCGGTAAACGCGTGCTTGATTGTCTCGGGCAAATTGTTGCGGTGCGGCGCGGGAATCCGGTAACCGGATTCGATTTTTCCGGCCGCCGTGGCCTTTTCCAGCAATTCCTCCTGAAACCGGGAATCGGTGACTGCCAGCATGGCGGCGATCACATCCCGGTCGGTGCGCCCCCGCAAGTCGGCAACGCCGTACTCGGTCACCACTATGTCCCGCAAATGCCGGGGCACTGTCGTGTTGCCGTAGGTCCAGCGGATATTGGAGACAGTCCTGCCGCTACTTTCGCGGGTGGCGGGCACAACGATAATGGAGCGGGCGCCCGCCAGTTCGAACGCCTGGGCGGCAAAATTGTACTGGCCGCCGACGCCGCTCACCACCTGGCCGCTTTCCAGCCCATCGGAGATCACATCCCCCAGCAGGGTGGCCATCATGGCCTTGTTGACGAACCGGGCCCGTACCCGCCCCCTGCGCTTGGTGTCTTCGTCGCCGTAGAGCGCATTGACAAAATGAACGCTGCGCATGGCCAGTTTGTCCCGCTCGTCTTCGGCGAGCTCCCCGAGCCGGCGGTAGAAGGCCCGGCTGCCCAGAAAGAAGGCCGCATTGAGCACGCGTCCGTCCACTTCGCGCTTGAGTATGCCCGCCTCCCGTAAATCCAGGAAAGTTTCGACCAGCATTTCACTGAGGCCGTGCAGGCCCTCGTCGAAGGGCTCCAGATGTGATTCGGCGCCGGTTCCCGGCAAGTGTGCGGCCAGATCCCGGAACAGGCGGTTGTTGCGGTGGCGGAGAATCAGGCAGTGGGCAACGGCGTCCCCCAGGGAGCCGATGCCGATCTGCAGGGTGCCGCCGTCGGGAACCAGGCGTGCCACGTGCATGGCCGCCGCATAGTCGCGCGGATGCACCGCCTCCCGGGGCGGGGCGAATAGCGGAAACTGGCAGTCGTCCCCGGCGAGCAGGAAATCGCATTCCCCCCTGGGGATTGCGGCGTCCCCGCCCATAAAAGGCAATTCATCGTTGACCTGGCCCAGGAACAGGAAATCCGCCCGGCCCTGGCGCCGGGCCGCCAGCAGGTCGATACCGAGGTCAGTATTGCAACTCAGGCTCAGGGACGCGCCGTCCGGCTCGCCGGGCCGCCGGGCCAACAGCTGGGCGATCACGTTGACACCGCGTTCCAGCAGGTAGCCCATGGCGTGGGTATAGTTGGCGCAGATGTGGTTTTGCTGCGCGCTGGCAACGCCCAGCTGGCTGCCGGCCAGGAAAAAGAACTCCTCGACGCGGATATTGGCCGGCAGTGTTCCATTGCGCCGGTCCCGCGCGTAACGCAGTTCCGGGTACCCGCCGAACAGGCGTTCCACCACCGGCCCGAGAAAACGGCCCCGCAGATCGTCCCCATACCGGGGTACTTCGGGTGTCAGGGCGGTAAGAATGGTCAGGGACAGGTGCGGATTCCGTGCCGCCCTATCATAAAGGGCATTGGCCAGGTGATTGGCCTTGCCCAGTCCCAGGGGCAGTGCCAGGACGATGTTGGGCCCAACGCGATCGATGACGGCATCGGCGATACTGTCCGCCCGATCCACTGTGAGGGATTGCTCGTTGCTCACCGCAGTTGTTGCCAGCCCTTGTCCGGGGCGAACCGCGGGCCGTGCTCCTCGGCCAGCTTTTCCAGGGCGCCGACGATGTCGTCCACACCCCGCTCACGGGCATAGTGAAGGGGACCACCGCGAAACGGCGCGAAACCGGTACCGAAGATCACCGCGGCATCCAGGGCATCCGGGTCCGCCACAACCTCGTCCCGCAGGCATGCCACACAGCTATTAAGCAGCGGCAGCACCAGCCGGTCCACCGTCCCTTTCGGCGCCGTGGCCGCTTCGGTCTTGCGGGGGCCGTCGTCGCTCCAGTCGTAGAACCCCCGGCCGGACTTGCGCCCGGTATCGCCTTTTTCCACTTTATCGCGCACCCAGGCCGGCACCTCGGGAATATCCCCGCCAAGGTTGTCGCGGAGCATCTCGGCCACATCCAGGCAGATATCCAGGCCCACCTGGTCGGCCAGTTCGATGGGGCCCATGGGCATCCCGAAATCTACCGCGGCCCTGTCCAGGGTCTCCGGGGCCATGCCCTCGTCCAGTAAAAGCATGGCTTCCAGCAGGTAGGGTGTGAGCACCCGGTTGACCAGAAAGCCGGGGGCGCTGCGCACCGGTACTGGCAGGCGGTCGATGGCCGCCACAAAAGCCCGGGCCCGGTCGCGAACCCCGGCATCGGTACCGTCATGGCTGACAAGCTCCACCAGTTGCATTTTGGCCACCGGGTTGAAAAAGTGCAGGCCCAGGAAACGCGCGGGCTCCGCCACTTCGCTGCGCAATGTTTCCAGGGGAATACTCGAGGTGTTGGTGGCGAGAATGGCGCCCGCTTTCATGCTTTGTTCGATTTCCCGGTAGACACTGCGCTTGATGTCGATTTTCTCCGGCACCGCCTCGATGATCAGGTCGGCCCGGGCTATCCCTGACCCGCTGGTGTCGGGAATCAGGCGGTCCAGGATGTCGCGGGTATCGATGTCGCTTCTATGCTTGCGCCGGCACAGTTGCCTGGCGCGCTTGACGGCGCCGGCGATCATGGCCGGGTCCCTATCCGAAAGCGTGACCCGAAATCCGTTCAGGGCGCACCAGCCGGCGATGTCGCCGCCCATGGTACCCGCGCCCACCACGTGAACATGGTCTATTGCGTCGCCTTCATTTTCTCCACCCGCCTTTTTCAGGGCCTCCCGGAGGAAGAACACGCGAATCAGGTTCTGGCCGGTCTTCGAGGTCACCAGCCCGGCGAAGGACTGGATTTCCTCCTCCCGGGCCCTGGCGACGTCGCCGGCATGGTGCTGCCAGAGGTCGATCAACTGGTAGGGGGACGGGTAGTGCTTGCGGTCGACTTTTTTTTCGGTGTTGACGCTCATGCGCCGGGCGATAAGGGGCCTCGTCCAGGCGCTGTCCAGAGCGGCCGCGTAGAAGGGCCGGCGGCTTCTGTCCACATCGCCCCGGGAGGCCGCGCGTACGGCATTGGCCACATGTCGCTCCTGGGTCACGGCGTCAACAAGGCCCAGCGCCCTGGCCCGGCCGGTGCCCACGGACTTGCCGGTAAGCATCAGGGTCATGGCGTCGACGGGATTGATCAACCGGGGGGCCCGGAAGGTTCCGCCAAGCCCGGGGTGCAATCCCAGCATGACTTCGGGAAAACCCAAACTGGCGCCTTCGACGGCCAGACGGTAGTCGCAGGCCAGGGCCAACTCCAGGCCGCCGCCAAGACACGGCCCGTGAACAACGGCAATGGTGGGCACCGGCAACTCGGCCAGGCGGTCGACGATGACATGCCCCCGCCGCAACCGTTCCGCCACCGCGGCGGTATCGGTTTCGCCCCGGAACATGCCCACGTCGGCGCCCACACAGAAGCCGGCGCGCTTGCCGGAACGGAGTACCAGTGCCTTGGGAGGATCGTGCTCAAGAGCCTCCAGTACGAGATCGAGTTCCTCGAGCACCGCCTCGTCCAGGGTATTGGCGCCGCTATCGGCCCGGTCCAGGAGCAGCCAGGCGATGCCGTCTTCATCCCGGGCCAGCCGCCAGTGCTGATGATCGACCTTCTCTGACGAGGCGGCGGGCCCCAGTTCCAGGCGGTCGCGATCCAGAAATACCAGGCTGTCGGTGGTCACGGCTTCTCCCATTAGACGCTCTCGATAAGCATGGCACCGCCCTGGCCACCGCCCACGCACTGGCTGGCAATGCCCCGCTTGAAACCCTGCTGCTTCAGGCTGTTGGCCAGGTGCAGCACGATCCGGTTGCCGCTGGTGCCCACGGGGTGCCCCAGGCTGATGGCGCCGCCATCCACGTTGAGTCGCTCGCGGGGCAGGCTGCCCAGGGCGCCGTCGAGGCCCAGCACCGAGCGACAGTATTCGTCGCTCTCTCAGGCTTTCAGGCAGGCCAGGACCTGGGCGGCGAAAGCCTCGTTGATTTCCCACAGATCAATACCGTTGAGGTCCGGCCCGCCATTGCGCTTGAGCAGTTCCGTGGCACTGAGCACGGGCCCCAGGCCCATGATGGCGGGATCCAGCGCCGACCACTGACAGTCGACAATTTTGGCCAACGGCTCCAGGTCGTGTTTTTCCACCGCCGCTTCGGACGCGAGGATGACCCAGGAAGCGCCGTCGGTGATCTGGGAGCTGTTGCCGGCGGTGACCTTGCCCCAGGGTTTCTCGAAAACCGGTTTTAACATGGACAGCCGCGCCGGCGTGGTATCCGGCCGCACGCCGTCGTCACGGCTGAAGCATTTGCCGTCGGTGGAAAAAGCGGGCACAACTTCCGAGGACAATCGCTCCTCTTCCTGGGCGCGGGCAAGCCGATGGTGGCTCTCGGCGGCGTAACGGTCCGCCTCTTCGCGGCTGATATCGAACAGATAGCCGAGCACTTCCGCGGTCTGTCCCATGTTGAGATCGACAACCGGGTCCGTAAGCCCCCGCAACAGACCGATAACGGGTTTGAAAAAAGCGGGCCGGAAACGGGCCAGGTATTTCAGGCGTTCGGTGGGGATTTTGGCGCCGTTGAGCTGGGCGAACCAGTTTACGGCGCCCTGCCGGAAATACACGGGCGCCTGGCTCAGGGCTTCGGCACCGCCGGCCAGTACCAGTTCGGCCTCTCCCGCGCGGATATCCTGGCAGCCCTTGTCGATGGAGAGCATCCCGGAGCCGCAATTGATTTGCACGGTGTAAGCGGGCAGGTCGCGACCCAGCCCCAGGCGCAGCGCGGCCACCCGCGCGGGGTTCATTTCCTCGGCCAGCACATTGACACACCCGAGAATCACCCGGTCGACGGCTTCGGCCGGGAAAGGCTGGCGGAGCAGTAGAGGGCGGCCACACTGGACGGCCAGGTCCACCGGCGTAAAAGGGCCGGGTTTACCCGTCGCGCGCAGGAAAGGCGTGCGGGCGCCGTCGACAAGATAGACGGGGCGTGTTCTGCTTGCGGATTCTCCATTCTGAACTGGCGAAATAGGGCTGTCCTCCTTACCTGTGCTCCATTGAAGCTAGATGGTATTGACCGGGGAAGCAAGCCCTGCGGTCGAAACCGGTCAGCGATATCCGCTCCCGTGCTAACCGGTGAACCATCGCTTTCACTGCCGCTGTTTACTCTTACCTTCCGGTTTTTGAAAATGTTGCCACGCGGATCATCAATGACATCGAGGGTCTTTTCTGATTTCTTCTGGCTGTTTGGGAATTGATTCGCGATGTCGTGAAGGCAATGCGCACCAACGCGCGGGAACATGGGTGTTGCTGTCACGCTACCCCAAAATCCGGGCTCTATGGAGGTCCTTAAGTCGGCCACCAATTGTGAATGGCGGGAACCATCACTACAGAACACCCAGGTGGCGCGGTGTGCCCGTTGCCGGCGCGGCTTGTCGTTACTTTGAGGTCACCTGGTTTGAGGGTCGGACACTTTCCTGCGATTTTTCAAGCAGGGTCTTGAGTGCAACAAGCTCAAAGTGACGCTTTGCTGTAATGGCGTAAAAGCGTTCCGAGACCCTCTCAAGGACACAATATTTCTGGAGTTTGCCGCTCCGTAATTCATCCTGTACCACAACTTCCGGGACAACGGCCAGGCCGCCTGAATCCCGCGCCAGCAGGCGCAGCATTGCCATGTCATCGACCTCCGCGTACGGGTCGATCTCGACGCCATGTTCCTCACACAACAGATCGAACTGGCTGCGGATGTCGCTGCTGGGTCCGGGTAGGAGTATCGGCAGTTTCTGCAGGTCCCGCGGGAAGCTGAACGCCTTCGCCTGTTTGCCGGGCGGACCAACGATGCAGACGCTCTGCTCGGCGATTTGCTGACATCGCCAGGGTGTGGATGTATCCGCCGCCACGGCGCGATTCGACAGGATCAGATCCAGCTTGTGCACACGGAGCATTTCCAGCAGTTCCTCAAGACTTGCCGAGCGCATGAAAAGTTTAACCGTTGATTCGCCGAGAACGGGGCGCAAAAAGTTTTCCTGAAAGTTACGCGACAGGGTGGCCACCGAACCAATGCGCAGTCGCTCGAGTCGTCGTAAATCACCGCTTTCAGTGAGTGCCAGCAGCTCATTGCTGAGGCTGAAAATACTCTCGGCATATTCCAGCACAATATGGCCCACCTCCGTCAATGCCAGCGATCGGCCTTCGCGAGTAAAAAGTTCGTGCCCGAGTTGATCCTGGAGCTGCCGGATCTGCGACGAAAGTGCTGATTGCGACACATGAAGCTGTTGTGCCGTTCGCGTCAGATGTCCCTCTTTCGCGACTCTCCAGAAATAGTAGAGATGGTGAAGGTTTAGCTGTCTCATTCAAATATTCTCAAAAACAGAACGATAATATATAAACTATATATTTTACAAATGTATTTCCGGGCTTCAGCATTGCCGTATCCAGATTCGGTATCAGATTAGTTGGAGGGGAGTACATGTCGGGTTTCATCCTGGGCTGGCTATTACCGGCCCTTTATGCAACGGGCTCTCTGCTGGTGTTCAGTCGCTCAAGCCAGCTTTGGAAGATTGCGCGACTCACCGCCGCCCTGGCATTGATGACTACTTCCGCTGCCGCACTGGTCGCCCTGGTATGGGGCCGATTGGCGCCGATTGCCGTTGATGGGGTGGGGCTTACCATGGCGCTTCTGGTTGCGGTGCTCGGTTGGGTCATTATTAATTATTCCTCCCGTTATCTGAGCGGCGAGTCCGGCCAGGTCCGTTTTGTACGCGCCATGCTGTTCACCCTGACGGCGGTGGCTGTGCTGGTGGTCAGCCGAAACCTCCTGATAATCGTGCTGGCCTGGAGCGCCACCAGTTTGGGTCTGCATCATCTATTGACCTTTTACCGCGAGCGAAAAGCCGCCCAGATCGTTGCCCACAAGAAGTTCCTGGTCAGCCGTCTGGCGGAGGTTTGTCTGCTGGTCGCGCTGGTTCTGGTCTACCGGACAACAGGCACCCTCTCGCTGGATGGACTGGGCGCCTACCTCGCCGGTTTGGAGTCGCTCCCGGTCTCGCTGACGTGGGCGGCACTGCTGTTTGCTCTGGCCGCGATCCTGAAAACCGCACAACTGCCCCTGCACGGATGGCTTATCCAGGTGATGGAGGCCCCCACGCCCGTATCGGCGCTGCTGCACGCGGGTGTGGTGAATATCGGTGGTTTCGTTCTGATTCGAATCGCCGAACTGGTTTCCCTGGCGCCAGCGGCACAGGCGGTGCTTTTGATCGTGGGGAGTCTAACCGCTGTGCTCGCAGGCCTGGTGATGCTTACCCGCGTCAGTATCAAAGTACGTCTGGCGTGGTCGACGTGTGCGCAGATGGGCTTTATGTTGATGGAAATAGGGCTCGGTCTTTATGAGCTGGCCCTTCTTCACCTGGTTGCCCACTCTCTTTACAAGGCGCATGCGTTCCTCTCGGCAGGGGAAACCGTGCGCCATGCACGGAGCAGCGATCTTTTAACGACAACGCCTGTATCGAGAACGCCGTTGTGGTATCTGGGAGCAGTGTTTGTCAGCGCTGCATTGGTGTTCGGCTCGGCCGCAGTTTGGCAGTTGCATGTGCCTGGGCTCGCTGTTCCCCCGGTTGCCCTCGTGATTGTCGCGTTCGGATTGGCCCCTTTGTTCTGGACAGAGCAGGGTCTTACCCGCGCCCTGATGGCAAGCTTTACGGTTCAGGTTATCGCGCTGTCGCAACTCTATCTGCTCTGGCACCTGCTGTTTACAGGGCTCGCGCCAGCGCCAGCCCATGCCGGGTTGGCCGCGGTTCTCTGGGTTCTGTTGTGTTTCACCGTGCTCTACGGTGCTCAGGTGTGGCTGCGTTGTTTCCCCGGGGGGCGTTTCGCCAGACGGTTTTATCCCTGGGCCTATTGTGGGTTCTACCTCGACGAATCCTTCACACGGCTGACGTTCAGAATATGGCCGGTCAGGTTCAGCGCCATTCAGGCACAGACGCTGGTCAATCGTCACCCGATTTTTAAAGGAGAGCTGCAGTGAATGCGTCTATGATGCCAACGCTGGTTGAAAGCGATGTGTTGGAACGGGCAGTGGCATCGGTGATCGATAGCATCGCGCCGACCTGGCCGCTGGACAGGATGATTGCGGTCAATCCGCACTGGGGGCGCATTCAGCAGCCCTTTGATAAAGCAACACTGGAGCTGGCCAATATCGCCGGTTCGCCTCCGGCCTTGCCACTCAGTGAATACCGTAAAGCCTGGCGGTGTGGCGAAATTACCGAAGAGGACCTGCAACAGGCCCTGGCCGAGAGCGCAGTGGTGTGGACCTCCGAACAACTCATAGCAGCACTGGATGAAGAGTATCCTTTGCCTGTTCCTTTGCCACTGCTGAGTGACAGGCTGGATAGCGAGCGCGACCTTCAACGGCAGCCATCCTGGTGCGACACCATTACCCACCAGGTGTCCCAGTTCTGTGCCGCCTACTTCGATCGCGACCAGGCCTACTGGCACCCGGATCAAAACAACAGCCTGTATGCCAGTTGGCGCTATGCGGTGGCTCAGGATCACAGCGTTCCCCTGTTGATGCATACGCCCAAAATAGCGGCCCGCGCCGAGCGGCTGGCAGGGGAGGGCGAAAAACAGATCGCCGCCTCCCTTGTGCAACTGGCGATCCCCGAAAATGAGTGGACAACGTTTCTGCAAGTGCTGTTGATGCGGGTGAATGGTTGGGCTGCCTGGTGTGCCTACCGGCGCTGGCAGGCGCGTCTTGATGGCGGGGAAGACCGAACACTGGTGGATCTGCTGGCCATACGTCTTAGCTGGGAATGCCTGCTTGATGATGGCGAGCGGGGGACCGGTTCGTCCTGGGCATCCTGGAAGGCTGACTGGCAACAACGGCTGTCGACGTTCGACAGGCCGTCACTCGAATTTCAGCAAATCTGGCAGCGAGCACAGGAGATTCACTACCAGCGAACCTTGCGAGGCCAATTGCTTGCGGTGCCGTCCGCTGAAAACGCTCGCCCGGACGCGACACCCGCCGTGCAGGCGGCGTTCTGCATCGATGTGCGCTCGGAGATATTTCGTCGTCACCTTGAGGCGCAGTCGCCAGACATCCAGACACTGGGATTTGCCGGTTTTTTCGGCTTGCCGATCAGCTACACGCCACTCGGTACCGGGGCCACACGGCCACAGTTGCCCGGTTTGCTGGCGCCATCCCTGAATGTCACGGACAGCTCCGGGGACCCGGGGCTGGATAGAAAAGTGACGTCCATTCGAACGCGTAAGCTGCGCCCTATCTTCGGTTGGCGCGTTTTTCAAACGGTGCCGCTGTCGTCCTTTACCCTGGTGGAAACCCTGGGTCTCGGCTATCTGGGCGACCTTGTCAAACGCAGTTTGCCCGGCGGTGCGCCTCATCAATCTGATGACGGGCTTGGCCTTGACGCGGGAACGGCGCAAGCCATCCGGCCCACCCTGGATGAAACCGTTGCGGGCGGTGTTGTCGGTCAGGCGAGGATTGCCTCCCAGGTGCTGCGGGGCATGGGTCTTGATAAGAAGTTCGGTCGCATCGTGCTGCTGGTGGGTCACGGCAGTCAGAATCGGAATAACCCGCACCGGGCTGGGCTCGATTGCGGCGCCTGCTGTGGCCAGACAGGTGAGGTAAATGCCCGGGTCCTGGCGGGCCTGCTGAATTCGGTGGCGGTGCGCGAACAGCTGCGGACGTCCGGGATTGAAATACCCGGGAGCACTTATTTTGTCGCAGGTTTACATAATACCACCACCGACGAAGTGGGCCTGCTCGACCTCCAACTGCTGCCTGCCAGTCATGAGGAGGATATCAAGCGGGTCAAGGCACAACTGGCCGCGGCGGGGGCGCTGGCGCGTCGAGAGCGCGCCCCGGCGCTGGGTCTGCAATATCTGGTGGATAAGCCCGAAGCATTGCTGCGTGCCCTGCGTGAGCGCGCCGATGACTGGGCACAGACCCGGCCCGAGTGGGGGCTGGCAGACAACGCCGCGTTTGTTATTGCGCCACGCAAGCGGACCAGGGGGGTGAACCTCGGTGGCCGCAGCTTCCTCCACGACTACGATCATCGGCGGGACAGGGACGGCAGCTTGCTCGAACAGATCATGACGGCACCCATGATTGTGACCCATTGGATCAATATGCAGTACTACGCATCGACCGTGGACAACAGGCGCTACGGCAGTGGCAACAAGACGTTGCATAACGTTGTCGGCGGACGAATCGGCGTTTTCGAAGGCAATGGCGGCGATTTGCGTATCGGGTTGCCCTGGCAATCCCTGAATGATGGCGAGCGCTGGTTGCATACGCCTCTGCGGCTTACGGTGGTTATTGAGGCTTCCAGGGAGGCTATCGACCGGGTGATTGCCAAACATGAAACCGTCAGGCAGCTGGTGCACAACCGCTGGCTTTATATCCTGCGCCTGGACCGCGATCGCATGGAGCGTTACTGCAACGACAGGTGGCAGCCCTGGACCGGATAAATGAGGACTCCTGCCGCCCCGGTGAACCGATTCAGCTGTGCTGAAACGTTCGGGTAGCAATTGCCATGGGGCAGATTTTTTTGAAGCGGGCAGGAAACGCGCGGAACCGGCAAAAAATCCCTGGTTTTTTCCAGGGCCAATCAAGCGAACGATAACGTTAGAGGAAAAAAGTGATGACAGATGACGCAAAGAAAAGAAGCTTTTGCCTGATTAACGGTTCATTTCATCCAGAGGATGCCAGACTGCTGTTGATGACCCTTGTCGATGACAAAATCAATTTCCACCAGCGAAATGATTGGAGTCGTCGAGAGCGTTTTGGAGAATCGGATCCCGCAACGGTAAGGCGCATCGAAGAACTTCGACAAACCAAGTTGAATATCGACCAATTGATGGCAGAGGTCGGGTCGATCGGGAAGAAGCTGAGCATTAGCTGCAATATCGAGATTGTCCTGGAGCCCGAATGAATAGTCAGTAACCTCGCTGTAAATGGACAGGCTTGACGGCTAAAATTGCCATTCTTCGATCTCCATAACATTGCGACATACTGTTCAATGTGCGGCGTGATTGAATCTCCTCTGTAAAATCGCGCCGGGCAACGGGCGATCTCTTAAGGATTTTACCCAAACAGAATAACATCGACACACTGCGGGGCGTTCCCGTTTTCGTATACTTTCTGACTGATAATCGCGGTTATCCCTTTCCGTTTTTGCCTCGCGATGTCTATTGCCGGTTGACTTTGTATCGAGCGGCCGCAACAAGAATCGTGCTGGGTAATCTCCTATCGCCAGTCGGCGATTAGCCATGCCGCCTGCTATCCTGTATGGTTATGGTTATAAATTCATCATCACACCGCTGCTTTTGCAGCGTTATTCATATCGTCCGATCAATGGCTGACGCATTTTACGCACGCGGGTAATTCAGTCCATTTCAGCCAGTTTTGCCCTGTGCAAGCGTTTATGCCTCTGCCGCGAAAAGCGGTGGTCGTGATTCTGTCCGTTACTATCTGGAGGCAACATATGGAGAAAGATCCCAACAAGGGCTACATCGCCCTCCTGGGCTGGGCCCCAAACGCTGTCGAAGCCGCCGAAAACTTTGACCGCCGCTATGTGGTCGTGGCACCGGAATGGGCGCAGGAGTATTGCGAAAAACACGAGATTCCCTATGTGCCGTGGAACTTCGAACGCCTGAATGACCGGTCCATGGAAATTGCGCAAACTCTCAAGGATATGGGTGTCAATGTCGCCGTGCCGCTGTTTGAGGAAACGGTCGAATGGGCCGGTGCCATTAACTCGGTATTGCTGGACAACCCGCGGCTGCTCGGCCATGCGATGTTGATGCGCGATAAATCCCTGATGAAGCGCCGCGCCCAGCTCGGCGGCATCCGCGTCGGTATTTTCGAGGAAGCCCACGATAGGGAAGACGTTATCCGCTTTCTCAAGCGGGTCAATCAGACCCTGCTTAAACTCGACGGCGATCCCAATGATCCAATCCACTTCAAGGCATTCGACAAGGCCGGTTGCCTGGGGCACCGTGTCATCCGTACACCGGATGATGTCGATGGTATACCTGATGAAGAATTCCCGGCGTTGATGGAATCCCATCTCGACGGCTGGGAATTCGCCGTGGAGGCCTGGATACATAACGGCAAGATTTGTTTTCTGAATATTTCCGAATATGTCACCCTCGGTTACTCGGTGCATGTGCCGGCCTCACCGGAACTGGAAAAATACCGCCCGCAGATTGCCGAGCAGATCAACAAGCTGATCAAGACCTTCGATATTGAATTCGGCATGATTCACCCCGAATACTTTGTCACCAGCGACGGTGAGATGTACTTTGGCGAAGTCGCCTACCGACCGCCTGGATTCAAGGTCTTCGAATTGCTCGAGCGCGTATATCCGGGCTTCAACGCCTACCAGGCGAGCATGTTGGTGTTTGATCCGAAAACTACGGAAGAGGAAGTCAAAGCCTATTTCCCGAAGGAAGTGGAAGATGCCACCGGTTATGCCGGNTGNTTNGGGGTATACCCGCGCCGCCGTGTGGTCAGNCAGTTGCAGATTCCGGANGCGACCGAGGATCACCCTTANTTCGAGTCCCATGAACTCACCGCACCCCTGGAGGAAATCGTCACCAAGCGCACCGCTTTTGGCACGCACTGGGGGCTGGTGTATTTTGTCGGCGATGATGCCCATGAAATGCATGACCTGCTCAAGCGGCAGGAGGATCTCGACTACTATGTATAATGTTTGGCAAACGGGCACAAACGCCTGAGTAGCCAAGGAGCGTGTGTGGTAGAGACAGAGAACAGCAATGACAAACTGGCGCTGCTGTTAACGCGCCTGGACAGTGCCATTGCTGCCCTGGCGCAGGCCCCGGCTTTTGCCAAACCGGGCAAATTGCCCCGTGTCCTCGATACTGCCCGCCGGGTGATCCGGCTGGAAGGCGGTTGCGGTGCGTTACAGGCCCGCGCCCGGAATATTGAAGACGCCGGTCTGTTTATCGGCACGGATTGGGCCGATCCACGGATATTGTTGCCAGCGCTGACGGCCAACACCCTGCGCACCGCAATTGCAGACACCCTTGTGATCGAGATTGTAAGCGAGCTGCGCCTGCTGGCCGTGGCCAAGGGAGACTATGAACATCCGCTGATGTCCGCCGAACAGGCCCATCACTTTCTTACCCAGGTACTAGCTACCAACCTTGCTCTGCTGTTCAGTCCGACCGGTGAAGCCGAGCGCGAACAGATGGGACGTCTGGTGGAGTTGCCCCATCGACTGCTCGAACATCTTGCCGACAGTATCGGTTACGAACACATCGTCGACCGTTTGATCGAGGAAATCTGGCGGATACTGCAGCAACGCCCAATCCAGGTGGATGGGGCGAAACGCATGATCACCCAGATTGCCATCTGTCAGGCCAACCCGGAGATCGATTTAGGCGGCAGTGGCCAGGGCGCCGACCGCCTGGTCAGCAGCCTGTTCGGGCCGACCCAGGCCTGCCGCGAAGACCCGGGTGTCGAGATATACCAGCAGCGACTGGACTATATGGATACCAGCGCGTTGCAAAGCGAGGCCACGGGTATGGCGCGGGCGATGCACGATACCGGTCTGGTGTCGGCGTATCACAGCGTGCTTTTGCGTCATCTGCTTGAAAATGAAGAACAGCTGCTGGCCGAAGCCCTGGGCCTGTCTTCCACCGGACGGGACAGCCTATTGTGTTATCGCTCACTGGTGCATGAGCTCATCCGCGCCAGCGTGTTTCCGGCCACCTGCCAGGGGGTTTACGGCCTGGCACTGCTACTTGAACGTGGAATTCTCTACCAGCCGCCGGTCGCCCCGGCCCTGTGGCGGCAACTGGGTCTGCGTCTGGCACCTGTTGCACGGGAGCGTCTGCTTATGGCCTTCGGGGATGCCGTTAGCCCCGAGGCACACCTGCTGGAAGGTGTCATGTGCATGCTCGGCCTGCCTCTTGGCGTCGGTCAGGGTAATAATCCAACGTGTCAGTCAGCCCGCGCCCTGTCCATGTGGGCCTATAATGATCCGGACTATCTGCTGCAGATGGTTGCCTGGGCGGCACGGGATGATGAAATCATCATGCACTTTGAAGGTCAGCCGATTTCCTCACGGGAAAGTCAAACGGGTGTCGCCAGCCTGACGCCAATTGATCTCGATCCGGTGTCGCTGCTGGTTGTCCCGCATCTGGACCGAATCTATGCGGAAATGGGGCGGCGCTGTGCCGACCGGGAGGGAGATCCCCATCGCTGGGTGAACCCGGAGTTTCACGGCTGGTGGTCGGGCCGCGGGTTTCGCATCAATGTCGATATTGCTACGGGTGCGCTGATCGATCTGGATGACTTCATCCGCCATTTTTATGCTACTTATCACCCCTATTACAATGGCAACCAGCCGCTGATTCATCCACAGCCGGCCGGCATTGCGGTGACTGACAGCGCCGCCCGCTTTATCGGTTGGCACGCCATTACCATACTGCGTGTCGCCCTCGATCCGCAGGAGTGCATGCGGGTGTATTTTTATAATCCCAACAACGACAGCGGTCAAAACTGGGGTGATGGCGTCACGGTCAGTACCGCAGGAAACGGCGAGCGGTTCGGTGAAGCGTCGCTGCCTTTCGAGCAGTTTCTCTCACGTCTTTATATCTACCATTATGATCCGCTGGAACGCGGCGAGCCCGCCGATGTCGCGGGTGAGGACCTGGAAGAGGTCATGGGTTATATACGTCGTAGCTGGGGTGCAGACCGTCTCCCCGGCGGCCAGCTCCAAGCCGATGCGGGTTGATTCGTCCTCAGGAGCGTCGGATCTGCTTTTGAAGGGAGCCGTATCCGTTATCCGCCCCGCGCGGGTTGCGGTTGCCGGAAAGCGGTGCAGAAATGAATGAGTTAGAAATAATATCCGATATTAATATTAAAACGGGTGTTGCGCTCATTGGCCCCGCCCCCCAGGGAGCCGCCGATAAACGG
>PABE01000134.1 GCA_002702725.1 Porticoccaceae bacterium
TGTTCGAAAACAGAAAACTTGAAAATCCGAATACCAGAATCAGGGAAGTAATGATCAACGCCGGACCGACATCGTGCATTGCAGCGTCAAGGCTGAGGCGATAGTCCCCCATCTCAAGAAAGCGTTTTCGGTAACGGGTCACCAGGTGGATGGTATCGTCGACGGCAATGCCAATGGCGATGGTGGCAAGTAACAACTTCATGTAATCGAGGGGAGTGTCGGTCCAGCCCATGTAGCCCAGCACAACGATCACCGGCGCCAGATTGGGAATCATCGACAACAGCCCGACTTTGACCGAACCGAAGGACAGGCACATGAAAATGGCTACGATGACAAACACCAGACTGTAACTGGTCATTTGTGTGCTGGCGATGTACTCGCATATTTTCACCCACAGAAGACCGATTCCGGTTTGACGGACATCGGCGCCGGGGATGGGATTTTCGGCCAGATAGCGATCAATATCGCCAATCAATGCCTTGATTTTGGTGGCATCGGTAATGCCGACACGCATTTCCAGAACCGTTTTGGAGAAATCGAGAGACACGAGATCCCAAAGTTCTTTACCCCCGGAAACCTCGTAAACCAGCAGGTACTGCGCCAACAACTCCCGGGATTGCGGGAGCGTATAGAACGCATCGTCATCTCCGTGAAAACTGCGGTTGAGGTCCTTTACCATATCGGCCATGGAAAAGGTCTTCACCACCAGGGGCTGCTGTTCCGCAAAGTGCTGGACCTTCTCAATGGCGGCGATGACCGCCGGATCCTTTACCCCTTCCGGGCGACCGGTATCAATGATGTAGGTGACATTGAGCAATCCACCCATGACCTCCTCGGCCTTGACGCTGTGCTGCTTCCACTCCACGTGATCCTTGAACTCGTCGAGAAAATTAAAATCGATGCGCAGCTTCGATACCCCGATCAGGCCCAGCGTCAGAACCACCAAACCACCGGCAATCACCCAGCGCGGGTGACGGAGATCGAGACTGACAACCGCTTTGACCAGGCGTATTACTCCGGGGTGTACGGCCATGGCACGGGCATTTTTGACCGGTTTACCGCCTTTCCTGCCAGACAAAAAAACCAGAAGCAAAGTGATGGAAAGCGCGAAGGTCATCATCACCCCGGCAGCGGCATACACCGCCAGCTCAGCCAGCGCCTTCAGCTCGGACACCGACATCACCAGAAAGCCCGCAGCGGTGGTCAACGCGGCCATGAGGCAGGGGCCACCGACCTTCTTCAGCGCCGCCCGGGTGGCGGAAGGACGGTCTCCGGAAACCGACAGCGCCCGCTGATACTCAAGCAGTATGTGCACCGACTGCGCAATACCCACTGCGCACAGAAGGGCAGGCACCATGGCGAAAAACAATCCGACCTTCCAGCCCACCATGCCGATAAAACCCATGGTCAGAATTACGCTCATGATCACCACGGACACGGGACCGAGTAGCCCGACCCAGGTGGCCCGGAACAATACAAGGGCCAGCAGAGCGGCGATCACCAGGGTTGCGATCATGATATAGCCGGAATCGGTGGTGAAAATCTGATTGTAGGCCGAGTTCATCGGCGCATCGCCGGTCAGATAGAAGTCGATACCCTCGTACTCGGGGCGCTCCAGGATCTCGCGCACGGCGACATCGCTAACCTGGGGGTAGAGATTGAACAAACCTTCGCCGCCTTCCGGATCATAAATGATGTCATCGAGGACATCGGTGCTGGATTTGGTCATGTCGATTATGACCGCCCCGTATTGGCCGGTCCTATCGATCAGATAGTCCACGTAAAGGGGTTTGGCCAGCAGCGCATCCCTCAGTGCAAGCAGCTCCGCCTGCGTTTCGGGGAAATCGATAAGCAACTCGTCGACGATAATATCGTCGCCATCGGCGCGAATAAATTCGACATTGGCAAGACTGGTGACCTCGCGGGCAAATGGCACCTCCCGCTCCAGCGCCTCGGTAAGGTCGGCGATTTTGCGCATTCCCTCGAGGTCAAAAGGCCCATAATCCGAATCGGGAATGCTGTACAGAATGTAGGTGATTTCATCGGAATTGAAATCCGCCATATAGTCCATATATGCAACATAGGCGGGATCAGTTTTGTCAAAATAGGCGTCCAGACTGTTGTCCGGGGTCGCCCTGGCGGCGAAATACAGCCCTCCCCCAACCAGGATCAGAGCCATCACCATTACCAGCCAGCGCCAGCGGAACACCCATTCCGCCACCCAGGCGAACCCCTGGTCGACCCTATCGACGAGCTGCCCTGATTTTTTCATAGACCCACCTTGTTATTATCGATTTATCGCCATCGGCGTGCGGCACTCCGGTCCGGCGACCTACCGCATTGCCTGTCAGATCCGTTAGATGTACCGCGGTGTTTTCTTATTGTGCAAAAGCCGTCTTGATGCCCAGGTGCTCACAATCGATCACCTTGACCTGCGTGTAACCCATCTCCTTCAGGGTCTTGGCGGACAGGGCGGCGCGCCCTCCCGTCGCGCAGCAAACCAGAACGGGGCAATCATGGTCAGGCACCTGCTCCTCAACCGTCATTTCGAGAACTCCCCGGGGAATATTAATCGCCCCGGGAACACTACTCTGCTCGACTTCTCCCGGCTCACGGACATCTATCAATACGGTATTGGGCTGGTGCTCACTCAAGCTTCGGGCTTGTTCCGGCGACACACAGTCGACCGATGCCTTGGCTCGGGCGATCAACTCCTGGGGTTTGACAATCATGGCTGCTCCTGGGTTCGGGTCGGCGAATTCACCTCCCGGCAAGTTTGTCATAGACGGCCCCATCAGCAAAGTTCGGCGAGTAGTTTTTTCAGGGCGAGCTCATCGTCGTGGAACTTGCGGATACCCTCGGCGAGCTTCTCTGTGGCCATGGCATCCGCATTTAATTCCCAGCGAAATCGGGTTTCGTCCAGACGCCGTTCAGGATCCTTTGATGTGACGGCGCCCGGGCTCAGGGCCATCGGCAGTTCGCCTGCGGCCTGGCTCAGCTCATCGAGCAGTTGGGGACTGATAGTGAGCCGGTCACAGCCGGCCAGGGCCTCTATCTGCCCGGTATTGCGGAAACTGGCGCCCATGACAACGGTATTGAAACCGTGCTGTTTATAATAGTGATAAATACGGGATACCGATTGCACTCCGGGATCGTCGGCACCCGTATAATCTCGACCGGTCGCCGTCCTGTGCCAGTCGTAAATGCGACCGACAAACGGGGAGATCAAAAACACCCCTGCGTCGGCACAGGCCTGGGCCTGCCCGAAACCGAACAACAGGGTGAGATTGCACTGAATCCCCTCCTTCTCAAGGCGCTCCGCAGCCCGAATCCCCTCCCAGGTAGCCGCGATCTTGATCAACACCCGATCGCGGGCAACGCCGATTTCTTCATACAGTTCCACCAGCTTGCGCGCCTTGTCGGCGGTTGCGGCAGAATCAAAGGAAAGGCCCGCACTGACTTCGGTGGAAACCCTGCCCGGCACAATGGTGACGATCTCCGCACCGATAAGGACCGCCAGGCGGTCGGCAATATCGTCAATCCGATCCACCTGATCCACAGATGACCACTGGATGGCCCGTTCCAGGAAATGCCGGTATTGGCTGTCACTGGCAACTTTCAGCAACAGCGACGGATTGGTTGTGGCGTCGACCGGCTGGTACCTCCGGATCGCCGACAGGTCGCCCGTGTCCGCGACCACGGTGGTCATCTTTTTCAGTTGCTCGAGCTTATTCATGTCAACCGCCACAGGTTCGGATCGCGCCCGTCAGTCAAACGGGTGACGCAGAATGATGGTTTCAACCCGATCAGGGCCGGTGGAGATGATATCGATTGGGCAGCCGGTCAGCTCCTCAATACGCCGGATGTAACCGCGGGCGTTGTCAGGCAATTGATCGAGACTGGTGGCGCCAACGGTGGATTCATTCCAGCCGGGGAGCGTTTCGTAAACGGGCACCACTTCTTCCCAGCCTTCGGCGTCGTAGGGTACGGAAATTTCACCGCCCCCGGCATCCCGGTAAGCAATGCAGATTTTTACCTCTTCCAGCCCATCGAGGACATCGAGCTTGGTCAGGCACAGTCCGGAAAGGCTGTTGATCCGGCCGGCGTGTTTGACCGCCACCGCATCGAACCAGCCGCAACGGCGCTGACGACCGGTGGTCGTGCCGAACTCGTGTCCTTTCTCACCCAGGTACTGACCCACCTCGCAGGACAATTCCGTCGGAAAGGGGCCTGAGCCCACCCGGGTGGTGTATGCCTTGGTTATGCCGAGAACGTAATCGAGAAACAACGGCCCAAAGCCACTGCCGGTGGCGGTGCCTCCCGCCGTCGTGTTAGAGGAGGTGACAAACGGATAGGTGCCGTGGTCAATATCGAGCAGGGAGCCCTGGGCACCTTCGAAGAGGATATTACCGCCCAGCTCCCGCTCCCGGTGCAGCAGGTCCGTGACATCAGCGACCATCGGCTTGAGCTCTTCAGCCCAGGCGAGCGCCAGCGTCAGGGTTTGATCAAAATCCACCGGCGCGGCCTTGTAGTAGTTCACCAGGGCGAAATTGTGATACTCAAGGACCTCCTTCAGCTTGGTCGCAAAACGTTCGGCATTGAGCATATCGCCGACCCTAAGCCCCCTGCGGGCCACTTTGTCTTCATAGGCAGGTCCGATGCCCCGACCTGTGGTGCCGATCTTGGCGTTACCCCGGGCCGTTTCGCGGGCCTGGTCCAGCGCCACATGGTAGGGCAGGATCAGCGGGCAGGCCGGTGATATCCGCAGCCGATCGCGGACCGGCACGCCGTTGGCCTCCAGCTTCTCCATCTCGGTAATCAGTGCGTCCGGGGCCAGGACAACGCCGTTGCCGATTGCACAAACAACACCGTCCCTCAGAATGCCGCTGGGAATGAGATGCAGTGCGGTCTTCTTGCCATCGATCACCAGGGTGTGGCCGGCATTGTGACCGCCCTGGAAACGGGCCACGGTGGAGACCTGATCGGTGAGCAGATCGACGATCTTGCCCTTGCCCTCATCACCCCACTGGGTGCCGAGAATGACTACGTTTTTTCCCATAGTGAATGTAACTCAATAAGGTTCAATCAATTGGTTTGACGACCAGCTCGCCGCCCTGCTCCGCGAGCAGACGATCACAGCCAAGTTCGGTATAGTCCGGGCTCCGACCGCCCAATCCGCAGACGACCCGCTCACCCTGTGCCCTGAGCCGGGCAATCATCGCATCCCTCTCTGGATGCGCCAGCGGGGGAGCGAATATCCCCGCAACCGGCGTTGGTTCAATAACATGCAACAGATCGGCCAAGCCTTTCAGATCGAGAGTGAAACCGGTTGCGGGACGGGGGCGGCCGAAGGTTTCGCCAATGTCATCGTAGCGGCCGCCAATACCGAGGGCCTGACGGGCGCCCTGGCCGTAGGCCGCAAAAACAATACCGGTGTGGTAGTGGTAACCCTCCAGTTCACACAGATCCAGATAAATCCGAACCTCTGGCTCGCGATCGCGCACCCTGTCAACTACCTGCTGCAATTCATCGAGGGCCAGCTCCACTTCCGCCGGAGCTTCGGCGAAGAGCTCCCGGGCCCGATCGAGTACGGCCGCATCCCCCGCCAGGTTAGGCAGGGTGCGAACAATGGTCGCCATGGCCGGGTCGTCAATATGCCGATCCACCCATTGATTCAGCTCGGATGATTTGGCTTGCAGTAACTGAAAGAGCTCGCCCTTGCGATCAGGGTCCAGTTCCAGGCACTCTTCAATGCTGCGATAGATGCCGACATGGCCCAAATCGAGGCACATCCCGCCAACACCCACCTGCTTCAGGGCTTCGAGCATCAGGCCGATCACTTCCTCGTCGGCGCCGAGCCCGGCTTCTCCGTACAGCTCGACCCCCACCTGTATGGGTGTGCGCGACGTCAGTGGACTGCGGGCGCGGGTATAGAGCACGGTACTGGCATAACAGAGACGGTTCGGGCCTTCCCGGCGGAGACTGTGGGCATCCATGCGCGCGGTCTGTGGCGTAATATCGGCGCGCACGCCCATCATGCGCCCACTCTGCTGATCGGTTAGCTTGAAGGTCAGCAAATCGAGATCCTTGCCGGCACCCCCGAGTAATGAGTCGGTAAACTCCACCAGCGGCGGAATCACAAGGTCATAGCCCCACAGATGGAAAATATCGAGCAGACGGCGTCGGAGCCGCTCCATGTGATAGGCCCGGCTGGGCAGGATTTCCTCGATGCCTTCTGGCAGCAGCCAGCGGTCAACCTGGGTCATGGGCAGTCTCGTTTGAAAAGATCAGATTCACTTGAGCAGAAACAGGAGTCCGGCGCCGATCGCCATGCTGGTAAAGCCGATGATACGCATGGTGCGATCGTCGATTTGAGCCATCAGCTGGGCGAGATTACGCCAACGGGTCGGGGCAATGAATGGCATGATGCCTTCAATGATCAAAACGAGACACAGCGCCTTGGCCAAGTCGAGCCACATTGTTGTCTTCCTGCCCCTGAAAACCTTGAAGTTGCAAGCAACGTTGTCACAAAAAAACCGGGTTTCCCCGGTTGACGAATTCTAGCATTGTCAGTGTGGGAATGCCGCTTTTTTTTTGACGCCCCCACACTGGCTTGCCTTACCGGTCGCCCTTCTGGTTACCGAGGTAACGGAAAAAGTCGCTTTCGGGATCCACGAGCAGTATATCCCGCTTGTCTTTGAAGGCTTTTTGGTAGGCCGCCATACTGCGGGTGAACGCGTAAAATTCCTCGTCCTCGGTATACGCACCTGCGTAGATAGCAGCGGCCCGGGCATCGCCTTTACCCCGAATCTGCTCCGACTCCTTATAGGCGTTGGCCTCGATCACGACCCGTTGGCGATCGGCATCGGCCCGGATTTTTTCCGCTTCCTCAAGGCCCTTGGCTCGCAGCTCCCTGGCTTCCTTTTCGCGCTCGGCATTCATGCGCCGGAAAACCTGTTCGCTGACTTCGTCCGGAAGGTCGATCCGCTTTACTCGGACATCGATAACATCGATACCCAGGGATTTGTACACTGTCTGGTTCAGGTCGGTGAGAATTTCATGCATCAGTTCATCCCTTTTACCTGATACCACTTCATGTAAGGTACGCACACCAAACTGATTACGCAATCCATCGTTAACACGTGTAGACAGCCGATTGTGCGCCAACTCCTCGTCGCCCCCGGTGGCGCGGTAGTAACCACCGACATCCACAATCCGCCACTTGACGTAGGAGTCCACCATCAAACGCTTGCGCTCAGCGGTGAAAAAGCTCTCCGTGGGTGTATCCAGGGTCAGGATACGGGCATCGAACTTGCGGATTTCGTGGATCAACGGCAATTTGAAGTGAGGGCCCGGCTCGATGTCCTCGTCGATAATTTCACCAAAGCGAAGCTTTATGGCCCGCTCCGTTTCCTTGACCACATAGAAACTGTTGGCGCCCAGCATCAGCAGCAGGGCCAGAACGATGATGACACCGGTAGTATTCGGTTTCATTAGCGTAACTCCTTGCGCTGGTTCTGGTTGGACTGACTACGCAGGCGGCGAATGATTTCCTCCGCCAGGGTGCTGATCTGCGCCTGGGACATATTGGAACTCGCGCCATCGACATCGGAAGGCATCGGCGTCAGTGTTTTATCCAGCGGCAGGTAGAAAATATTGTTGCCATCCTTCACATCCACCATCACCTTGGTGCTGTTGTTCATCAGCGATTGCATGGCACTCAGATAGAGCCGCTCACGGGTAACCTCGGGCGCCTTGCGATACTCGACCAGCAACTCGATGAAGCGGTCTGCCTCACCCTGCGCCTCGGCGACCACTTTGGCCTCGTAGGCGCGGGCCTCCTCGATAATGCGCTGAGCTTTACCGCGAGCTTCCGGAATCACGCCATTGGCGTAGGACTGCGCCTCATTGATGACCCGCTCCTGGTCTTCACGGGCCTTGATGACATCGTCATAGGCCGCTTTCACTTCCGCTGGCGGCTTGGCATCCTTGATGTTCACTTTGACCACATTAATGCCGGTCTGGTAGTTATCCAGGTACTGCTGGATTCGCTCCTTGACTTCGAAAGCAACCTGTTCGCGGCCGGTGGAAATAACCTGATCGAGCTTGCTGCTGCCAACCACGTGACGCAAGGCGCTTTGGGTGGCGTGCTGCAGGCTGAATTCAGGATCCTTGACGTTGAGTACAAAGGCCTTGGGGTCGGCAATGTTGTATTGCACCGCCAGCTGCAGATCGACAATATTTTCATCCTCGGTCAGCATCAGGTCGCGGGCACTGTTCTGATACTGCCGTTCTTCGGTGACCCGCACCACAGTCACGGTGTCGATAAACGGTGGATTCCAATGCAAGCCCGGGGTAACAGTATCGAGATACTCACCAAAACGCAGGACAATGCCGCGTTCTTTCTCGTCCACCTGATAGATGCCGGCAAAAAACCACACCGCCACCAGCAGTCCGAAGACCAGCGGGAGAAAATTAAACCCGGGACCACCGGTACCGTCACCACCGCCCGCGCCACCAAAACGGCCGAACCGTTCCCGCAGTTTTTTCAGGGCTTCGTCGAGGTCTGGCGGACCATTCCCCTGCCCACCACCCCAGGGATCCTTGCCGCCACCGGGCTCATTCCAGGCCATGCAAACATACTCCGCTTACTGATTCAGGATCGGCATTCTAACAAGAGACGTCGGGGGCGTCAGGCACTTTCGAACCATGCCGGCACTTGCTCCGATACCGGCGCCAACGCATCGCCGGTCACGCCTTCCGCCTTGATCAAACGATCAAAATCCGCTTTTGCCAGGGATAACCTCAACTCGGTGCCACCGTCTTCCGCCGGGCGCTCTTCCTGTACGGCACCCAAGGCATAGAAACGGGCGCGCAAACGGGCGTACTGCGGCGCCAGATAGAACAGTCCGGATACCCGCTCACCGGCGAGCAGTTCGCGAATCGCCTGACCCAGGAGGGGCAGTCCCTCACCGGTCATAGCCGAAAGCCAGACGGCCACCGGACGATTGCGGACGTCCCGATCAATGCGCGGGACCATGCCGTCCAACAGGTCGATCTTGTTGTAGACCAGAAGCTGCGCATTCTCAGCGGCGTCGATTTCCTCCAGCACCTCGACGACACTGTCGAAATTGCGCTGCCGCTCTTCACTGGACGCATCCACGATATGCAACAGAAGACTGGCACTGGCCGCCTCTTCCAGTGTAGCGCTGAAGGCTTCTACCAGTTTATGGGGCAGATGACTGATAAAGCCCACCGTATCGGCAAGGATGACCGGGCCCAGCTCGGGCAATTCCAGCCGTCGCATGGTGGGGTCGAGGGTGGCAAACAACTTGTCCGCGGCGAAAACATCGGAATCCGTCATGCGGTTGAACAATGTCGACTTGCCGGCATTGGTGTAACCCACCAGCGACACGGTCGGCACCTCGGCCCTGATCCGGGCGCGCCTTCCCTGATTGCGTTGAGTACGCACCTTATCCAGGCGCTTTTCAATGGACTTGATCCGTGCCCGCAGTAACCGGCGGTCTGTTTCCAGCTGGGTTTCACCGGGTCCACGCAGACCAATACCCCCTTTTTGGCGCTCAAGGTGGGTCCAACCCCTCACCAACCGGGTCGCCATGTGCTGAAGTTGCGCCAGCTCCACCTGCAACTTGCCCTCGTAGGTTCGGGCCCGCTGGGCAAAAATATCGAGAATCAGTCCGGTACGGTCCAGGACACGACAATTGAGCACCTTTTCCAGATTTCGCTCCTGGCTTGGGCTCAAATTGTGGTTGAAGATGACCAGCTCAGCGCAGTGGCGGTCCACGGCGTCTTTCAGTTCTTCGAGCTTGCCGGTACCAATGAAAAACTTGGCCTGGGGAGATGAACGGTGACCCGTAATAAATTCGACAGGATCACCGCCTGCGGAAAGGACCAGTTCTTCGAACTCCCTGGGATCGTCCGGCTCATCTTCATTGTTCAGGTCAAGATGGACCAGTACAGCCAGCTCGCCGGACGCAGGGCGCTCAAAAAACAATCATGCCTCCGGGTTTACTCATCATCTCCGTGCGCTTCTTCACCTTCCTGGGGGGCCATGGGGGGCAGGCGAACAGGACGGGAGGGCACAACGGTGGAAATCGCGTGCTTGTAGACCATTTGGCTGACGGTATTTTTCAGCAAAACGACAAACTGGTCGAACGATTCAATCTGCCCTTGCAGCTTGATGCCGTTGACAAGAAAAATGGAAACAGGAACACGCTCCTTGCGAAGCAGGTTTAAAAAAGGGTCTTGTAGATTATGCCCTTTTGACATCAGCTTTCTCCTTATCGGTAAGAACACCCAAAAAACGGGGATAGGGGCAATATTGCCTAAATTTTAACCACTCAGCTTACCCGCCAATGATACCAGCAGGCTCGTTCCTAGTATATGGGACTGTTTCGCAATATTTTCAAGCACTGAGTGGTCATTTCGTCACCACCCAGGACCTCGCCGGCAACGGTATCGATGGGAACCACATTCAGCCCTGGCCATTTGCGAAGCCAGGTTAACTGACGTTTCGCCAATTGCCGGGTCGCGGCGATGCCCCTGGCAACCATTTCATCGAAACCATAATCTCCGGCCAGAAAACCCCATACCTGACGGTAGCCCACCGCGCGAATCGAGGGCAATGCGTCGTTCAAATCGCGGCGCAGGAACAATCTATTGACCTCGTCGACAAAACCGAGTTCCAGCATCTTCAAAAACCGCTCCTCTATGCGTTGGTGCAGCAACCGCCGCTGGTGGGGAATCAAGGCCAATTGCCTGACCTGGTAATCGTCGGCCAGCGATCCAGCCCCGTCCTGATCGCGCTGAAGTTGACTCATGGGCCGACCGGTAATCCGATAAACCTCCAGGGCCCGCTGAATTCGCTGGGAATGGTTGGGGTGTAATTTTGCAGCCATGACCGGATCGACGGCCGCCAATTCCGCATGGAGCGCCGGCCAGCCACACTGAGCGGCTTTGGCCAGAATAGTGCGGCGAACATCCGGATCAGACGCCGGCAAATCGGCGAGCCCGTCCAAAAGCGCCTTGAAATAAAGCATAGTACCGCCAACCAGGAGGGGCACTCTGCCCGCTTCGGTGATACGCCTGATCAAAGGCCGTGCATCGGAGACGAAATCCGCCGCCGAATAGGGTTCGGCAGGATCCCGTATATCAATCAGATGATGGGGCACCCGGGCCAAAAGCTCCGCATCGGGCTTGGCACTGCCGATATCCATGCCACGGTAAACCAGGGCGGAGTCGACGCTGATGATTTCGGCGTTGAGGTGATCGAGCAACGATACCGCCAGGTCGGTTTTACCCGAGGCGGTCGGCCCCATGAGAAAAATGACCGTGGGCCGTTTCGCAGCTGGCGGCATCAACGTCCCCGAAGAAACAGGCGGTCGAGCTCCTCCAGGCTCAACTGCGTCCAGGTCGGGCGCCCGTGATTACACTGGCCGCTGCGCTCCGTCTCTTCCATGTCACGCAACAATGCATTCATCTCCGGCAACGTCAGCCGCCGGTTTGCCCGCACGGCACCATGACAGGCCATGGTGGAGAGAATTTCATTCATATGGGCACGTATGCGATCCGATGAACCGTATTCCGAAAGATCGGAAATCACATCGCGAACCAGACCCTCGACCTGAGAACCTTTCAACAGCGACGGAACCTCCCGTATAACCAGGCTTTCCGGTCCGGCCCGCTGCAGGCAAAACCCCAGGGTGGTGAAAACCTGTGCGTACTCTTCGGCACAGTCCGCCTCCCGTTCACTGACAGCAAGGGTCTGGGGCACCAGCAGCGGCTGGGAAGTCACGCCTTGCGCGTCAACCGCGCTTTTGAGGTGCTCGTAGGTAATCCGCTCGTGGGCGGCATGCATGTCGACCAGCACCAGACCCTGAGTATTCTCGGCGAGAATATAAATGCCTTTCAATTGCGCGACGGCATAACCCAGGGGCGGGATTTCGGCTTCCGCGGAAGCCGCAACGCCCTCATTCGAGCGTCCCGCGCCATAGAGCTGGCCATAGCCCGCCAGTGTGTCACTGACCCCCGCTGCCCCGCCGGAACGGGATGACCAATCCCCGCGCGACTGCAACAGCCCACCCATACTGTGTTGGGTGGGAGAGGCCCCGGGGAGGGCAGCAGGCGTATCGGCCAGTGGCCATTCGGCCGGCTCCCGCGGCGCAGAACCGGCCGGCGTATCCCCCGGACGCAAATCGGCAACGACACGGTGCAGCGTACTGAACAGAAAATCGTGCACCGAGCGGCTGTCTCGAAACCGGACCTCATGTTTGGTCGGGTGCACATTGACATCGACATCGGCCGGATCGAGGTCAAAAAACAGGGTATAGGCAGGATGGCGACCGTGGTAGAGCACGTCCTGATAGGCCTGACGGATCGCGTGGCTGACGACCTTGTCCCGAATTACGCGGCCATTGACAAAGAAATACTGCAGATCCGCCTGGCTGCGGGAAAAGGTCGGCAGCCCCATCCAGCCCCACAGACGGAGTGGTCCACGCTGCTCCTCAATGAATACCGCACTTTCCATAAAGCTGGGGCCACATACGGCGGCGACGCGGCGCTCCTGATCCGCCTGGCCTGCCGCGGGGCGAAATCCGTGCACCGGCTTGCCGTTGTGTCGCAACGAAAAACCGATATCAAATCGACTCAGGGCGAGCTTGCGAACAATGTCATCAATGCGACCGAATTCTGTCTTCTCGGTGCGCAGGAACTTGCGCCGCGCCGGCGTGTTAAAGAACAGATCACGCACTTCTACCGTGGTACCGCGGGGGTGCTGGGTGCGATCGACAACCACGTCCATTTCCCGACCTTCACTGCGGGCTCGCCAGCCGGCGCCACCATCCAGGGTGTTGGTAATCAGCTCGAGGCGCGACACCGAGGCGATACTGGCGAGGGCTTCCCCCCTAAAGCCGAGGGTGGCGACCGCCTCCAGATCGTCGAGATCGGAAATCTTGCTGGTCGCATGGCGACTTAGCGCGAGGGTGAGATCAGCGTCATCGATACCGATTCCATTGTCCCGGACCCTCATCAATTTGGTACCACCGGCCTCGATATCAATATCAATGCGGTCGGCACCGGCATCGAGACTGTTCTCGACCAGCTCCTTGATCACCGAAGCCGGGCGCTCGACCACTTCTCCGGCGGCTATCTGGTTGGCCAGCCGTGGGTTGAGCAACTGAATACGGGACATGAGCGCCTCTGTCAGGTTGAGGGTATGCGGATCCGCTGCCCGACACGGATTGTGGTGGACTTCATACCGTTGTGTTGCAGGAGAGCCTTCACCGACACGTTGTGCTCTGCGGCAATGCCGGAAAGGGTATCACCTCGGGCAATCACATACACCCGATCACCCTTATCCTTGTTGGCGGCAACCCAGGTACCGGGTGGCGGCCGCTTGTAAAAGTATTGACGCACTCCGGCAAAAATCGCCTCGGCCAGCTGCTCCTGGTAGCCGGGGGATGCGAGCTGCCGGGATTCCGTCGGATTGGAAATAAACCCGGTCTCCACCAAAATCGATGGAATATCCGGTGACTTAAGGACCAGAAAACCCGCCTGCTCAATATGGCGCTTGTGCAGGCGGGCAATACCCCCCATCTGCTTCAGCACCTCGCTGCCCACATCGAGACTGCTGTTGAGTGTCGCTGTCATGGACAGATCGAGCAATACGCCCGCCAATACCTTGTCCTTATCACTGATACGGACGCTACCCGCGCCCCCTATGAGATCGGCGCGGTTCTCGCGCTCGGCCAGATACCGCGCCGTTTCACTGGTGGCGCCACTTGGCGACAGCGCAAACACCGACGCGCCCCGGGCGGCGGGATTTTTGAAGGCATCGGCGTGAACGGAAACAAACAGATCGACCCGCTTGTCGCGGGCGATATCGGTTCGTTTGCGCAGGGGAATATAGTAATCGCCGGTGCGAATCAATTCGGCCCGAAACCCCTGCTCACGGTCGATGATCTTTTTCAACCTGCGGCTGATGGCGAGCACCACATCCTTTTCATGCAGGCCGCTGGCGGCAATGGCGCCGGGATCCTCCCCCCCGTGCCCGGCGTCGATACCGATCACGATCTCGCGCTCGAAACCTTCCGAAGCGATTACATCCTCGATGGTTTTCTGGCTTTCGGTTTTGATATCGTAGAGATCGATGACCAGGCGGTCACCGTACTGGTCGTTGGCGCCCAGGGGAAAGCTTCGCGGCTTGATCGGCTCGGCCAGGTCGAGCACGATCCGAAGATCCTTGCCATTGCGCAGGCCACTGCGCAGGGTACTAATCGGGGTATTCGCGAGCTTCAATCGGCCGAGATCGGCGGCCAGGGTCATATCCCGGATATCGATCACCAGGCGGCTGGGGTCGTCCAGACTGAAGACACTGTGCTCGGCGGCGCCACTCAGGTCGAAAACCAGCCTCGTATGATCCGGTGCACGCCAGAGGCGGACATCGTGAACCACCCCCGACCACACCGGGGAGCTGAAGGTGGACAGCAACAGTAGCGCAAACAGGAAAAGTCTTGGCCTCATGGTGCGATCAACATAAAGGCCCGCCAGGGTCCGCCTCGGCACGGAGCCGGGCAAGCGCCGACTGACCATAATCCGTTTGCGGCATTATAACCACGCCTCGCCCCCGGCCTTCAACGAGGATGGCTATTCGCCAGTCCGGATCGGGCAGTAGACCCTCACCCTTTTCCGGCCATTCGATAAGGCACAGGTTATCCGGTTCAAGATAATCGCGAATACCCATGTACTCGAGCTCCTCCGGATCGCCGAGGCGATAGAGATCGAAGTGGAAGAGACGACCGTCATCCAGGTCATAGGGCTCCACCAATGTAAAGGTAGGACTTTTTACCGCCCCATGGTGTCCCCGGGCACGCAGAATTCCCCGGCAAAGGGTCGTCTTGCCGGCGCCGAGGTCTCCCGCAAGAAAGATTACCCCATGTCGAACGATACGGCCGATAGCACCTCCCAGGGCCACCATCGCCTCCTCGCCTTCCACATACAACCGCAAGGGTTTAGGGTTGCCCATCGCTTCAGCCATCGTCAAAGGGCATTGAGACGATGGCGCAAAGGCGCGATCAGGTCCGTCGCACGCAGGCCGATCTGCCCTGACTGCGCAGCGGCGTCATCCCCCGCCAGGGCATGGGCGCATACCCCGAGTTCAGCGGCACTTTCCATCGCCAGTCCCTGAGCCAGGAGACCGCCCAGCACCCCGCTCAGGACATCGCCCATTCCTCCGACAGCCATTCCTGGATTGCCGTAGGCACAAAGCCCCGGACCGGAACCGGAACCGGAACTCACCAGAGTCCCCGCCCCCTTGAGCACTACGCTCCCGTGAAAACGCCCCGACAGGGCCTCCAATGCGGCAAACCGATCGCGCTGGACTTCAGAGGCACTGACACCCAGCAAGCGCGCCGCTTCGCCGGGGTGGGGCGTCACTAGCCACCGCCGGGTATCGGATTGTGCTGCGACACGGCCTTCGGCGATGATATTAAGGGCATCGGCATCGACCACGACCGGCAACCCGGAAGAAACGGCCTTCTGCACCATTTGCTCAGACCAGGGCGTACGACCGAGACCGGGGCCGAGGACAAGATGACTCGGTCGATCGAGCCAGGGCTCGAGGGACTGGCCGGAGGTTACCCCCACCGCCATCACTTCCGGACAGCGGGCCAGCACCGCAGGGACATGCTCGGGCCTCGTTGCAACACTGACCAGCCCGGCTCCGCTTGCCAGTGCTGCCTCTGCGGCCATCATCACCGCGCCACCAAAACCAAGCTCACCGCCGATGATCATGACATGACCGTAGAGTCCCTTATGGGCATCCGCGGGCCGCGGCGCCAATGCCCGGCGGAGTTCATTCCACTCAAGTCGCCGGATCCCACCCGTTACCGCCGAATAGATGTCCGCCGGCACCCCCAGGCTGTCAAAATGAAGATCACCGGCAAAGGCGGGGCCACGCCCTGTCAACAGCCCGCGCTTGACGCCGATGAAGGTCACCGTCAGATCCGCTTTCACCGCACAGCCCTGCACAGCACCCGTGTTGCTGCTAAGACCAGAGGGAATATCCACCGACACCACCGGCAGCCCGCTGTCGCAGATTTGCCCGATCGCGGTGGCAAAATCCGCTCTCACCTCACCACTGATGCCGGTGCCCAGCAAGGCGTCGACGATTACCCCCTGATCAGGGGCCTCCGCCGATCCCCAGGGATACATCGGGACGTTGGCCTGTCGCGCATAGTCGTATGCCTTGCGTGCATCCCCGGATAACTTCGCGGCATCGGCGACCTGCACCAAATGCACCGCTATTCCCTGCTCTGCCGCAAGCCCAGCGACAATATAGCCATCACCGCCATTGTTTCCGGCGCCACAGTAGACAGTAATCCGGGGCGGGGCGGGCCACCGCTCCAGCAACGCCCGCAGGGTCGCCTGGCCGGCGCGTTTCATCAGGACAATACCGGGAATACCCTTTTCCTCAATCGCCAGACGATCCAATTCGCGGACCTGCTCCGCAGTGTAAAGGGACTGTGGCAATAACTGCATGGTAAATTCCGATTGGAATGAGGGATTTATGGCAGAATTATACGGAATAGCCATCACACTGCCACGGTCAATTGATGTCAACCGCCGACAATCGATCGCTTTCCGACACCGAACTGAGAAACCTCGCCGACAATATCAGGGACTGGGGTCGCGAGCTCGGATTTCAGCAAGTGGGCATTACGGATATCGACCTGAACACCGCAGGCAGTCGCCTGGCCCAATGGCTGGACAACGACTACCAGGGCGAAATGACCTGGATGGCCGATCACGGGGACAAGCGCTGGCGACCGGCAAGGCTGCTGCCCGGCACGTTGCGCGTCATTTGCGCGCGAATGGATTATCTGCCCCCGGAGTCGAACCTGATCGCCGTGTTGCGTGACCGCGACCAGGCCTATGTCTCGCGCTATGCCGTTGGCCGTGACTATCACAAGCTGGTCCGAAAACGGCTGGCGGTGCTGGCCGGGAAAATCAGTGCCAGCCTGCCGGAGGAATTTGCCGATCAGGTAGTCCAACGCCCTTTTGTTGATAGCGCCCCGGTAATGGAAAAGCCCCTGGCGGAAAAAGCCGGGCTCGGCTGGATGGGCAAACATACACTGATCCTGCACAAGGAGTTTGGATCCTGGTTTTTCCTTGGTGAAATCTACACCTCCCTGCCCCTGCCGGTGGATACCGACACCGTGGAAAACGCCTGCGGGAGTTGCAGCGCCTGCCTTAATATCTGTCCGACCAAGGCCTTCCCCGCTCCCTATCAACTCGATGCCCGCCGCTGTATTTCCTACCTGACCATCGAACACAAGGGCAGCATTCCCGCAGAACTCAGACCCCTGATCGGCAATCGTGTCTTTGGCTGCGATGACTGCCAGGTTATCTGCCCCTGGAACCGGTTCGCCCGGCCAACGGGGGAAGCCGATTTCGCACCGCGACACGGTCTTGACGATAGCAGCCTACAGACGCTCTTTGCCTGGACAGCAGAAGACTTCGACGAAAAGTCAGCCGGCTCACCGATCCGGCGTATCGGCTATGAACGGTGGCAACGGAATCTGGCGGTCGGCCTCGGCAACGCGACCCCTTCCGCAGAGACAATCCGGCTGCTTCGGCAACGCCTGGCCACGGCTTCGCCACTGGTCGCCGAACACATCCGGTGGGCCATCGACCGACAAACCGGCGAGGGTAACCCCACCGGGATCAGACCGTTTCCCCGGCTGAAATAGAGAGAAGGACTTACCGCACACTCCTGGTCGCCGCCAGGCCGGGCTCATCCGCCTATTGCAAATGATACTGGTTATCGTTTAGATTTGCACAAACACCCCGGATTTCTGCCAAAGGGAGATAAAAAATCCATGACGTTCTTGTGCGAAAGGCATACCCGTTTCCTCAGCCGGCGTCCCGAATTAAAAGCACTGTGCCGGCGGGAGCTACTGGTCCAGGGCTATACCGCCCTCGAAAATGATAACCACAAAGCGGCCATTCATTATTTTGGCGCCTGTTTCGAGCTCACCGACCTGTGTCTCGGCAGTGCACCACTCCCCGCTGCCAGAAACCTGTACGGGTGCCTCGATCAGCTCATGCTGAGCGGCCACTTGCTTGCCGAAAGCCTGGGCCGGCTTGGCCACCGGGAACTTGAATACCACTACTTGCTTGCCGTCCATCACCGGCTCACGAAATGGGCCAATCGCCTGGGCCTGTCACGGGTCCATAAACTCCATAGAAACCTGGAAATTTCGCTCCTGATGCTAAAGCGTTATACGGAACGACACGGGTACCTGGCCACCTACCGCGTCTGCAGGGAAGAAACGGAAAAACTGATCCATCCACTCGGTCAGTGCCGGGACAGCTGCCCGGATGCCCTGCAAAGCGCCGCCCGGCGCGGCGCTTGATCGACGGCCACTTTATCTGTATAGTCCCGCGTCCTGAATCCCTGACCTGATTTTTAAAGGAGCCAAACGGTGGCAAACTCACCCCAAGCACGCAAGCGCGCGAAACAAAGCGAAAAGCGCCGGCAGCACAATGCCAGCCTGCGCTCCATGGTGCGCACCTATATCAAACGCGTACAAGCAGAGATCGCCAAGGGCGACCAGACCTCTGCTGCCGCGGCCTACCAGAGCGCTGTGCCGGTCATTGACCGCATGGCCGACAAGGGCATCATCCACAAGAACAAGGCCGCTCGCCACAAGAGCCGCCTGAATACCCAGATCAAGGCGTTGGCCAGCTAAGCGCCGGCTCCGTCATGCCCGACGGACACAAAAAAACCCGCTCACGTGGCGGGTTTTTTTATGCGCCGACCGATGATCACTCCATTTCCGCCAGCACCGCGTCGGGAATATCGGCATTGGTATAGACATTCTGGACATCGTCCAGGTCTTCCAGATGATCGACCAGCGCGACAATGTTCTCGGCACCGTCCTTGTCGAGGGTGACCTGTGTTGAGGCAAGCATCGTTACCTCGGCGGAATCCGGCACAAGCCCCGCCTCTTCCATGGCGGACTTGACCGCCGAAAAGTCTTCCCACGGGGTCATCACATCGATGGATCCGTCGTCGTTGGTGACCACATCGTCGGCACCGGCCTCAAGCGCACACTCGAGGATTTTTTCCTCGTCGGCACCGGCGGCAAAGCTGATCTGGCCCACCTTGCTGAACAGGTAGGCAACAGAGCCATCGGTACCCAGGTTGCCGCCGCGCTTGGAAAAGGCATGGCGGACCTCTCCCACCGTGCGGTTACGGTTATCGGTCATGCATTCGACCAGCACCGCAACGCCGCCGACCCCATAGCCTTCGTAGGTGATCTCCTCATAGTTTTCGCCTTCACCGGCGCCGATACCCCGGGCAATCGCCTTGTCGATGGTATCCCGCTTCATGTTTGCGGTGAGCGCCTTATCCATCACTGCCCTCAGGCGGGGGTTGTCCTCCGGAACCCCGCCGCCGGTGCGGGCTGCTACGACAATTTCACGTATCAGCTTGGTGAAAATCTTGCCCCGTTTGGCATCCTGAGCTGCCTTGCGGTGTTTGATATTGGCCCATTTACTGTGTCCGGCCATTGCTCCTCCAATCTATCGGGTCTCGCAGCCAAGTATCAGGACTCGGCCTTTTCTCTCAATTTGATATTCAATTCACGCAGCTGGGCATTACTCACCGCACCGGGGGCATCGGTAAGCAGACAGTTGGCGGACTGGGTTTTCGGAAACGCAATAACGTCCCGAATGGACTCGCAACCCAGCATCAACATAACCAGGCGGTCGAGACCAAAAGCAAGACCACCGTGGGGCGGGCATCCATACTTGAGGGCATCGAGCAGGAAGCCAAACTTTTCCTGCGCTTCTTCGTCACTGATACCCAGCACCTTGAAAACTTCCCGCTGCATTACCGGGGAGTGGATACGGATGGAACCGCCACCCAGCTCAGTGCCGTTGAGCACCATGTCATAGGCCAGGGACAGCGCCGCTGCCGGATTTGCCGCAAGTTCTTCCGGCGAGCATGCCGGGCGGGTGAACGGGTGATGCATGGCCGCAAGGGACCCGTCGTCATCCTCCTCAAACATCGGAAAGTTCACCACCCAAAGGGGTGCCCATTCGCAGGTGTAAAGGTCGAGATCCTTGCCCAGCCTGACCCGAAGCGCACCCAGAGCATCGTTGACGATACGGGCCCTGTCGGCACCGAAGAAGATCAAATCGCCGGTTTGAGCCCCAAGCCGATCGAGAATCGCCTGGCGTGTCGCCAAGGGCAGAAATTTCACGATCGGCGACTGAAGCCCGTTTTCAGGATCCCCTGCATCGTTGACCTTGATATAGGCCAAGCCCTTGGCGCCGTAGATACCGACAAATTCGGTATAGGCGTCGATCTGCTTTCTGGACAACAGCTCGTTGCCGTTTTTGACGAGCATCGCCGCCACACGGCCCTTGGGGTCGTTGGCCGGGCCGGAAAAAACCTTGAAATCGACATCGGCCACCAGATCCCGGACCTCCACCAACTCGAGCGGAATACGCAGGTCGGGTTTGTCGGAGCCGAACCGCGCCATCGCTTCGCTGTACTCCATGCGCGGGAAAACACCCAGGTCGACGCCCAGAGTGGTCTTGAACAGATCGCGGATCAATTCCTCTGACAAGGTAGTGATCTGCTGCTCGTCGGCAAACGAAAACTCGATATCAACCTGGGTAAATTCCGGCTGACGATCTGCCCTGAGGTCTTCATCGCGGAAACATTTGACGATCTGGAAATAACGATCGACCCCGGAGACCATCAGCAATTGCTTGAACAACTGGGGGGACTGGGGCAGGGCAAAGAATTTACCCGCATGGGTACGGCTAGGCACCAGGTAATCCCGGGCCCCTTCCGGGGTCGCGCGTGTCAGCATCGGGGTCTCCACCTCCAGGAAGCCCCGACTGGCCAGGAAGTTGCGCATCTCGACGGTGACATTGGAACGGAAGCGCAGGTTGCGCATCATTTCTTCGCGGCGCAAATCCAGATAGCGGTAGCGCAGCCGGACATCCTCCCCCACCTGAATGTGGTCATCGAGCTGAAATGGCGGAGTCTCGGAGGTGTTGAGAATGACAATCTCATGCCCGTAGACCTCAATCTCCCCGGTTTTCATCTCCGGGTTGACCGTGCCCGGTGTCCGCTCACGGACCACACCCTTTACCTGAATAACATACTCACTGCGCACCCGGTCGGCGACCTGGAAATACTCGCCGCAGTCACTGTCGAAGACGATCTGGACAATGCCCTCCCGGTCGCGAAGGTCGATGAAAATAACTCCACCGTGGTCTCGGCGGCGGTCGACCCAACCGCAAAGTGTGACTTCCTGATTGACGGACGATGCCCGAAGGTCGCCGCAATAGCCTGTGCGCATGAGCTAGATCCCGAAGTTGGTTTGTCTGTTAAAAAGAACGGGCCGCTCAAGCGGCCGTGGAGTCCGACGCGGGACAGCTTCCGCAACCGCCGCTGGAGTCGGTGGCGCAGGCGGGCTGGTCGCCGGCGATGTTTTTCTTGCTGCCTTCCTTCTTGAAGTCGGTTTCGTACCAGCCACTGCCACTGAGGCGGAAGGCTGGCGCAGTGAGCATCTTCCTTAGCGCGGCAGCACCACAGTTGGGGCAGTCGGTCAAAGGCGCATCGCTCATTTTCTGCAGGGCCTCAAGCTCGTGGCCACAGGCCTGACACGCGTAAGCATAAATCGGCATTGTTGCGCTCTCCCACTTTGGAAAGTTGAGGATCCCGGATCTCGGGGCATTGTTAAAGGCGCGGCATTATACCCCAGCATCCCGGGTCCTAGAAGAGAGCGCGACGCATGCGGCGACCGCCTATCGGCCCTCCGCGCGGACAAATATCGGCAAACCAACGGGCTCGAGACGAAAAAATCGCCTTTTTTATAGGTTTTTGGTTGCCATGCCACCCAAGGATGCTTTATATATGAACGCGGCTGCTGTTGTATTTCCTGATTCCAAAAAAATACAGGGGGGAAGAATACAAGCCACGCCCTCAATCTCTGACACTCAACTCTCGCAAGCACAAGGGAAAAACTCATGGCAACTAAAAAAGCACCTGCGAAAAAACCAGCAGCAACGGCCAAGGCGAAACCCGCCGCCGCCAAACCCGCTCCGAAGGTGAAAAAACTGACCGCTGTTTCCGAGAAATACACCAAGACGCAAATCATCAACGAGATAGCCGAAAACACCGGACTCACCAAAAAAGATGTTAACGGTGTTATTGACAGTCTGTCCGATGTCATCGAACGGCACATCAAGAAGCGCGGCGTTGGAGAGTTCACGCTGCCGGGACTGATGAAAATCAAAACGGTGAAAAAGCCCGCACGGAAAGCGCGCAAGGGGATCAATCCGTTCACTGGTCAGGAAACCACTTTCCAGGCGCGTCCCGCCAGTACCAGTGTCAAGATTCAGGCCTTGAAGAAGCTCAAGGATATGGCCAACTGATCACCCTGTCGCGGCGATCAAAGCCCCGCGTCAGGCGGGGCTTTTTATTTTGGCACTAGCCAACTCAACGGGGAGTAAAGCCTGCTCCGGAGAGCATGGGCAGGATGTCGCCGTTCAGCGCCTGTAACACCTCGTCGTCGTAGTCCTTTGGCGGCACCGCTCCCCAGACAGGCCTGGGCCAGGCCGGATCATTGGTGTAGCGCACGATATGGTGGATATGAAGCTGGGCGACCACATTGCCCAGCGCCGCAACGTTCAGCTTGTCACCGCTGAATACGTCCATCAACACTTCGGACAGATAGGTTGACTCCGCCAGTAATTGCCGGCGGTCATCGTCCCCCAACTGGTATATTTCAGTGACCGCCTCGCGCTGCGGCACCAGAATAAACCAGGGATAATTTGCATCCCGGCTGAGCAACAACAAGCTGAGCTCAAAACGGCCAAGCACGTGACAATCTTTCTCTAACTGCGGGTCAAGCTGAAACATCCGGTTACTCCTCGTGCCTTGGGGGCAATTATTCCGGGCCTGCCGCCCGCCACCACAAGACTATACCCAATCACCCCGGCACCTTAAAATAGACCGCTTTCAAACAGACAACAATAGAGGCCCCATGCGCGCTAGCCGTTTTTTGATCGCCACCCTGAAGGAATCGCCGGCGGACGCCGAGATTATCAGCCACAAGCTCATGCTGCGTGCCGGCATGATCCGCAAATTGGCATCCGGACTCTATACCTGGTTGCCCCTTGGCCTCAGAGTGTTGCGCAAGGTGGAGACCATCGTCCGGCAGGAGATGGACAAATCCGGCGCCCAGGAAGTCCTGATGCCGGTAGTACAGCCCGCAGACCTGTGGGCAGAATCCGGACGCTGGGAGCAATACGGTCCGGAGCTGCTGCGCATCAATGACCGCCACCAGCGGGATTTCTGCCTGGGGCCGACCCACGAGGAAGTCATCACCGATCTCATCCGCAGCGAGATACGCAGCTACAAACAGTTGCCGGCAAACTTCTATCAGATCCAAACCAAATTCAGGGATGAAATCCGTCCCCGGTTTGGCGTCATGCGCGCGCGGGAATTTCTCATGAAAGATGCCTATTCGTTTCACCTTGATCAGCAGAGTCTTCAGGACACCTACGACATCATGCATGAGACCTACTGCGCTATCTTCTCCAGGTTGGGACTGGATTTTCGCCCGGTGCTTGCGGACACCGGCAGCATCGGCGGCAGCTTCTCCCATGAATTCCATGTGATCGCCGACTCCGGCGAAGACGCCATTGCCTTTTCCAGCGGCAGCGACTACGCCGCCAACATCGAAAAGGCCGAGGCGCTGCCCGAAATCAGCGAAGCGCCACCAGCTTCGGAGGTAATGACCGAAGTCGCCACCCCCAACGCCCGCACCATTGCCGATGTGTGCCAAGTGCTGGAGGTTGAACCCCGTCGAACCCTGAAGACCCTCATCGTTCATGGGGACGACGACGGAAAGCTGGTGGCCCTGGTGCTGCGCGGCGACCACGCTTTGAACGACATCAAGGCGGAAAAGCTCGAGGGCGTCAAGGCACCACTGACCTTTGCCAGTGACGAAGAGGTCCAGCAGGCCGTCGGCTGCGGTGTCGGCTCCCTGGGACCGGTCAATATGCGCCTCCCGCTAATCGTCGATCGCAGTGCCGCGGTCGTCGCTGATTTTGCCTGTGGTGCCAACAGGGACGGTTTTCATCTCACCGGTGTCAACTGGCAGCGCGACTGCCCGTTGCCGACGGTGGCCGATATTCGCAATGTGACGGACGGCGATCCCAGCCCCGATGGCAAAGGTACGCTGTCTATCCGGCGGGGCATCGAAGTGGGGCACATCTTCCAGCTGGGCAATAAGTACAGCGAGGCGATGGGCGCAAGGGTTCTCACCGAAGAAGGGCGAGAGCAGACCATGCTGATGGGTTGCTACGGCATTGGCGTCAGCCGCGTCGTTGCTGCCGCCATCGAGCAGAATCACGACGACAATGGGATTACCTGGCCCGATGCCATTGCACCATTCCAGGTTGCCATTGTGCCAATCAATGCGCACAAATCGGAAGCCGTGCGCAAAGCCTGTGATGACCTCTACCAGCAACTGACCCGTGCGGGCTTCGATGTCCTGCTCATGGACATCGACAAGGCGCGGCTCGGGGTTATGCTCGCTGACGTGGAACTTATAGGCATCCCGCACCGTTTCGTGATCGGCGACAGGGGCCTTGAGAAAGGCATTATTGAATACAAAGGCCGCCGGGATGCAGAGGCCATTGAGGTGCCGGTTTCCCAGATCAACGACTTCATGATGGGCAAGACCAACCCCAAACCAAGCTGAACCCGTGGCCCGGCGCACTCCCTGGCCGGGCCACGGGTTCGACACCGCACTGGTGATCCCATGCCACCCAATCTGAACAGCGCCATCGGTTTGCTCTTGTTACTGGTTCTGTGCTGGTTGACGGGCAAACGCGAATCGGTACCCTGGCGGCTCGTCACCGGGGCACTGGTTCTGCAACTGTTCCTGGCACTGCTGTTGCTGAAATTACCGGCAGCCCAGCAGATTTTTCTTGTACTTAACCATGCGCTGCTCGCCATTGAGCATGCCACGATGGACGGCACTCGGCTGGTGTTCGGCTATCTCGGTGGAGGCGAACCGCCGTTTCCGGTCGAAGACCCGGCCAACCTNTTTATTCTCGGTTTTCGCTCGCTGCCACTGGTTCTGGTGATCAGCGCGCTNTCAGCCCTGTTGTTNTACTGGCGTATCCTGCCCACCGTGGTTCGCTGGGTTGCCATNGCACTTCGNCGCAGCCTGGGAATCAGCGGCCCCCTGGGGGTCGGCTCAGCGGCCAATATCTTCGTCGGCATGGTGGAAGCGCCGCTGCTGATCCGTCCCTATCTACTCAACCTGCACTGCGGCGAACTGTTCGCTGTCATGGTGACAGGCATGGCGACCGTCGCAGGAACGGTTCTGGTACTCTATGGCAGCCTTCTGGCATCGGTAATTCCCAATGGACTGGGCCATGTAATGACGGCCTCCCTCATGTCGGCCCCGGCGGCACTGATGATGGCAGCCCTTTATCACCCCTGGCCCGCGACAGCGGGCAACACACCGGCCCCGTCGCACGATTACGGTAGCGCCATGGATGCGATTACCCGGGGTACCGTCCAGGGCCTTTCACTGCTTCTGAACATCATAGCCATGCTGATCGTCCTCGTGGCGCTGGTCTCCCTGGCCAACATCCTGCTGGCTGTTCTGCCGCCATTTGATGGCGAACCCATAAGCCTGGAGAGGCTGTTCGGCTGGATCTTTGCGCCCCTGGCATGGCTGATTGGCATACCCTGGCAGGAAACCGGGACCGCAGGTCAACTTCTGGGCACAAAAGTTATCCTCAATGAACTGGTTGCCTATCTGGAGCTTGCCGCGCTGCCGCCGGGGCAACTGAGCGAACGCAGCAGTGTCATTCTCGCCTATGCCCTGTGCGGCTTTGCCAACCTGGGCAGCGTGGGCATTATGATCGGCGGTTTAACGGCGATGGTTCCGGAGCGCCGCCAGGAGATCGTCGCGCTGGCACTGCCCTCTGTCTGGTGCGGACTGCTGGCCACCCTGATGACCGGCGCAATGGTGGGCATTGTGCTCTAGCGGGCTGTTGATTTTGGTGTTCGAGGCAGGCAATGCGAGGCAAAAAAGGGCGAAATGAGGAAGTTTATAAGTGATAAATGACCGAATTGAGCCCTTTTTTACCAACAGTAGGCGCTTTAGGCGACGAAGCAGTGGCCACGCAGATAGAAAATCAACAGCCTGTTAGGACAGCGACGATAGCGGCCCATGCACCTGATCCCGGACGCGCTGATTCATGTCCCATAAAAAAGGCCGACAACCGTCGGCCTTTCACTGCCTGGCATCGGATCAAGGCAGTCCGTCGAACTCTTCCTCGCCCGGCTCGCGAACACGCTGTATAAGATCCTCGCGGGAAATGTTCATGGCCAGAATGCTGTTGGCCGCGACATAAATCGAGGACGTGGTGCCGATAACCACACCGATGATAAGGGCGACGGCAAAGTTGTGAATCAACTCGCCACCGAAATAGAACAGGGCAAACAGCACCAGCAGTGTGGTCAAGGATGTATAAACCGTCCGAACCAGCACCTGGGTTAGCGATTCATTGATGATCTGAACGGCATCCGTTTCACGGATCATCCGGAAGTTTTCACGTATCCGGTCATAAACGATGATGGTGTCATTCAGGGAATAACCGATCACCGCCAGCACCGCCGCCAGCACCGTCAGGTCAAATTCCAGCTGAAAGAAGGAAAAAATCCCAACGGTGATAATCACGTCATGCACCAGCGCCAACACCGCACCGACGGCAAACTTGTACTGGAAGCGCAGGGAGACATAAAGCATGACCAGAACAAGGGCAACCAGAATGCCGAGCCCGCCATCATCCCGCAACTCCTCGCCCACCTGGGGACCGACAAACTCCATCCGACGCAGATCAACCTGCTCTCCGTCCGCGGACAGCGTATCAATCAGCTTCTGCTCGGCATTGCTGCCTGGGTCAGCCTGAAACTTGATCAGCACATCCTTGTCGGAGCCGAAGTGCACCACGACGGGGTTTTCAAAACCAGCACCCTCCAGTTGGCCACGGATCTTGTTGAGGTCGGCATCTCGCTCGTAACCGACCTCAATCTGGGTGCCACCGGTAAAATCCAGGCCGAGCACAAGCCCCCGGGTGGCCAGGGATAACAGCGAGCCGAGCACCAGCGCTATGGAGATAACGGCAGCGAATTTCCGCCATTTCATGTAATTGATAACGTTCATAGTGCTGCCCCTATATCCAGAGTTTTTGCAGACTGCGACCACCAAGAACCAGATTCACCAGACTGCGTGTCCCGATAATGGCGGTAAACATGGAAGTGAGAATGCCGATCGTCAGCACCACCGCGAAACCCTGGACCGGGCCGGACCCGATGGCGTAGAGGATGACCGCGACAATCAGTGTCGTCAGGTTGGCGTCAACAATGGAGACATGGGCGCGTTCATAGCCGGCATGTATGGCCTGCTGGATCGAGGCACCGTTTTTCATCTCTTCCTTGATGCGGGAGAAGATCAACACATTGGCATCCACCGCCATACCCATGGTCAACACAATACCGGCGATTCCCGGAAGGGTGAGTGTCGCGCCGATGATGGACATCACCGCCACCAGCAACACCAGGTTAAACGCCAGGGCCAGATTTGCGATAAGGCCAAAGGCCTTGTAAATGATCAGCATGAACAGCACGACCATTGTCATGCCAATGATCACGGATTCGACACCCATCTGGATGTTCTCGGCCCCCAGGGAAGGACCAATGGTCCGCTCCTCGACAAAATACATGGGTGCCGCCAGAGCACCGGCTCGCAACAGCAGGGCCAGCTCGGACGCCTCCGCCGGGCTATCGAGCCCGGTAATGCGGAATTGCACACCCAATGCGCTCTGGATGGTGGCCAGGCTGATAATGTGTTTTTCCTCCTGCTGGACAATAACCGTCTCCGGCTCACCGTCGCTGTTGGTAATCTGCTTTTGCACTGGCTTGGTCTCGATGAACAGCACAGCCATACGGCGACCGACATTCTTGCGGGTGGCGTAATTCATTTCCCGGCCACCGGCACTGTCGAGCCCGATATTGACTTGGGGCATGCCGTTTTCGTCAAAACCGGTGGAGGCATTACTGACCTGATCACCGGTAATAATCACATCCTTTTCCAGCCAGGCTTCGGCGGGAATCGCGTTGGGATCCTTGAACGGAAACTTCTCCCGACCGACGACGGCACCGGGCTCGGCCTCGAGGCGAAACTCCAGGTTGGCGGTTTTACCGATGATACGCTTGGCAGCCGCGGTGTCCTGCACCCCCGGCAGCTCGACGACAATGCGATTGCGGCCCTGTCGCTGCACAATCGGCTCGGAGACACCAATCTCATTGACGCGATTGCGCAGGGTGACCAGATTCTGGCTGACGGCGTAATCCTCTTTGTCCCGGATAACCGTCTCGAGCACCGTCAGCCTCAGGGTGTACAGGCCGTTTTCCTCGGACATGTCCCGAAGGAAGTCACGGAACTCAGTGCGTACCGCTTCCGCGGCCAGCTCTCGCCATTCCTCCTTCTCGAAGGTCACGACCAGCGCACTGCCCTGACGCTCAAAGGAACGGTAACGGGCCCGCGCCTCGCGAAACGTCTTCTTCAGTTCGTCAACCTGGGTATCGAGGTACTTGTTGATGACCTTTTCGGTATCGACCTGAAGTAGAAAATGCACGCCACCACTGAGATCAAGGCCCAGTTTCATGGGCTCTGCGCCCAGCGCCATCAACCAGTCCGGGGTGGTCGGGGCTAAATTCAGCGCTACCACAAAGCGCGGGCCCAGCGCCTTTTGGATGGCGTCTTTGGCTTTGAGCTGATCGGTGGAACTGGTCAAACGGATCATCGCGTCGGTGGGCGTGAGTTCTTCGCCGAAGAACTCGATATTGCGATTCCTGAGTGCCTGCCGAATGCGCTCCATATCCTGCTCGTCAAGCTCCAGGGCACTACTCTGGCCGGTGATCTGAATAGCTGGGTCGGGGATGAACAGGTTAGGCGCCGAGTAAATGAGACCGATGGCCAGCACCGCCAAAATCATCAGGTACCGCCATAGCGGGTAACGATTCATAGCATTCGCTCTTGGTATTGTAAAAGGCCGCCATTATAGGGGAATTGGGGCGGGGGTTATAGGCGGTCGACTATCCGGTGGAGTTGCCGCGACAAAGCAGTAAAAAACACTAAAAAACAGGCTATTATCGCTTCAGGTGAACCGCTCGTGAGTAACGTTCACTCATTACCATGGTTTCCATCAGGCAAAAAAACAAAAAGGGGTTACACCATGTTTAAAGAATTCAAAACCTTCGCCATGCGTGGCAACGTTGTCGATATGGCCGTCGGCATTATCATCGGCGGCGCGTTCGGCACCATCGTCAAGAGCCTGGTCAGCGACATCATCATGCCACCTATCGGCCTTCTGCTGGGCGGCGTGGACTTTTCCGACATCTTCGTGGTCCTCAAGGAAGGCGCCAACGCCTCCCCCCCATACGCCACCCTGATCGATGCCCAGACGGCCGGCGCGGTCACCATCAACGTCGGCGTCTTTCTCAACTCGGTTATCAGCTTCCTGATTGTCGCCTTCGCGGTATTTCTGTTGATCAAGAGTATCAACAGAATGCAGAGGGAACAGGAGAAACCGCCGGAAGCCCCGACCACCAGGGACTGCCCGTTCTGCT